>JAJBVP010000207.1 GCA_020859755.1 Bacteroidales bacterium | reverse complement strand
CAACTTTGAGGCTTATGCCTCGTGAACTTTAAAAATTTACCGAAGTATTGAATTTATAAAGAAAATGAAAAAAGCTATCTTATTCCTGTCGGTCATCGCCATGGTGATGCTGGCTGCCTGCTCAAGCAAAACCGACCTCCCGAAATTTGACCTCAAGGCCGCTCAGGCGCTCATCGAAAAGTACGACAAGGATCCCTCGGCGTTCTCCCAGGCCGATTATCAGCAGGCCATCGCCATCAACGAGGACTACATGAAGCAGCTCGACGAGCGTTTCTCACAGTTCCTTAAGGACGGTGACAAAGGCATCGACGCCTACAAGGAATTCTGCGAGAAAGCCAAAGAGCAAGACACCAAGGACCAAGAGGCCGCAACCCAGCGCCTTGGTGAGATCATCATGATGGGTTCATCCAACTTCGACACCGACACCCAGAAGAAACTTCAGGACTTTTTCCAGTACACCATGCAAGTGATGGACAAGGGCATGCAACTCGAGGAGAAGGTAGATCCCACTGTGTTTGACGGCATGGAGCCCGACAGCGAAATCGACTACATGGCCACCGACTCCCTCGCTCCCAACGGCGTGGAGGTAGATTCCATCGTTGAATAACGTGGCACAGAAAGTAAAGACAGCCTGGTTCTGCAGCGAGTGCGGCTACGAGTCGCCCAAATGGGAGGGCCGTTGCGCCTCCTGCGGTGCCTGGAACACTATGGTAGAGGAGCGCGTCACCACCAATAAGGGGGTGTCGCGCTCCCTATCCCCTGGTGGAGAGAAGAGTCGCGCCCGCAAGATCTCGGAAATCGAGGCCGGCGCCGAGCAACGCATCCACATGCCTTCCGAGGAGCTGAATCGCGTGCTCGGGGGCGGACTGGTCACCGGCTCGATGGTGCTAATCGGGGGCGAGCCGGGGATCGGCAAGTCGACCCTCGTGCTGCAGAATCTTCTCGCTATTAAGACCAAACGCATCCTCTACGCCTCGGGCGAGGAAAGCCCCTCGCAGCTCAAGATGCGCGCCGACCGTATCGGCCGCCAAAGCGACAACTGCTATATCGTCACCGAGACGTCGCTCGAGCGCATCCTCGACCACGCCCGCGAGCTGCAACCCCAGTTGCTTATCGTTGACTCCATCCAGACAATCGCCTCCGACGCCATCGAATCGGCCGCCGGCTCCGTGTCGCAAGTCCGTGAATGCGCCGCCCAGCTGCTACGCTACGCCAAGACTACCAATGTACCCGTCATCCTCATTGGCCATATCAACAAGGAAGGCACGCTCGCCGGCCCCAAGGTGCTGGAGCACATTGTCGACGTCGTCCTGCAATTCGAGGGCGACCGCCACTACATGTACCGCATCCTTCGCTCGATTAAAAACCGATTCGGCTCCACCTCCGAGATCGGCATCTACGAGATGGTGTCGCGTGGCCTGCGCGAGGTCACCAACCCTTCCGAGATGCTGTTGTCGCAAAACGGCGAGGAACTGTCGGGCGTGGCCATCGGCGTGATGATCGACGGCATCCGACCGTTCCTGATCGAGGCCCAAGCGCTTGTGAGCACCGCCGCCTACGGCACTCCCCAACGCGCCGTCACGGGCTTCGATCCCCGACGCATGAACATGCTTCTGGCCGTCCTTGAGAAGCGTGTGGGCTTCAAATTGGCCCAAAAGGACGTGTTCTTGAACATCGCCGGTGGCTTGCGCGTCAACGACCCCGCGTTGGACCTGGCCGTGATCTGCGCAATCCTGTCGTCCAACGTCGACATGGTGATACCCCGCGGCTGGTGTTGCGCCGGCGAGGTGGGCCTATCGGGCGAGATACGCCCCGTCACCCGCCTCGAGCAACGCATCCTCGAGGCCGACAAGCTCGGAATGACCCACATGCTCATCCCCCGCGGCTGCCTCAAAGGCTTCGATCCCTCCCGCCTCCACCTCCAGCTCATCGAGGTGGGCAAAGTCGAGGAAGCCTTCCGCGCCCTCTTCTCCTAAAGCCTCCTCACTGATTATCCATTGCGACGATGTGTTTGAGGGGGGTGGTGAGCTCGTGGCAGGAGGTGGTGACGTAGATCCAGTGGCGCCCATCGTCGGCGGTGAAGGGATTGCAGATTATGTACTCGCTTTTGCGCACGCCGTGGTTGAGTGAGAGAATATATATGTCTTCGGTTTTGACGCTGTCAAGTGGTGATGCAACCAGACAATCCTTATAGTAATAGAACGGATTATCTCCAGGCATTTTCTCGGCCTTTTCGGGAGTGAAATCCCTTATAATGGCTGGAACAGGCCGTGGGATATTTACGGTTTTACCGTGTTTTTCGAGGGTACGGTACCCGGCGCGAATAAACCTTGCCCCTAAACATATTTGCCCCTTGTTTAAAGCTAAGACAGGGGCTTGAGGCTCAGGATAAGGAGAAAAGTATCCTTCACGGTCGGGGTTGGTGAAATAATCGCGCTCGAGTTCGGCCATTTGGGTCGCAACTTTATTAGTGAAGCAAATTGACACAATAAGGTGACCGAATACCACGATACTATTCGCGATTCCCAATGTCCAAGCCAACCAATGCTGTGACACTACTGGAGTAGGGAATAAAGCGTTCAGACACATAGCCAAAGTGATAATACCAAACATTTGGCTTGGCCACGAGGTGCGATATCCCCAATCGATTAACACGGTGCTGTCAATAGCTGCCACAATGGTGGCTGTAAGGAGTAACATCCAAGCGCCTGGAGGTAGCACAGCGAGTTTATGTTTGGTCCAGACAACCAACCAAGCACCTATCGCCATAAGCGCCATATATTGCCACATCACGCCGTATGCCAAATGCCTTAAATTGGGAACACCTATTCTGGAATTACCTGAGGCATCTATGTAGCGGCTGCTAATACTGCCTACGATCAGCAATGTCAATCCTAGCGTTACTCCGATGATAACGGCCCATGTCGCTTTGTCGATTTTGTGGCGATTGACTATCGCATAAACGACACTACCCATCAAAAGGGGAGCACCAAATAACTCTTGAGCCCAACCAGTGAAGAACGCCAACACACCTAATGCCACGACATTTGGTCGCCATTGACCAGTTATACCTAAAAAGCATAACATAATCATTGGCAACGGCCACATATAATTGGTGGAGAAGACCACGCATGTCATGGGTTCGGCCGACCATGGGCAACAGAACATTATAAGAGTAATAAGGCCAAGGGTCCATAAAGGCCTGCGGAATCCAATTCGGGTGAGGATTAATGCTAAAGGTATAAATGAGGTGAATGCTAAAGTAGTGACGATGTTGATAATCCATTTTGGGATTATGGCAAGGAAGACTGGGAAGAACAGATTCTGCCATCGAGGAGAGTCCTCCTTAAAATGTTGCATCCAATCGGCCCATGCTTGGGAGTCGACACCCCAAGTTTGCCAGCTATGTCCAAAGGAGATATCCTCGTAGTAATACGGGGTGACTTGAAGCAAGCACCAATACAGTAATCCAGTCAAACCGATAATCGCCCATGTCCACCAGCGCGGGTCGTTGATATCGGTTATTGAGCTCGGTCGATTTGTTTTATCTTTTTCCATGGAAATAAGGCCTCAGGGTTGTCTTGGGTTACATACCAATATTCATCGCCTGTGTCGGTATTGAATAGGGTATAACTTATATTTGCTAGATGATGTAAGCCAAAGTTGTAGGTTATGGTCACTTCGATTGGTAAATCTTCAGTACCATTGGGCACGACCAACAAATTTCCATAGATGTAGAATGGATTTTCCCCTGCCGCTTTGATGAGCCGATCGGGGTTGAGTTGGCGTAGCTCCAAGGGCACGGGTAGGGGCTTTTCCTCTCCCCCATAATATTTGCAACGCCACTTCCAATGGAAGCCGTTGATAGCCTCGCGAGAAAGTATCCCCTTATTGTATACTATCCAAGGAATTGACTGGGGCAACGGTATATCGCAAAAAACGTTCCCATTGTTGGTTGCGATGTATTCTTGTCCGACTTTCTCCCACATTTTAGCTTGCTTATGAGTGAAAGCGATAGATGCCCCAAGATGCCAAAAGAGTAATGCGCCCAGAATAAGTCCTGCCGAAATCGATGCCAAATTATTCCGTAACAAAGGTTTGGGCCAAATGAGATTGCAAAGGTAAATTAGGGTGAGCAAGCCCAGGAGTTGGGCAAACCACGTCATGCGCTCGCTCACGAGCCACATGGTAGAGCCAATGATCAAGGCGACGGCAGTTGCTCCAATTAGCATTGTGGTACAGGTGGCACGCAATCGAGGGTGAAGTTTCTTGGACATTATCATGGCGCACCAAAGCACAAGAGCCCCAATGGCCAAATAGTTGAGCGTGACCCCACCAATTACAATCGCTTTTGGATTGAGTATCCCGCCCAATGCATAGTCAAAATCCTCATAGCGTGCGTTCGCGCTTAGAATGGATGTAAGAATAATCCCCGTTACCAGGCCACCAAGATAAAACCAACGGGGTGAGTTCATCTTGCGAAGATTGACAATCCACCACAACAAGCAACCTCCGAGCAATGGCAACGCAATGCATTCTTGTGCCCATCCAGAGAAAAATCCCAATAGGAAGAGAGGCAAGGTGCCATGGCCATCGGGATGCGTGAACCACCAAATGGATAATAGCAACAACGGCATTGTCCACACATAATTAGTGGAGTAAATCACACACATTATCGCGTCAATTCGCCAAGGCTGGCAAATCATCAGCCCGAGCACCAGGACCAACGTCCACAGGGGACGATTAAGTTTAATCTCACTGATTCTAAGCATGAGATTCAGGCTCCATAGCCATATGGCTCCCGACGCTGTATTAAAAAGCCATTTAGGTAGGTATCCAAGAAAAACGGGGAACAGGAAGTTGAACAGACGTGGGCTGTCCTCGGTAGTGAGCCATCTCACAAAATCGGGGTATTTCTCCAGCGATGCCCTTCCGTCAAGCCAATCCATCCCCAGCCACAGGTCATCGCAAAAATATGGCGTAACCTGATACAATCCCCACATCAAAATAGCGGTAAGGGTTATTATGGCAAGGGATATGTATCGCGACTTATTCATGGATTACATCAATACGTTTGATTTTGCCCCAACGGGCGTAAACATCAGCGCCATCGAAATCGACAAACGACCACCGATTGCCGTCCGTGGCTGTAAACGCCGTGTGGTAAGATTCCCGTTTCTTGCGATGCCAATAATAGTCAATCACTACCTCGCAGTCCTCAAAAGTGGAATCAGCCACAAGCCATCCTTTGTATTCGTATAGAGGATTTTCGCCAGCGATTTTCTTGGCGTTGGTGATATTGAAATCCTGAAGAACGGCTGGAACAGGCCGATTTACGTATAGATAATGATGCCCGGTCCATGCGCAAGTCGTGCGCCAGCACCATGCATTATGTCGTGCGCAGTCCCAATAGGCAAGTCGGTTAAATGCCAAAATGGAGGACCGTCTGGAGGCTTCCATATTTACAAACGGAGAGCCTTTGGGCTGTTGCATATAAGTAGCCATAATCGTTTCCTCCTCCTTTACCATTTTGCGAGTCTCCACAATTCCAGCCACAAAATTCACTACAACGATAGACAACAATAATAACCAGAGAGTAATCCCGACCCCTTTCCTCTTTATTATCGACGACGGCCAGAGGCGATTCACAATATAGGCACAAAGCAGGATGGAGAAGAACTTGCAGAACCACATTGTACGAGGTCCCAATATCGCCACAACTGCCCCTTGCAGTCCGCACCCGAGCGCGGCGCATAGTAGCAAAACCCACATCTTGTCAATTTTTCCCCTTGGCCCTTTTCTTAACCAACTAATTACACTGGCTATAACCCCAAGCAGTAGCCAAGGTGCACCAGTAATCCAAAAATAAGCCATCTGTTTAGCCGAACCCATATACCCATAAAACAGCATAATCTCGGTATCACCCGCTTGACGATTAAAGATCTCGCTCAGGTAAATACACAATGCTGGAACCAGTGCGCTTACTCCCATGGCCAAAGTTTTCCCGCGTCCATCTTTCCATAGAATAGCGCAGATTATACATCCACCAAACAATGCGCATCCCGCCATCTCGTTGCTCCATCCCGCAAAAATTCCCGCAAGAATAAGCCATATAAGCTTGATATCCTTCTTATTCTTGAAACCATATAAGAATAAGGCTAATGGAAGGCATGGCCATACATAGTTTTCAGTGAAAATCAAGCATGTCATCCCATTCTCCCAAGGGAGGAAAAGAAGTAAGGCAAGAAGTAAAAGTCCAATTCGATTGTATCGGGGAGCATTTATCTTGAAAGTATTAAGAATGAGCATGAAAGCTGAAAAAAATAGGATGGTGGTTACAAAGTCATTAACCCCGCTTGGAAACCACATCAATCCCGGCATCAAGAATTGGAACAATCGGGGACTGTCGGCCATTATTATCCACTTGTTTCTGTCTACCCACCAATCCCAACTATAATGCTCACGTCCACAGGCATCCAAATGGTCATGCCATAAGCTTCCTTGAAGCCAATCTTGTTGACCAATTGCGAAAACCCAATCATCGCAATAATAGGGGGCGACCCAGTACCACCAACAAAACAGGATGGTGGCGACCAACAATAATGCGTATGTGAGATTTTGAGGGATTTTCATCTTGCATATATTTTGTTGAGTCCTATCCGTCCCTCAAGCCAATAATGGTTGTATAAAAACGTGAGGAAATAGAATTTTTGGCCATCCTCACGAAGAAATGGCGTAGAAACTATGTCGTATACCCCTTTCGGTAAACAACATCGACAAGTATTGTCGTGGGTAAGGCTATCTCGGGAGATATACCAATCCCGGGCCATGAGAATTTCAGGGCAGTAAGAAAGTGCAACCATCTCGTCATCGGTAAAATTCTTCAAGATCAAAGGCACTGGAGTAGGATTCGGCTCATCTATAGTGTTGTCCTTTCTCCACATATGTTGTCCCCAATGATTGCAACGATAATATTGGAACAAAAAGCATAACCGATGATAAGCAAGCGGGGAAATGTGGGAGGGGGGCGTCATCTGGTAGAATTGATTGAGGGAATGCCCATAGTAGTATTCTCGGCGTATAATATCCTCTTCTTTCCCTAGCCGGTTGGTCCAGTATATTCCTTCACTTAGATTGATCGATAGAATAGCAAGAATACATGTATAAAACAGGAGGGAGCCCCATTTATAAAGTATAATAGGTCGCGGTATTAGCTTATTACCTAATGCACAGAATGTCACGATGGCCATATACTCAGCCCACATATAAGCGCGACCACCTGTCATGTTTAGTAACAATCCCTCAAAGAAAAAAAGGACTGTTAGGGTTAAAAGGTAAATCAACCATCGATTGGAGATGAATCGTCGCCAAGCGAAAGGTAAAATGGCTAAACATAGGAAGCAGAAAGGGGCAATCATTAAAAGCCTTAAAACGAGGTCAGGGAAATCTTCTCCTGAGTCAGTGTGCAAGAAGAAATAATTGGGATTGTAGTTTAAGCGCCCAAAGAAGGCGACACCTAACAAAATCAAGGTTGGGATTAAGGCACTAAAAGCGGCTACCCATCTTTTTTTGCGGATACTCAATGACGTTTTTTTATCCCAATTCGTTAAGAAAGTAACTCCAAATATTGGAAGTCCCAGCATTTCATGCCCCCCACCTAAAATCAATCCGCATAATACCAGAGGCCATAACGGAAATTCCGAGATATTTTTATAATAATACAAATAAAGAGCCAAGAAAAATAGTGGCCATATGTAGTTCATGGTATGTGCGATACAACTCATTCCTGTTTCCCATGGTAGGAAAAGAATTAGGCTCATAGTTATTAGAGCTATACGATTGTATTGGGAAAACTCTATATCAACCGTTTTTGCACTTATGATAATAGTCCCGAAGAAAAATAAGGTGGTAAATATGTTGAATAAACATTTAGGTAACCACATAAACCAAGGGGCCAATAGATTGAATCCTCTGAAAGCGTCCTCATGAAACAGGAGATATGCTTTATACACATAACCCTCCCAAGTCATTGGAGATTTGGCATTGTATTCTATCCATGTTTCCCCGGTTTGTTGGACGCACCAAGGTGCGGTGAATAAAATATCGTCGTTGTAGTAGGGGGTGACCCAGTACCACCAGCAGAAGAGGATGGCGGTGATTAGTAGGAAGGCGTATGTAAGGTAGCGGGGACGCGTCATGAGGGTTGCACTGGGTTATTTCTCCGCAAAGTTAGCGATTATTCTTGAAATCGCAGTGGTTGGTAGTGAGGGAAGTTATGCAGGTGGCGTAGCGGTGGAGGATGGGGGAGTGGAGTGGGGTGAGGTAGTAGAGGGGGCGGCCGTCGGCGCGGCGGAAGGGGGTGGCCACGACGCGGGGGACGTCCAAGGCCGGGGCGAGGCGGAAGTCGAAGCGGGCTGAGGTGACGCTGTCGGGCGACACGAGCCAGCCGCGCACGTCGTAGACGTTGTTGTCGCCGGGAAGCTTGACCATGTCGGCGTCGGTGAAGTCGCGCAGTGCCTCGGGAATCGGTTGGGGCCACACCGAGGGGTGCCCTAAGGCGAGATCCCAAAGGTCGACGGTCCATACGGTGCAGCGGTAGTACTGGAACAGATAGCTGTAGCGATGAAATCCTATCAATGGAATGTCCTTCATCGGCGTCATGGGGTAGAATTGTCGGTCGGAGCCTTCCCGGTAGTGCTCGCGCACGATTGTGGCCTCTTCCCGAGCCAATCGATGAATCACCACCGCCCCCGTGACTAGATTGGCAGATGCTATCAACAAGCACGCAGCCCACAGTGCCACGGCTTGGATACGGCCGCGCATGAGGGGACGTGGGCACGCTCGTACGACGATCAGGAAGAACGCCAAAACAGCGGTGAAATCAGTGAACATGTATACATGTCGTCCCGACATGTTCAATGCCAGCGACTCGCCCAGAAACATTGCCACCGCCCACAACATATACGTAACCCATCGGTCGCCTTTCCAACGTTTCCGGCACACAATCGCTGCCACCCCTGCGAGGAGGATAAACGGCATGTCGAAGAAAAACCACTCCACGCAATCCGAGAAAGCATATTCTGCTCCGATGCCGAAGAACCGGTAGAACTGCGTGTGCTCCAATCGGCCGAAATACGATACCATGATCAGCGCCACCGACGGCACGGCGGCTGTGATTGCCGCTGCCCATCGCCTTGCCTTCAGTTTGCGATCCACCGGGCCCCAATTGGTGAGCAGAGTGGCTGCGAACAGTGGTAAACCCATCATCTCGTGCCCGGCTCCCAGAATCAGCGCCACGAGCAACAGCGCCCACAGCGGATAGCGCCCAGCATGCCGATACAGCACGTAGTAGAGCGCCAAGAAGGGCAGTGGCCAAGTGTAATTCAACGTGTAGGCCACGCATGTCATTTGATCGACCCATGGCAACCCCAGCAGCATGGCCAACGTTAAGAGTGCAATGCGGTTGTATTGTGTTAAACGTATTTCGGCCACCTTCGCCCCAAATAAAATGGCAAGAATAAACGCCGCGGTGGTCAACAGGTTAAAAATCCATTTGGGAAGCCATATAAACCACGGAGTGAGCATGTTGACCCCACGGAAAGCGTCGTGGTCAAACATTCCCAACACGTATACACGAAACAACCCCAATCTCATCGGCCTATAAGAGTTGTATTCGCTCCACGACATCCCATCGGGGATTACAAACCATGGCGCTTCAAACACCAAATCGTCGCTATAAAATGGCGTCACCCAGTACCACCAACAATACAACGTAGCAACCGTGACAAGCATCGCCACGCTCAGCCATTTGCCGTAATATTTCGTGCGCGACCCCTTCATGATCAAAACGCTATCCAAGTGATGGGCGACCAGCGGTTGTATAAGTCTCCACCCTGAAAATCGATGAACGTCCATTGCTTGCCATCGGAGGCTGTGAACGGAGTGCAGAACATCGGACGGTAGAATGTTCTGCCCCATGCGTAGCGCACGGGCACCCAGTCGTGGTTCTTCTTAATATCCCCCGGTGTCGCTATCCAGCCCCGATACAAGTAGCATGGATTGGGCCCGTCGATCTTGGCTGCTCGCTCCTCGGTGATGTCCTGGAGGTCGGCGGGGATTGGCAAAGGCATATCCCAATAATCAAGACCATGCAGCACGTAAAACGTCAAGCGATTCCAATCCTCCACATGGCGAGCTTGATTGTAATAGCTTAAGCGGTTGAAAGACAATAAGGTAGGATGATTGACTGCCGACATGTCGTAGAAACGTCCTGCCGAGGGGTTGGCAAGGAAATCCCTCGCGATCGTTTTCTCCTGCTCGGCCATTCGATAGGTTGCAATAGTTCCAGCCACCAGATTCACCCCAATCAACAGGGAAACCCCCACGAAGGCTAATCGTTTAAGCCATAGCGGCTTGATGATCGGCTTCGGCCAAAATCGGTTGAGAATGTGGAAACACAGCACGATGGAGAAGAACGTGCAATACCACATGACCCTCTCTCCCAAGAATGCCACGGCTCCCCCTTGCAGCCCTGCGGCTACGGCCGCCACCAATAGCCAGATCCACAGACGGTCGATTTTGCCTCTAAGCTTTTTGCGGCACGCGACAACCACCGTGGCCAAGCATCCCAGCAGTAGCCATGGAGCGTTGGACAACCAATAGAATCCAAGATATTTCAAGGGCTGATTAAAACCCCAAAACAACTGAGATGGCGATGTCAAGCTCCCCTCGTGGCGATGGATAAAGCCCATCAGCAAAATCACAACCGACGGCACAAAAGCGCTAATTGCCGTCAATAGCATGCGGCGGTCGCGCGTCAATAGCCAATCCACGACACAAGCCGCGCACAAGGCTAGTCCAGCCATCTCATGTATCAGGCCTAAAAACACCCCTAAGAGGCACAAGGTGGGGATTTTTACGCTCCCTTCGCGCCTGAACAGCAGGTAAATCATCCATGCGATCAGCGCCAGCGGCCACACGTAATTTTTGCTATAGGTGAAGCATGACATCCCATCCTCCCAAGGCAGAAACAGAAGCAGTAGCATGGAAAGGAGGGCAAGACGGGTAATCTTCCCGCTATTCATGTAGTTGAAAGCCTTTTGTAATCGGTAATTTTGCATCGTCGATTTCGGCAAATAAGAAAACGGCGAAAT
>JAJBVP010000101.1 GCA_020859755.1 Bacteroidales bacterium | reverse complement strand
TAACAACTTTGAGGCTTATGCCTCGTGAACTTTAAAAATTTACCGAAGTATTGGTTGGTAAACACCCGATAAAATTCTTTATTAGCTCCAGATGATCTGAGGCACTTAATAAACTGTATACGCAACTAAAAGGGGTGAAACTTATGGCAAAATCAAAGGCGTCTTTTTTAAGCGTTTCCTCACACTGGTTGCAAGTTGAAGTATCAGTAGTGGTCGCACTGTTCGCTGTGAAGGTGCCAGATACGCTTGAGTTGGATCCTGGCGTACCGAGTCCTTCACTACCGACCGTTTTACTGCCAAAGAAGGTGTTGCCACTGCCGTTCGCGAGGCATGAGGTGATTTGCGAGCCGGTATTGTAGGTGGCAAACTGGTTGGATCCGCCGCATTCAAATTCCCACGACATATGGAATTCGACAGTACAAGGCGGAGCCGACGTGGTGTCTTCGTCATCGGTATCCTTGGGACGTGCTACTTTGATCACCCCATGATTCATGCTGTAGTTGCGTATCACGTGGAAGTAGAACGGCACAACCACCGTTTGCTGGGGCAGGATCTCGATGTTTTGCCATGGCGTGAGCCACTCAAACTCGTAGTAGATGTTGCTCGCGGGGAGCACAAACTCGGTGTTTTTGGCCGTGATCAAGCCCTTGTTGGTCATCGTGGCGTAGTAGAGACGGCGCTCGCCCACGGCCATCTCTTTGTAAGGGATGCTGTCGGGCACGGTGAGCACCACCACGGGCTTGGGCACGTTGGTCTCGTAGACGACGGTGGTGGTGATGTTATACTCGTCCTCCACCTCGGTCTCCTCCACCTCCCAAGTGATGGTGATGGCTTGATAAGGGAGGAAGGCGGTGACAATGTTGGTCTCGCCAGGGCTGATGATGATGTTGGCCTTGTAGCTGTCGTGGTTGTCGGCTGTTACGTAGAGGGTGTAGTAGCCCTCGGGCACTTCCTCAAAGTTGACGATGCCAGTGGAGTCGGTGACGCGCTGGCCCACGGTGGTGTTGGTGTAGCCGTTTTTGAGCGTGACGGTGGCGTTGGCCACCAATGGGGCCTCGCTGGTGTTGTAGGTATACTCGTCGGTCACCTTCACACGTAGGTTGCCGGTGAGGTCGGAAACCGGGGTGATACGGTAGGGGATACTCAGGCCGTTGCCGTTGACACAGTTGATGCCGATCTGACCTGAGATGGGCACATTGGGCACAATGCCGTCCCACGGCTCGAAGCGCAGCACGATCTGGGCCGACTCGCCCGAGGCGAGCGAGGCCATCTCCACCGGGGTCTCGCTCTTCATCCACGAGGGGAGGGCGAGCGAGATGGTGCCGGTTTCGCCCAGGCCCTCGTTGGTGATGGTGTAGGGGTAGGTGCGCGACGCGTCGGCAAAGGTGGTGGTGATGATCGAGGTTGACTCGCCGGTGAGCTTGGCCTGCAGGTTGCGGGTATACTCGTAGAGGGTGACGGCCAGCGGCTCGCCATTGTCGCTCTTGAGGCTGAGTTGCACCGGATACCATATCTGAGAGGCCGAGGGGGCGGTGCTGGTGAGGTAGACCTCGACGGTGGCCGTGGCCCCGGCGGCTATGTCGCCGATGGGCTGTGGCTCAACGGTTACGTCGTCGGGGATCTCGGTGGCGACGGCGGTGACCCCTGTGATGGTCACGCTCGAGGGGTTGACGATGTCAAAGGTGACGAGGGTGCGCTCGCCGGTGGCCAGCTCGTTTTTGATGTAGCTCGAGGTGGAGCGGCGCAAGCCGTATATGTCGAACGCTTGCATTTGGTCGGTGAGTGTCTCACCGGGGAAGCAAGCGCCTACCACAAAATGTCCTACCTGACCAGCCACAGGCTCAAACTCTACCTCAAACGTTCCCAGCTCATCGGTTGTGGCGGTTAATGTCTGGCGATAGTTGTTGTTGATCACATACACCTCAATCTCGATGCCCTCCATGTCGATTTTGTCGGAAACGGCTGAGAGCTGGCCTGAGATAGCGAGTGTCTCGCTCGATAGGATAGAGGCGGGAATGGAGTTGAGCGAGATGGTGAATGGCGCGAGGGTGGTGAACGTCTGGCTTACGCTCTTGTTGTTGGAGTAGAGGAGCTCGCTCACGTCGCGTGTGGCGTTGGCCTCGGCCACGATTTTGTGGGTGCCAACGGTGGAGGAAGCTACCGCGCCGTAAAGAGTGGCAATGCCGGTGGCCCCAACGGCTATCTCCTGGTTGGTGAAACCGTAGCCTATCGACTTGCTGTCGACGTAGATCTGTACAGATGTTTGGGCCGGGAGAGGGGCATAGCCTATGTTTTCAATGGTGGCAGCAATGTTGTAAGGGGCGAGGGCATACACCTCGGAAGCTTTTGTCTCGCCGTCATAGAACTCTACGCCAGTCACCTTGGCGTCGGGTAGCGTCTGGTCGCTGATCATCACCCAAGTGGTGCCGCGGGTGAACGTGCCGTCGGGGTCGGTGAGCGTGAACACGATGGTGGAGCTGTCGCCCTGCGTGTCGTTGAGGGCCACGGCCACGGGGATCGACACCGACGTTGCCCCGGCGGGGATTGTCACCGTGTGGTCGTAGGTGAGGATGTCGTCCTGGTCGCTTGATAGGGTGACGGTGAGGGCCTCGTCGCGGGTCTGGTCGTTGTGGCCTACCGTGAGAGTATATTCATGGCCCTCGAGCCATGTGCTGGCCGAGGCCGACAGCGACAGGGCGGGGCCATCGTTGTCGAGCACGGTGATTGTCTTTGACACAAGGCCGCCCATCTCGCCGTCGCTTGCGCAGGAGCACGACGAGATCCACACGGCGGCGTTGAACGTTATCTCCTCGTCGCCATCCACCAGGGCGTTGTCAACCACGGCAATAGAGAATTGGAGTTCGTCTACGCCCTTGTCCATCACGAGCTTGGAGTCGTAGGACAGGCGATCGCCAGTGGAATTGTCGCTAAATTTTATGGTAATCTTGGTGTTGGTGTTGGAGGTGCGTCGCAGGGTGGCCGCGATGGCATAAGGGCCCGCGTCCTCGGTGACGATCGTTGGGGTTAGGTCAAGTGTGAGAGCGGGCATATCGTTGTCGATGAGGGTGATACAGTCGCTCGCCTTGTCAAACATCTCACCCGACACTACGAACGTCGGTACCACAGTGCTCTGCACGTCGTCGTTGTCGATTGATTGGATTGTGACATCGACCGAGGTCGTCCCGGCTGGGATGGTAACTGTGGCGGGGTAGGTGAAGCGCGACGGCTCGTCGCAGAAGATGTTTACCGTGGCGTCGACCGCCAGGGGGCGCTCGGTGGTGATGGTCATCACGAAATCCTCTCCCTCGGTGATCTCCACTTTCGACATGGAGAGCAGTAGCTCGGGTTTTTCGTCGTCGATGATCGTAAAGGGTATCACCAACGGGTCGTAATCGTCGCCTGTGACGGTTAAGGTAAACTCTGAGCTGGCGTTGAGCAGCTGGTCGTTGGTGATCGTGGCGGTGAAGTAGGCCGACGTCTCGTTGAAGCCGATCGTCACTGTCTGTGGCACGCTGATGCGCTCGTCGCCTTCGATGGAGAGGTTAAACGTCTGCTCATAGCGACGGTTGCCGCTGCGCGTGAGCAGGCATTTCACCGCTTTTGAGCCATTTTCGTTGAACGATGTGGGGAAGCTCGTTGTTAGGCGCTTGCCTAAGGTGAGCAGGGCGTCGGAGGTGAGGGTGTTGTTGCCCTGCACCGACACCGGCTCGCCGCAGTCGGAGTTAGGCACCACCTTTACCCTCACCGAGGTCGTGCCGTCAACACCCAACTCGTCGGGGATGACGAATGTCACCGAGCGGCTGGCCCGGGCCAAGGGGCCGAGCGTGGCGTCGGGGTTGTAGGTGGTGGCCACGAGCTTGGTGTTGTCGCCAGCGATGAGGTAGATCTGCTCGCGCCAACCGCCGGTGGTAGCCACCGCGCCGATGTTGCTCACAGCCCAGTTGACCGTGAGCTGGTCGCCGGGCATCGCTTCGGCTTTGTCAACCGAGATGTTGAGCGGTACCAGATCTGCCGAGGGCTTGATAGTGATAACCCCGGCGGTAACCTCGGTAAGCACGTTGTCAAATGCCCTATCGCTCAATATCGCGTCGCTAACCTCGAGAGGGAGAACCGAGCTTTGCGGCAGGTTGTCGGCTACAGTCAAATTAATATACAGGGCAGTGCCAGAGTTGCCGCCAATCGCTGTGTTTTCCATCGAGTAGAGCATTACGCGCAGCTTGCCAGAAGCCATCATGCGGGCCGTAGCCGAGTGGCTCTCGGTGCGGTTGGTGAGCGTGACGGCCTCTGATGCGGCCTCAATGCCCGAGGGGAGGGTGAGGTCAAATTGCAGGGCTATGATCTCGTCTTGATTGTCGATATTTACGGGTAGCTGCACAGTCGTGCCGTTATCAGCCTCAATATCTGGGATGCTTAAGGTGTTGTAAGTGGTTTGGGCAATCGTCGAAAGTGAGACAAGGGCACTGCCCGCTACCATAAGTATTTTGTGAAATGGATGCATTTTATATGCGTTTATTTTAGGATTGTTTTCATTGCGACAGTCTCGCGAGTGGCCGATTTGAGCACCACGATATACATGCCGGGGGTCAACTCGGTGGCGAGCTTGATCCTCGTCTCGCCGGTCGGGAGGGTGGCCATACGGCTCGAGGCCGCAATGCGTCCCTCGGGGGTGGTGACTGTCACGCTGGCGTCGCACAGGGCCTTGGAGGCGTTGACCACGATCGCATCACGGAGAAGCTCAATAGACGTGTTGTGGCCTCGCAATAAGGAAACACCACTTGAACCGGTGGCCGCGGTGGTAATGCGGCGCGCAGCGCTGTTAGCGAGCATCACTGAGCTTATGGTGGCGTGGTCGCCAGCGTAGAATAGTTGGGTGACACCCTCGTCGATCTTACTGCCGTTGAGCGACCATGCCACTATGCGTATGAGACCATCGGCTTGGTTTACCTTATAGTTGAAGCCTAAGGCGCCAAGCTCAGTGATTGTGGAGGTCAAAGCCTCATGGGGCGTAAGGATCGTAATGTCGAAAGCGGCCACTGGCTCGTCGGACGATATCACCAGCCACCCGGCCTGGTCAACGTAGGCCAGTACCATGTCGTCGACTGAACGTAGGCGCGACACGGAGCTGGGGGTTGTCGATGAGGATTGCAACACGAGGTCGACCGTGGCTGACACATCGAGCACGTTCACCACGCCATCGGCGCGCGAGTCGGCCGCGGTGAGGTTAAATGGGACAGTCACGTCGCGCTCGTCAAACACCTGATTGATCGTGTTTTGCACGTCCATCACGTCGATCGACGCATCAAAGTTGGTGTCGCCCGTGGGGAAGGTGAATATGGCCGTCATCGCGGCGCTGTTGTCGGCAAGGCAGCGTATCGACGCCCCGTTGCTCTCGTTGTAAAGGGTGTTGGCCGACACGGCTGTGGCTATGAAATCGTCGATGTCGCAGTAGAGGCTCATTGCCCAAGATGTGGCCTCGGGCAGGAGGCTCACGCGGTTGTAAGCCGATGTTGTGAGCCACAACTCGAGAGGCTCGGCCTCGGCATAATCCTGCTCGGCGTGGCGGTAGGTGGCTATGGTGGGGAGCATGGCTCGGAGGGCGGCGTGGTTTTCACGCGCCGACAGCAGGTCGAGAGCCACGGTCACGCCGGTGTTTTGGCCCACATACGACAAATCCAACGCTGGATCCAGGGGGGATGACACCGCCGAGAATGAGTTGTCGTCTACGTCAAGCGAGGCCAGCGAGGGGAACAGCTGGGATAACTCGTAGAGGTCGCCAATGAACGAGTTGGAGTGCAGGTCGAGCGCTGTCAGCTCGGGCAGCGTGGCCGACGAGGTGATCTCGCCCGAGAGGTAGTTGTCGCTCATGTCGACGCTTTGGAGCGATTGCAGCTGGAATATCGAGGATGGGAATCTTCCGGCGAGGTTTTTGCCGGCGAGGTCGAGCGACACCACGTGTCCGCCCTTAAGTTTGATCTCTTTGAATTTCATCGCGGCGATCTTGGTGCCGCTCAGATTCCAGCCGGTGGTGTAGCCAAGCAAAGCAAGTTCGTCACTCAACGACTGCAGGGCCTCCCATTCTTGGTCGGCCAGGTCGAAAATCGTGTATGTGTATATCAGTCGCGGCTCGGCGGCGAGAGTGTAATCGCCTTCCTCAAATCCCAGATACACGTCGTAGGTGTCGGCATCGATTGGATTGCCGTCAACCACCTCCTGTGTGTCGGAGTACTTATGGAGCAGAATCGCTTCACCTGACAAGGTTCTGGAGGTTTTTATCGTGGCATAGTGTGCGGCACCGTCGTAGATTGTCTCCTCGTCGGGCAGGGTGAGCCCATAGGTGTAGGCACGCTCCAAGGGTGTGCCCTTGACGATTGTGAATGTCAAGGTAAGCGTTCCGCTAAAGTTTTTGTTGACGGCTGTAACGGTGAGTTTGCCCGTGCCGGGGTAATAATTGTTGCTCCACGACTCCTTGTAATCGGTGCCCGAAACGAATTGGGCACACCGCTCGTCGGTGAACACCCACTCGGGCTTGATGCTTGCGGCTTGGTATTGTATCTCGGTGTCAGGGTGGGCCAGCGCTAACTCGCCCGGGAGGGGAAGGGCCGTGATTTTAAAGGTAACGTTGTGTGTGCCTATCGAGTAAGGATAGACACCGGCCACTTTCACCGTGGCGTAACCGGCCGCGGTGTTGTTGGCGTAGATGCGTGTAAACTGGTCGGTGGATAGGCCGTTAACGCTTGGCTCGGGGCAGATTTCGTTACCGAAATCATAGTACCACGTGCCTTGCATGGTCACAGCAGCATGGGACATGTCGACAAGTTCCTCTTTCAAGTCGTCGAGTGGGACGACGGTTGAGCCGTCGGCCGACAAGAGGCGATACTCGATAGTGTGGTGCTTCACCGATTTGCTAAGATTGGTCACTACCCATGTGTCAACCTGCTGCCCTGTTGTGAGAGAGCTCACCAGGGTGTGCCATTCGTCGTCGCCCTCCACGCAATATTGCAAGGTGGCCCCATCCTCCCCGGTGTGGGTGTAGGCCACGGGAAGCTTGTGAAGGAGCGACAGGTCGTTCCATCCTTCGTCGTCGGGGCCTACGGCGGTCGACTCGTCGTACATAGGACGGATATCCTTGTCACACCACGACGAGGCGCTTTCGTAGGTCGCCACGCTCTCGTTGGGCACATACACAATGCAAGTTGAGGGCACCGATGTTGCGAAGTAGGAGCTGCTCGAGGTGAACGTGGGCGGCTCGGTGGCGTAGATAGTGATGGTTTCAAGGGACGTGCAGCCATAGAATGAGGAGGCACCAAAGCTGGTGGTCTCGGCCGGGAGGATAAGCGTGGTGAGGGCGCTCAGGCCCGAAAATGCCGAGGAACCAAACTCGCTTACCTGGGTGAGGCGCAGGTCAAGGGTGGTGAGTGTTGACTTGAGGTAGGAGCGCACGTAGCTCAGCTGGCTCACTGTAAGAGGGCACGTGATGGTGAGTTTCTTCACCAGCGAGCGGTAGGAGGATCCTCCAATGGCGTTGTCGCATGCCGTGGCCAAGGTCGACGAGATTGATGAGATTAGCAGCTCGCCCGTTGTTGGGTCCCAATAGTTGATGTTGTAATCGGCGGGGGGTGTGGGAGAAAATTGCAGGCAAGCGATCAGTTGGGAGTCCTCGGTGGGCACGGTGTAGGTAAACGACTTTTCGGTGGACACCACCTGACCCTCGCCGTCGCGCCATTCTACAAATGTAAACAGGCCACTGGTAGGCGTGACGCTCACGGCCTTGGTTGTGCCGGCCTCGGCGGTGAATGAGCTGGTGATTGAGGATGTCGATCCCGCCGGGTTGGCGGAGATGGTGACAGTGTAGGTGGGCTCGGGGATGATGGGAGTGTCGGGGTCGCCGGGGATCGTGGGGTTGAACTTATACGTGGCCACCAACGTCACGTCGCGCCCTGGCATCTCATAGGCGAACGAAGTGGACGATGAGAGCACCGTGGCTGAGGGGTCGTCGGCGTCGATCCACCCCATGAAGGTGAAATTGGAATAAGCCGAGGCGCGGGTAGCCGTTACAGTCACCTCGTCGCCCTCGTCATACTCGCCGGCACCGCTAAGCGTGGCCGCGGGGGCGGGCGACGAGGTTAGTGTAAGCGTCCAGGCCGAGGCCGTAGCGGCGGTTACCGCTGCAAGGGCCAACGCAAGCAATAATCTTTTCATGGCTTCCATCCTTTTAGAAGATTATCTCTTTCTTGCCATTGTGGATATACAATCCAGGGGCCGTGGGACGAGGGATTGCCACGCCTTGCAGGTTGTACCAACGTTCGGTCGCTGCCGAGGCGGTGGTGACGCTCTCGATGCCCACCTCGCTGGAAGAGATGCGCAGCGACAGGCGCGAGCCGTCATCGTCGGTGGTGGTAAACGTGTAGGGGGCCTTGGCCAGGTCGGTAGTGATCCCAAGATAGCTGTCGATCAGCTCTACGGTGTAGCCGGCGGCTTGTGAGGTGAGAGCCACGGTGCAGGTGTTGTTGGCAGTGGTGGTGACACCCACGGGGATGGCTCCCTCGGGGGCCGGACGCTCGTTGATGGCGTAGGCTACTTGGTCGGTGACGGTCCATATCTGGAGGGCGTTGGCGTCCTCGCTCATCATCTTGGGGGCGTCGCAACGCGGCTCATAGGCGGTGGATGCCTCGGGGTTTATCACCACGCGGGTGCGGTCGGTGCACTGTCCGTCGCTGATTGTGAGATTGATTAGCGTGCGATCCACGCCTATGGAGGCTGCGCGCGCTCTGGTGGCCGTCTCTTCGGCGGCGATCGCGCGTGGGGCCGGATCCACCTGGCGGCCGGCGGTGCCAAAAGTGAGCGCTTGCGATGTGGTGGCTTGCACAAAGAATGCCTCGCCTGGCATCAGCACGTAGCTGTCGTCAGTAAGGCTGTAGGCTACGTATGACGTGGAGGAGGTGCTGTCGGCCGATCTCACCGTGATGGGCGCGTCAAAGTCGGTGATATAGCGCGTGTCGTAGTAGCAAAGGTAGGGGTTGCCGATAAAGTTCCAGTCGGCGTTGTTGGCAAAGTCGGCCAGGTGCTCATCGAGGGCCACGGTCACATCGTCGTTGACCAGCGTGACCGAGCTGTCGGCCGCCTTAAACGACAGGGGGATGTAACTGTAACTGGTGTCGCCGATGTAGCGGTGGAGGCAGAAGATGTATCCGTTGCCGGCCTGGAGGGTTGCGTCGGCGGCGACATTGGTCCAGCCGGTGTTGCCCAGCGAGCGCGCCTCGCCGTCATATTCATATACGGCGTAATAGATGCCTTGGTCGGTGAAGTCGTGTTGCGCCAGGTCGACGTTGAACGGAAACGACATAAAATGCCATTGGTTGGTCCACGCAGTGTTAAATCTCACTGTCACCTCTACCTCGTCGGCCACCATGTCGGGGGTGTTGACCACCGCCGTGTGGCATACAATTCCGTTGCTCTGGCACTTGCCGTAACGACGGTAATATTCATCATAGTAAAGCGAAAGCTTGCTGAGGTTCCATTCCTGCTCGCCATAGACGAGAAGTGTGCCCACCGACGATGGGTTGGTAGCCGATGCCAGGGTCAAATCGGCGTCGCGCATCAGCCGCGCTGAGGGCTTCCACGAGTCCCAATCCTCGTTGGTGATCAGCGTCATGGGTTGGTAAGAGGCGATCTCATCAGGAAGCTGCCCGTCGATCGCGGTAATGGTGGTTTGGTTGGCCCACCCTTGGGCAGCCACATAGCTTGTGCGGGCCAGCGCTGGCACACGCAACTCGCAGTCGGTCTTCGAGTTGTAGAACAATCCCTCGGTGGGGAGCGAAGGCGGCAGGAACGCCTTGGATGTTACGCACGTCATCGCGTCACATCTGTTAAACACGAGTTCGCCTATGTGCACCAGGGAGCTGGGGAGCGTTATCTCAGGCAACTTCGAACACGAAGCAAACCCTCTCTCAGCAATTCCTTCCAACCCCTCGGCAATATTTACCGATGTAAGCGATGTACAGTAGTGGAACGCGTATGCACCGATATACTTTACTGATGACGGGATTGTAACCGAGGTCAAGGCCGTGCAGTTGTAGAACATGTAGTCAGTAACAGCCCCCAGACAGTCGGGCAGAGTGACTGAGGTCAGGCTGGTGGCGCCATAAAATGTGTGGTCGGAAATCGATTGTAGGCTTGTGAACCATTCAATATCGGAGAGGTCGGTGCAATCGCGAAATGCATTAGCCCCGATTGAATAGACAGCGCCGTTGAATTTCAGCGACTTTATAGATGACTGATTGAACGCATTGCTGTTAATTTGAAGCGACGTGTCGGATGGCAGCTCCACCGCCTCAAGCCCTGAGTAGGCAAACGCATAAGTGCCTATTGTCTTAATGTTTGTCGACAAAAAGTCAAAGGAGGTCAATGCCGAGCATTGGTAAAACCCGTGGGTGTTGATTGTCGTGAGAGTGGATGGCAACACTACCTGCTCCAAAGCGGAGCACTGTCGGAAACAGTAGCTCCCAACGGTCACGAGACCGGAGGGGAGAGTCACTTTTTTCAACGACGGTTTGGCGCTTGAGGAGTTGTCGAAGAGATAAGAAGCCAGCAAGGTGACATTGAGATTGGTGAGATCTACCTCCACAAGGCCGGTGAGGTTGGACTTGATAATAGCTATGTCGTCGTCGCCGGGGATGCCGCTCAGGCGCAGGTATTGCACGTCGGCAAGCGTTTGATCCTCGGGGAGTGCGTTGGCCAAAAGGGTCGACAACGTGTTGGGGTCGGTGAGGGTGATGTCATACCAAGTGGCATTGTCGTCATCCTGGGCTATAGCGTGTTTAGGCGTGAACAATGCGATTGTCAAGAGGGAATAGGTGAGAAGAGCTTTCATTATGGGTAGTGGTGAATTATTGTTTTCCAATGGCCACGGGTCATGGTGAACCCGCAAGTAGCTTATATCGGCAAATTTAGGCGTTTTCTCTTGAACGTCACTTGACCAAAAGCTGAAAAACACTATGAAAAATTCGTCAAGCCATGTCCTCACTATGATAAATCAAGCACAAATATATAGCTAACAGCCATGAAATCAAAGCGATGTCATGGTCGAGTGGACAAATTGACGCAAGAGAGGGGCCGCGCGATGGTGCGCGGCCCCTCGGGACAAGGTTGTAATGCTTATGAACTGTCGGGGGGTTAGCCTACATTATTCATATTCCGCGAGGATTTGCGCGTAGTTTCGCCATGCAC
>JAJBVP010000248.1 GCA_020859755.1 Bacteroidales bacterium | reverse complement strand
GGCCGGCCCCCCTAGGCATCCGCGTGATGGCCGTCCAAGGCCGGCCCCCCTAGGCGCCCTCGCAAAAGAAATTCCTTCCTGATGCCCCCTTAAGAATTATCTCCCGAAGAAACAGCAAGAAACAAAAGAAACAAAAAGAAATTGCTATCACTTGCAAAATTGTGTGTTTAAAGATCATGATTATTGCCAGGGGGAGCAGCGTCACGACATGGGATGCCGCCATCGGCCGTGGGGCTCATACACACAGTTTTGCAGCTGACCCTTTAAATCGTTAAATCATTAAAGCCTGTAGAGCATTGTTCATTATCCCCCGGGCTTGCGATTTTCGGTGATTTTTCTTGGTACTGGAGTTGCTTTTTAAAAATTTTTATTAACTTTGTGGGTTGAATCTTAGACGCCACAAGCCTTGAAAAGGATAGGAGCCCATGTGTCAGTAGCCGGAGGTATCGCCCAAGCACCGATTCGCGCAGCCGAAATCGGAGCCAAAGCCTTTGCCGTGTTCACCCGCAGCCCCAACCGCTGGTCGTCCAAGCCATTGACCGACAAGGATATCACGGAATTCAAAAGCAACTGCGCCGAGCACGGTTTCTCCACGGCCTACATCCTCCCCCACGACGGCTACCTGATCAACCTGGGATCGCCCGACGAGGACAAGCTCGCCCAAAGCCGCGAGGCATTCCTCGACGAGATGCGCCGTTGCGAGCAGCTGGGCCTGGAGATGCTCAACTTCCACCCCGGTTCCCACCTCAACCTTATGGACGAGGACGATTGCCTGCAGCGCATCGCCGAGTCGATCAACCAAGTACTTGAGGCCACCCGTGGAGTAATGGCCGTCATCGAAACCACCGCCGGCCAAGGCTCCAACCTCGGCCACCGTTTCGAGCACATCGCCCGCATCATCGAGCTGGTCGACCAGAAGGACCGCATAGGCGTGTGCGTCGACACGTGCCACACCCTGGCCGCCGGTTACGATCTCGCCTCGGAGGAGGGTTACGAGCAAGCCTGGCAGGAATTTGACCGGGTGATCGGCCTGGACTACCTCAAGGCTATGCACATCAACGACAGCAAGAAGGGATGCGGCTCTCGCGTCGACCGTCACGCCTCGATCGGCCAAGGTGCTCTGGGACGCGACTTCTTCACCCGGCTGATGCGCGACTCCCGATTCGACGAAATACCATTGATACTCGAAACCCCCGACGACTCCCTGTGGGCCGACGAAATCGCCTGGCTCTACTCGCAAGCCGCCCAGTAATAACCATGAGAGATAATAAACCACATACTTACATCGAATTTTTTTCACCTCAAAACAACGCATGAAAACTAAACCTGATTTAGGATTCTGGAAGCTTTGGAACCTGAGCTTCGGATTCTTCGGCGTGCAGATCGCCTACGCGTTGCAAAGCGCCAATGTGTCGCGTATCTTTGCCACCCTGGGTGCCGACCCCCACGACCTGAGTTACTTCTGGATTCTACCCCCGTTGATGGGCCTTATCGTGCAGCCGGTCGTAGGCACTCTGAGCGACAAAACTTGGAATCGCTTCGGTCGTCGCCTGCCCTACTTGATTATCGGCGCGCTTGTGGCTGTGATTGTTATGTGCCTGTTGCCCAACGCCGGTTCATTCGGCCTCGCTGTGTCCTCGGCCATCCTTATCGGCTTGATCGCCCTGATGTTGCTCGACACCTCGATCAACATGGCCATGCAGCCGTTCAAAATGCTCGTGGGCGACATGGTCAACGAAAAGCAAAAGGGACTGGCCTACTCTATCCAGAGCTTCCTGTGCAACGCAGGTTCAATCGTAGGCTATGTGTTCCCTTTCATCTTGACGTGGATCGGATTTCAAAACACTGCCGCTGAGGGCGTTATCCCTGAGACGGTAATCTACTCGTTCTATATCGGCGCCGCCATCCTCTTGCTGTGCGTCGTCTACTCCCTGGCCAAGATCAAGGAATGGCCCCCGCACGTCTACGCCGAGTACAACGGTGGCGGCGAGGTAAAGGAAGAGGGCAAAAAGGAGAAAACCAACGTATTCAAGCTCCTGGTCAAGGCTCCTAAGACATTCTGGACCGTGGGGTTGGTACAGTTCTTCTGCTGGTTCGCATTCCTGTTCATGTGGACCTACACCAACGGCACCATCGCCAAGAACGCCTTCGACTGCCCTGAGACCACCTCTATCTACGGCATCACCGACGGCGACCAGACTTTCTCCAAGAAATACATTCTCTACAACGACACGATAGTGATCATGGAGAACGGCAAGGCTACCGTGGCCGGCTACGAGTGCCCCGAGCAGCCGGGCGAGGTGATCCCCGTCAAGTCGCTCTCCATCCTGCGTGAGGGCGCGGCTCCCGTCGATGTGGTCAACAACGACCTGATCACCTCCACCAATGGCGTGCCCAACTTCCGTTTCGGCGAAATCATCAACACCGAGGGTGCCAAGCTGTCGATCAACGGCGGTCTGCCCCAGGACGCCCCCAAGTCGATCACACTGGTTGACCATTTGAGCATCATCCACAAGGTCAACAAGCCTATCAACATCACCCTCGCGGGCATCGTCACCCACGACCCCCACACCGGCGCCCTCTTCATCGACGAGGCCGAGGTTAAAGAGCTGAAGCATCCCCGCTTGGCCGAATTCGCCACCCACGTCGTGCTCAACACCGAGAGCAAGGAGTACAACGACGCCGGCAACTGGGTAGGCATCCTCTTCGCCATTCAGGCCATCGGCTCGGTGCTCTGGGCAGTGGCACTCCCCCGCTTCCGCAGCCGCAAGTTCTCTTACTCCCTGAGCCTGTTGCTCGGCGCTGGAGGTTTCATCTCGGCAGGTTTCTTCACCAACCCCTATCTGCTGTTCGTGTCGTTCGTCCTCATCGGTTGCGCTTGGGCAGCTATGCTCGCATGGCCGTTCACCATCCTCACCAACTCGCTCAAGGGTGGCAACATCGGCGCCTACCTCGGCCTGTTCAACTGCTCCATCTGCATCCCGCAGATCATCGGCGCGTTGGCTGGCGGCTGGATCCTCTCGGGATTGGGCAGTGCCGACTCCCTGGCTCCCCAGTACCTGATGATGGTAATCGCCGGTATCTCCTTGGTTATCGGCGCCCTCTGCGTAGCCATCATCAAGGAGCACGATCCCAAGGACGACGAGCCCGTCCAGGAGACCCCCGCCGTTTCCGAAATTTAGCTTGGACGCCTCAAAAAATTTCCCGGAGGCGGGCCCCTGTGGCCCGTCTCCTTTTTCAACCCTCCTCCCTCTCATTTGTTATATAAATAATGAATCACCGCGCGCGTGGATATGTGATGGGCGTCCTGGGTGCAGTCACCTACGGCCTCAACCCCCTGTTCGCTCGGCCTCTCGCCCTTATGGGCATGGAGGTCCCGTCGGTGCTGTTCTACCGCTACCTCGTGGCCGCATTGATACTCGGGGCACTCATGCTCTACAAGGGGCACGATTTCCGGTTGACATGGAAAGAGCTACCCGTTGCGCTTGTGGCCGGCATCCTCTTCGCCCTCTCTTCCCTCTTCCTCTTCCAAAGCTACAACCTGATGGACGTGGGCATCGCTTCCACCATCCTGTTCGTCTACCCCGTGTTCGTCACCATCATGATGGTCGTGATGTTTGGCGAGCGGGTCTCGGTGGTCACCGTCGCGGCTATCGCCCTGGCCATCGTCGGCATCGTCATGCTCGGCCACGGCGAGGGTGACGGCGATGGGGTCAACCTCTGGGGAGTGGTGGTTGTCCTGCTATCGGCCATCTCCTACGCCATCTACATGGTAATGGTCAACAAAAGCTGTCTGCGCCGTCTCAACACTCTGAAAATCACCTTTTACTCCATGGTATTCGGCATACTCGTATTCGTGGTCCAGCTCGACGGACTGTTCTCCCTGCAGCCCGTCCCGCTATGCGCCGAGGCCTGGATCGACGTTGCCGGATTGGCCATTTTCCCCACGGTCGTCTCCCTCTTGACCATGACGGTCGCCATCCTCGACATCGGCTCCATCCCCACCTCCATCCTCGGCGCGCTCGAGCCGGTCACCGCCCTGGCGGTGGGGATTCTCGCTTTCGGGGAGCGCCTGAGCCCCGGCGCCATCCTCGGTGTCGCCCTTGTCATCGTCTCGGTTGTCCTGATCATCCTCTCCGCCCCCCTGATGCGGCTCCTGCGCCAGTTCCTCATTTCCCTCCCCGCCCGCAAGCGCCACGAGCCAAGGAGGTGAAGGTGAAAAAAGGCTAAATTGTGAAAAAAGTTGGTAGTTTCGCGGGAAAACGCTAACTTTGCAAAGTTTTTTCAACCAACTCGTAAACCAACACCTCCGTGGGAAAGTTTTCGCAATTCAAGATCCAGCTAAAATCGATGCCCCAAGGCACCGAAGAGATTGAGTATCACCTCGACAAGACGTTCTTCGAGAACATGGAGAATACCGACGTCAAGGGTGCCGACCTCACCGTGTCGTTGACTGCTACCCACAAGGGCGACCTCTACGACCTCAATTTCGCCATCAACGGCGAGGTGACCCTCTTGTGCGACCGTTGCCTTGACGACCTCGTGCTTCCAATCGAGGCCACTTACCACATCGGCGTGAAATACGGCGAGGATTACAACGACGACTCGGACGACATCCTGGAGATCCCCGAGAGCGACAACTACCTCAACGTGGCCTACATGATTTACGACACGGTGGTGCTGGCCATCCCGGCGCGCCACGTGCATCCCCTGGGCAAGTGCAACCGCGCCATGAGCGCGATGCTCAAGAAACACCGCGCTCGCACGTCGGGCGACGAGATGGAGGACGAGTTGCTCGACGAAATCGACCAAATAGACAGCACCGAAGAGGCTCCCACCGACCCGCGCTGGGACGCCCTCAAGGACCTCAATTGATATATTAACAATAAAAGATTAAATAAGAAATGGCACATCCTAAACGAAAGCAATCCAAGACCCGCACCGCCAAGCGTCGCACCCACGACAAGGCCGCTATGCCCACGCTCGCCGTTTGCCCCAACTGCGGCGCATGGCACATCTACCACACCGTTTGCAACGAGTGCGGTTACTATCGCGGCAAGCTCGCCATCGAGAAATTCGCGGCTGTGTAATCCAGCAGGGATCACTTTGATCCACAAGCCTCTTCATCGGCAACCCTCCGCTCTCCCGGGGTGATCGAATCGGCAAGCGCTAAGCAAGGCCTACGGATCCCTGGGGGTGTTGTCGTGTATACATACCCCAATTATTGTCACCAATCCACAACCCATTTTTCCAATAATGTACAACGCAAGGATCGCTGGAATCTCCTCCTACATCCCCGATGATATCCTCGACAACGAGATGTTGTCGAAAATCGTCGACACAAACGACGAGTGGATCACCACTCGCGTAGGTATTAAAGAGCGCCGCATTTTGAAAAACGGCGAGGGCTCGTCCTATCTGGGCGAGCAGGCCGTCAACCGTCTGTTGGCCGACACGGGCACCAAGCCTGAGGAGGTCGACTTGATTATCTGCGCCACATCCAACCCCGACTACCGCTTCCCCTCCACCGCCTCGGTAATAGCCGAAAAATGCCACCTGCGCAAGGCTTACGGCTATGACATCCAGGCCGCTTGCGCCGGTTTCATCGTCGCCCTGGAGGACGCCGCGGCCTACGTGCGTTGCGGTATGCGCAAGAAGGTGATTGTCGTCGCAGCCGAGAAGATGTCGTCGATGACCAACTACGAGGACCGCTCGACATGCCCCCTCTTCGGCGACGGCGCAGGAGCCGTGCTCGTTGAGCCTACCGACAAGCCTGTGGGCGTGATCGACGGTATCTTCCACGTCGACGGCTCGGGCCTCGAGCACCTGCTGATGAAAGCCGGCGGCTCGGCTCATCCCGCCACCCACGAGACCGTTGACGCCCGCGAGCACTTCGTGTACCAAGAGGGCCGTCAGGTGTACAAGCACGCCGTAACCGACATGTTGACCTCCTCGCTCGACATCATGAAGCGAAACAACCTCTCGGTTGACGACGTCGACTACCTCGTGCCCCACCAGGCCAACCTCCGTATCATCGAGGCCGTGGCCGACCGTGCCGGAATCGCCCGCGAGAAGGTGCTTGTCAACATCGAGCACGTGGGCAACACCTCGGCCGCGTCGATTCCCATCTGCTTGGACGAGTTCAAGAGCCAGCTCAAGCCCGGCGACAAGATTGTCCTCACCGCCTTCGGTGCCGGCTTCACTTGGGGCGCCATGTACATCATCTGGGACCTTTAACCGGTCGCAGTTAAGGCCCCGTTCAATAAAAAACACTAAAATAGCATCTTTTAAGGTGCTATTTTTGTTTACAAGATAGTGTAACTTCTAAAAACTATCAATATGGAAAAAGAGCTTCCTACCCCTACGGAACAAGAGCTTAACACCGACGAGCAGCAAGAGCCGTCCACCTCGACAACTCCTCAACATAAAGCGGGCTTTGTCAACATCGTGGGCAACCCCAACGTGGGCAAGTCGACGCTGATGAACGACCTCGTGGGCGAGCGCGTGAGCATCATCACCTCCAAGGCCCAGACCACCCGCCACCGTATCATGGGTATCGTCAACACCCCCGAGTACCAGATAGTGTTCTCCGACACCCCGGGCGTGCTCGCTCCCAAGTACAAGTTGCAGGAGCAGATGCTGGGCTACTCGGAGGGCGCACTCACCGACGCCGACATCCTCCTTTACGTGACCGATGTCGTTGAGGATCCCACCAAGAATGCCGACTTCCTGGCCAAGGTGGCCAAGGAGAAGATTCCCGTGCTGCTGGTGATCAACAAGGTCGATCTCGTGAAGAGCCAACAGGAGCTGGAGCAGATAGTCGACATGTGGAAGAAGTTGCTCCCCAACGCTGAAATCTACCCCACTTCGGCCAAGGAGCATTTCAACACCGACAACCTGATGCGCCGCATCGTGGAGCTGCTACCCGTGTCGCCACCCTACTTCGGCAAGGACGCCCTCACCGACAAGCCCGCGCGATTCTTCGTCACCGAGATTATCCGCGAGAAGATCCTTACCAATTACGACAAGGAGGTGCCCTACTCCGTGGAGGTGATCGTTGAGAAATTTGACGAGAAGGAGGGCGCCATCCACATCATGGCCGTCATCTACGTCGAGCGCAACTCCCAGAAGGGGATCCTCATCGGCAAGGGTGGCTCGAAATTGAAGAAGGTGGGCATGGAGGCCCGCAAGGACATCGAGGCGTTCTTCGGCAAGAAGGTTTATCTCGAGCTTTTCGTAAAGGTCGAGGCCAATTGGCGCAACCGCGAGAACAAGCTGCGCGCCTTCGGGTACATCGACTAAGTTTTTCAGGAATTAGTAGTTTTTAGGAATTAGCAGAAGTTTTCCAATCGCCTGATTCCACTGGCCGATACCTCTCAAATCTTCTAACTCCTTAAAACTCCTAACTCCTTAAAACTTAAATTTTTTTAGTAATTTCGCGAAAAAGAATGATATAATGGGACAATTAGTAGCCATCGTAGGGCGCCCCAATGTGGGGAAATCCACCCTTTTCAACCGCCTCACCCAGTCGCGTCAAGCAATTGTTGACGAGACGGCGGGCACGACACGCGACCGCCAGTATGGCAAGGTCGATTGGAACGGCAAAGAGTTTTCGATTGTCGACACCGGCGGTTGGGTGGTCAACAGCGACGACGTGTTTGAGGCCGAAATCAACAAGCAGGTGGCCCTGGCCATCGAGCAGGCCGACGAGATTCTCTTCGTGGTCGACGCCATGAACGGGGTTACCGACCTTGACGATCACGTGGCCGAGATCCTGCGCAAATCGAAGAAGCCGGTGACCCTGGTGGCCAACAAGGTTGATTCCAACGACTGGCTGTACAACGTGCCCGAGTTCTACAAGCTGGGGCTGGGTGATCCCTACCCGGTGTCGGCGGTGAGCGGCTTCGGCACGGGCGACCTGCTCGATGAGGTGGTCAAGCTGCTTCCCGAGAAACCAGAGGATGAGGAGGACAACCTGGCCGACATCCCCAAATTCGCCATCGTGGGCCGTCCCAACGCGGGCAAATCGTCGCTGATCAACTCGTTCATAGGCGAGGAGCGCAACATCGTCACCGACATCGCCGGAACGACCCGCGACTCGATCTACACGCGCTACAACAAGTTTGGCTTCGACTTCTACCTGGTCGACACGGCAGGCATCCGGCGCAAGAACAAGGTGAACGAGGACATCGAGTACTACTCGGTGATCCGCTCGATCCGCGCCATCGAGGCCAGCGACGTGTGCATCCTTATGATCGACGCTACCCGCGGCATTGAGAATCAAGACCTTAACATCTTCTCGTTGATCCAGAAGAACAAGAAAGGATTGGTGGTGTGCGTCAACAAGTGGGACCTGGTTGAGGACAAGTCGCAGGAGGCTATCAAGACCTTCGAAACGGCCATCCGCAAGCGTTTCGCCCCGTTCACCGATTTCCCCATCCTGTTCACCTCGGCGTTGACCAAGCAGCGCATCTTCAAGGTGCTCGAGACGGCCATGGAGGTGTACAACAACCGCCACCGCATCGTGCCCACCTCTCAGCTCAACAAGGTGATGCTCGAGGCCATCGCGGCCTACCCGCCACCAGCCAACAAGGGCAAATTCGTGAAGATCAAATATGTGACGATGCTGAAAGGCTCCAGCGTGCCCACGTTTATCTTCTTCTGCAACCTGCCGCAGTGGGTAAAGGAGCCTTATCGCCGCTACTTGGAGAACAAGATTCGCGAGAACTGGGACTTCACGGGCACGCCCATCAACGTGTTCATGCGCGAGAAATAATCCCGCCTGAATGGAAGCCGCCGACATCACCGTCATTATCCCCGTGTACAACCGCACCGAGCTGTTGGGTCGCACGTTGCGCTCTATTGAGGCCCAAACGGTGAAGCCTCGGAGGGTAGTGATCGTCGACAACGCCTCGACCGACTCCTCCCTCTCGGTGGCTCAGGATTGGGCTATGGAGATGGAACGCAAGGGGATGGATGTCAAGGTGGTGGAATGTCGCAAGCCAGGAGCCGCTTGCGCCCGCAATGAGGGATTGCGACACGTGGAAAGCCAATGGGTGATGCATTTCGACAGCGACGACACCATGCGCCCAGGGCATATCGAAAGAGTGGCACACGGCATCGCGGCCCACCCCGATGCGGCCTTGCTTTGGTGGGATATCAACGTCGTGGGAGGCCGTTTCTCTCGCCAAAAGCACATGTCGGGGAGAAGCGACATCGAGCGTCATCTGTTGCACGGCTCGCTGGCCTCGCAGCGCTATGCGGCCCGTCGCGAGTTGCTGCCGCCGGGAGTGTGGGATGAGGATCTAAGGCAATGGGACGATTACGTCTCGGGGCTGAGGGTGTTGTCCAAAAATCCCAACACTGTATTCCTCCCTGGACCGGATACCGTTGACGTTTATCCTCAGGAAGAGTCGATTACCGGACTGAGGTACATCGACCGCCGGGGATGGTGGGAAAAGGCTCTCGATCGCTGTATCGAGGTGTTGGCCTCCACAGCGATGACCGAAAAGGAGCGTCGCCGGGCCATGCGGCTTGTTGAATTGCGTCGCGCGGTGGTATTTGGGATGTACCATAAGGAGGGTTCGCCGTTGGGTAAGGAGGACTTAAGCAAGCGTCTTGATGGAATCGACGACCGTGGGCTACGCCGAGCCATGCGCATCGTTTTCCGTTACACCTCGACGGGCCTCCCCGGTGCCGGTCACCTCAGTTGGCTACTCGTTTAGGATATTTTCGTAGGAGGTTGCGAAGCGGCGGGCGACGACGTCAAGCGAGTTGTGGGCCTCGACAAATTCACGGCTGGCCACACGCAGGTCGTAAAGATCATTGGGGGAGTCGATCAGCTTCACCAGCTGGTTTACTGTATCTTGCTCTCGTCCGGGGATTATGTTGACAATGGGCTTAACGCCCTCGTGGCCAATGAATTGGTAATACTCAGGCTCGCCACCCGACACGGCCAGTTGGCCTCGTGCCATGGCCATCAGGGCGTTGGTGGCGGGGGTGTAGGAGTAGAGTTGGTCGAATACGATATCGGCATCGGCAAGCATTCGGGAATACTGCTCAAAGGGCACATTCTCCACCACTTGCACTTGGGTTTTGTCGGGGCGAAGGCGGTTTACCTCGCGCACTACCCATTCGAGGCGGTCGGTACCTTTCTCGGCGATGCGGGAGCGATGGCGCCCCAGGAAGAGGGTAATTTTGCGCGCGGGCGAGGGCGATGACGATCCTTTTTTGGTATGCGCGGGCGAGGGCGCCCATGCTCCTTGTTTGTTGATCTCAACGGGGATGCCTCCGTAGGCGAGTTTTGAGGCGGGGAGCCAGCGGGAGGCCGAGAGGTGGTACTCGTAGAGGGCGGTCACCACGCCGTCGACGTGGTCGTAGACGTGGCGGCAAAGGTCGCGCAGGGGGTCACGGAGCCACGCCTGGAGTATCTCGGGATGCTCGACAGCGTAGGGCGAGGGGGAGCCGTCGGGAAGTCGCCACTCGTTGTATCGGAGGGGATGGGACGGGTCGACACACATCTCCACGTAGGGGGTGTCGGTGCCCAGAGCGGTCAAGACGACAGCGCCGTTGTCACGCTTTAACCTGTCAAACAACACTTTACATCTATTGGGACGCTGCTCCACAAGCACGGGGTTGGTGATCGCCACGATGTCGTAACCCTTGAGGTGGCGGCTCAGGATGGTGCTGATCCTGGCCCACAGAATGGCCCCTCCGATTTTCCCGTTGCCGCGGCGCAGGTCGATGTCGCGCGGGGTATCCATCCAGTAGCTGCCATGGGATGCCACAACCACCTCATGGCCAAGGGCTTTCAACCCTTTGGCAAGGGTAGCATGGAATCCACTGGCGTCGCCAAATAGGAGGATGCGCATTCCCTTGGAAACGTGATTAGAGGTAACGGTTGACCGCCGCCGGGAGCTTCTCGGGGTCGTCAACGCGCTCGACGAGCTCGCCCTGACGGTTGATAATGAACGACGTGGGGATGTCGACCACGTTGTAGCTCATGAGCACCTTGGCGCGGGTGGTCTCGGGGGCGTAGAGGGCAATCCAGGGGATGTTTTTGGCCGAATTGGCCCAGGCGAATTGGTCGTCGTCAACGGCTACTTGCACGATTTCAAGGCCTTGCGAGTGTTTTTGCTCGTAGAGGTTGGCGAGCAGGCGGTTGAACTCGGGGGAACCGTCGGCGTTGTAGACCGTGAAATTGAGCAGCACGACGTTGCCTTTTGAGGCTATCTGGCTGAGGTTGTGTACGGTACCCGTCTCGTCGCCAAGGGCGAAATCAATCAGGGGCAGGGCGGCTACAACCATTGTGTCGGCTTGTGCCAATCCAGCCTTGCGGTTGCGCAGGTAAAGCGATTTGAGGTACTCGGTGCGCGGGTCCATGGGGCGTTGCTGGGTGTAGCAGTTGGCCACAGCCCCGATCACACGCAGGTCCTGGCGGTTGGCGGGATTGTAAAGCGGCACGCCGTTAACTGTCTTTTGGATAATGTAATAGGCCACGATTCCCGCGGGGTCGGCAAGGGCGATCTGGCTGAGCGAGCGCTTGGTGACCGAATCGACAGGCTGGTTGACGCGCAGGATGGAGTCGACACGCGCCACGGCTTCGGCGGCGGCAGTACCCCTCAGGGTGTATTTCGTGGAGAACGCGGCCTTGTCGGCAGTGATTGAAACAGTCTCGATGGAGTCGACGGGGAAGTAGATCATCTCGGAGCCCAGGCGCAAGCGGTAGATGTCGGGATAGCCGGCAGCGTCGGCGCGGAATTTAAACTGGCCGTTCTTGCCCACCTCGGTGGTGTCGACGCCCCACCATGAGCCGTTGTGAGAGGCTTCAAGGATCAGTTGGTCGCCATCGGCCCCGGCTATGGTGCCTTCGACGGTGAAACGCGGTTGGGTTGAGCAAGCCGCCATCAGCGTCGCCCCAGCGGCCGCAACTAATATATTTTTCAGTGTCATTTTCTCAATAATGATTGGTTATTGCCGCAAAGATACAAATTTTAATGCAGAATGCATAGCGCATTGCTTTAGTTGGCGCGGGGATTTTCGGGATGGTACAGCCAGCCGCGGTATTCGGGACCCAGGGAGTGGACGATACGGTGCCAGTAGGCGTCGTCATCGCCCGTTAGCAACCGTGTCGGCGTAGGCGGGGGCGCGACTGTCCACACCTTCTTGCGCAACTCCCCCTCAAGCTGCTGGGGGTCCCAGCCGCTGTAACCCACGAAGAAACGTATGCGCCCCTCCGTCGGGTAGCGCGAGTTGATGTAATCGGTCATCGCCTCGAAGTCGCCACCAATCCACAGCCCGGGGATCACCTCCCGTCCGCCGGGAATCAAGGCGTCGAGCGTGTGAAGGAAATAGAGGCGGTCGAGCGACATCGGACCCCCGCAAAACAGCGGCACGTCCACGTCGTCGTCAACGCCTGGGATTACCTGACCGATGGCGTAGTTGGTCGACTTGTTGAGGACGATACCCATGGCGTTGGCGCGCGCGTCGTGCTCGATCAGGAGAATCACCGAGTGACTGAAATAGGCCTCGCGCAGGAACGGCTCCGACACCAGCAACGCCCCCGTCCGGGGCTTGCCCGTCGGGAAATCGAAGTCGAACAACATATGCCTCAAATCAGTCGCCATCTCATTCTATTTTACATATATAACAACCGAAACGCCCTAAAGGTCACTCCGATTTACTGCAAAGATAATTCTTTGGCCGTGAAAAACCAAATCAGGGAGGCAAGAAAAGCCCGCGACCTGCTTTTGGGGTGGCTTGGAGGGAGAAGTCGTGGAGGGGATTATCCTTTATCCTTTCCTCCACTTCTTGTATCGACGGACAGGTAAGTCAATCCGGGGCGTCCATGCTCCTTGTTTGTGGGCGATCACAGGATGGATCAGTAACCGAGGGTGTCACAGCACGTTGATTGATGGGGCTACGCAAGCAACAACCACTTCCAGATTGGAAGGATGTGAATTGTTAAGCCGTTTTCCGTGATTTCTTCTTCTGGCTCGTCGAACGTTACAATATAAGCCTCTCTCAAAGGGCGATAGCGGTGTAAAGCCAGCAACGCGTTTATTTCTCTTGCGCGGGTCCCCTGGTTGTCAAACTCGTAACAGGCTTGCCAAGCTTTATCCTGCTCTGGCAGATAGAAATCCACCTCAATGTTGTGCTTGTAGTAATATAAGCCCCCGGAGTGGCTACGGCGTAAGGTTACGGCCACAAGGTTTTCGAGCAACTCTCCGTCGCAATTGTCACGGAACAAGGAAATCAATCCATTGTCAATGAAGTAATGTTTCTTGAGTGAAATCTTATCGTCGAATTTACCAGCATAATTTTCCAATTGCAAGTCGAGAAACGCATCGGCCATAAAACCAAAATATTCACCAGTGGTTTCGGATTTCAGAGAATAACCCCCTGATGTGACCACAGCGGCGGCGCGATTGGCCGACAACGGTTGCCCAATAGATTCGGCGGTTTTTCGGATGAGATACTTCAACGCCTCGGGCTTGCGTATCTTGTTGCGCATCACTATGTCGCCCAAATATATGCGGTCGAAAAGCCCGCTGAGCCATAGGCGCCAGAACTGAGGAACGGTTACCGCCACTTCGGGGAGTCCACCCATTTTGTAATAAGAGAAGAAAGCGCGCTTAATTTCCCCACATTCCCGATATTGCCATTGGGAGGGTAGGTCAACGCCGATAGCCGAGAGGTATTCCCGGAAAGAATAGGGGAATACTTCAGTAAGGGCGTATCTTCCACCTAAAATGCCCGCCATCTCGCTGCTGAGCATTTTGGCGTTGCTCCCTGTGACGAACACATGGTATCCAGTGTCGGCCAATCTCCGCGCAAACCGTTCCCAGCCTTCCACCACTTGTAATTCGTCGAGGAAGAGGACTGGTTTGTGAGGGTACATCTCCCCGTAACAAACCAACAACAAGTCGAGATCCTCAAGTTTAAAGTCGTTTAAACGGTCGTCCTCGAAGTTGAAGAAGAGTATCTGCTCGGGGTTCATCCCTTGACGCGCCATCGCGTGGATGCATTGGTACATTAAATACGACTTCCCAGCTCGGCGCAGTCCCACAAAAACGTTGCACTTCGCCAAATCCACTTCGATCAAGCGGGGAATGTAATGAATATTCATTACAAAATCTTGATACTCTGCGATCAACCTTTTTATTAATGCTTTATCCGCCATGGTGAGAGATTTTTTGCAAAGATACAAAAGTTTCCGATATAGTGGTAGAAAATCGGGGGAAAGTTTTCACTATAGTGGAAGGTTTTGGGCGATTTGTTGCCAGTATAGTGGGATGGGGTGGTAGGCGAGGGAGACGGGGATCAGTAGGCGAGGGAGTCGCGGCGGGCGGCGTCGAGGCGCAAGAACACGAAGAGAAGCAGGGTGAAACCAAGCAGCGAGGAGCCGCCGTAGGAGAAGAACGGCAACGGGATGCCGATCACCGGGCAGATGCCGATCACCATGCCGATGTTGATGCAGAAGTGGAAAATAAGGATGCTGGCCACGCAGTAGCCGTAGACGCGCGAGAAGGTGGTGGGTTGCCGCTCCGAGAGCCATATCACCCTCAATATCAGGATCACGAACAGGGCCATGACGGTCATCGTGCCCCAGAAGCCTTCCTCCTCGCCGATGGTGCAGAAGATGAAGTCGGTGTGCTGTTCGGGCACGTATGACATCTTGGTCTGGGTACCTTTGAGGAATCCTTTGCCCAGGAAACCACCGGAGCCGATGGCTATTTTCGACTGGTTGACGTTGTAGCCCGCCCCGCGCAGGTCCTCCTCGAGGCCGAGGGTTACCTTGATACGCATCTGCTGGTGGGGCTCAAGCACGTTGTTGAACACGTAATTGACCGAGAACAGGAATGTGATCGACAGCACGACGGTGGCGATGGTGATCATCAGCTTCTGCATAGGAGCGCGAAGGAATTCCACCATGCAGTAGACAGCGGCCACGCCTATCACGCCGAGGAAGAACCATGTGCCGGGCACCTCTACGCCCAACAGCTCGACCACGCAAGCTATCACGGCCGTCCCCACGAACCATATCAGCACGTTGCGCGTCACCTCCAGGTTCTTGCAGTAGATCAGAAGCATCCCCAGCATGATCACCATGATGATTATGAACACGGCAAACTCGCCCGTGGGGATACCCATCGTAATACCCTCGGAGTATTTCACCGACACGACGAAAATCACCACGGCAAACAGTGCCGCCAGCAGCGTCAATCCGCTCATGCCCTCGCGGTAGAGCACGAAGAACAGGGCCATGTAGGCCAATGCCGAGCCTGTCTCCTTTTGGGCAAGGATCAGCACCACGGGGAGGAAGATGACACCCAGGGCGCGGGCATAGTTGGAGGTCTTGGCGTTGAGCGAGAAGCCGTAGCCGCTGAACAGCTTGGCCAGGGCCAACGCCGTGGCGAATTTGGCGAACTCGGCGGGCTGGATGGAGAACGAGCCCAGCACAATCCACGAGCGCGACCCCTTGACGTCGGGGGCGATGAATATCGTCACCACAAGCAGGCCTATCATCGCCACGTATATCGGGTAGGCGTAGGTGTCGTACATGCGGGCGTCGATCAGCATCACTATCAACGCCACCACAAGGGCCACGCCAATCCAGTGGATCTGCTTTCCCGAGAAGCCTTGGAAATCCCAGAACGAGGTGCCGTCAAACTCATAGCTCGCCGCATAGATGCTCAGGGCGCCCATCAGCACGAGCACCAGGTAAAGCACGACGGTGATCCAGTCGACCGACCGCCACGGGGATTGCTGTTTAGTGTTTCTTAACTCCACTGTAGATCTTGGTGTTGGAATTGAGCATTCGTTCCTCGATATATTTGCGCGAGGGGGAGATTTCGCCATTGAGGTATTTCTCCATCACGAGCGAGCCGATTGGCACGCCGAAAGTGGCGCCGAAGCCGGCGTTCTCGACGTAGACACACACCGCTATCTTGGGGTCGTGATACGGGGCGAAGCCGATGAACGCCGAGTGGTCCTTGCCGTGGGGATTCTGGGCGGTACCCGTCTTGCCGCACACCTCGATGTCGGGCAGATTGGCCAATCGGCATGTGCCACCGGTGACGGCCATACGCATGCCCTCGGCCACGTCCTCAAAGTGCTGGTGGTCGATTGTGGGGATGCGCTTGCGCAACAATTCGGGATCCATCACCGTGTCCTCAATCTCTTTGACCACGTGAGGAGTGATGAACCAGCCGCGGTTGGCGATCGTGGCGCACAGGTTGGCGATCTGGAGCGGTGTCGCCAGGATCTCGCCCTGGCCGATGGCGATGGAGATGATCGTGTTGGCGCTCCAGTGATTCTCGCCGTAAATCTTGTTGTAGAATTTGGCGTTGGGGATGAATCCTCGACCCTCGCTGGGGAGGTCTACGCCCAATTTGTAACCGTAACCGAGCGACACCAGGTGGTTTTTCCACACCTCAAAAGCGTTGGCGGCCGAGCCGTATTTATCTCTCTTGGTGTCGAGCATATTCTTCAAGCCCCAGCAGAAGAAAGCGTTACACGACGTCTGCAGGGCTGGTTTCAGGGCCAATGGCGAGCCGTGGCCGTGGCAACCCACGCGCAATCCACCGTTGATATATCCGCGGTAGCAGGGGTACTGGGTGCTCAGGGTGATAATCCCCTCCTGGAGCAGGATCAGGCCCTGGCTGGGCTTGAATGTGGAGCCGGGAGGATAAGCGCCCATCAGCGCGCGGTCGAAGAGCGGCTTCTCGGGGTCGGCCTGCAGCATGGCGTAATTTTTGCCGCGCTGGCGACCCACCAGCAAGTTGGGATCATAGGTGGGCGACGATACCATGGCCAGAATCTCGCCCGTAGCGGGCTCAATCGCCACCACAGCACCTATCTTGTTGACCATCAGGCTCTCGGCGTATTGCTGGAGATTGATGTCGATACTTAGCTTGAGGTTGCGACCCGAGATCGGGGCCACGTCGTTGGCTCCGTTGTTGTAGCGTCCCTTGATGCGGCCATGAGCGTCGCGGATAAGGATCTCCACCCCCTTCACGCCGCGCAGGTGCTCCTCGTAGCTCTTTTCGATGCCTTGGTCGCCCTTGTAATCGCCGCGCTGGTAGTAGGGGTCACGCTCGATGTCGCGCGGGCCCACCTCGCCGATGTTGCCAAGGATGTTGCCAGCCGAGGTGTGGTTGTACTGACGGAGGATACGCTGCTGGATAAAGAAGCCGGGGAAACGGTAGAGTTTCTCCTGCAGGCGGCCGTACTCCTGTGCCGAGAGGTGGGAGATCAACTTCTGAGGCGTGTAGGTGGAGTAGCCGGGGTTGAGACGCTTGTCCTTCATGTCGTCGAAGCGCTTGAGCAGCTGCTCCTTGGTCAGCCCGAGGGTTTGGCAGAATTCAAGCGTGTCGAGATCCTTGACGTCGCGGGGGATCATCATCACGTCGTAGGCGGGCTGGTTGAAGACAATCAGCTCGTCGTTGCGGTCGTAGATAAGCCCGCGAGAGGGGTATTGGGTCTTTTTGAGGAACGCGTTGATGTCGGCAAACTCCTTGTAACGGGAGTCGCCCAACTGCAACTCGTAAAGCCGCACGGCAAATATGAAAGCGACCACGAGAAGGAATCCCGCGATCACATATTTACGTTTTTCCAGTCGATAGTCCTTTCTCATTTATCGAGGTGAGCGTCCGAGAGTGAGGCAGTCGATGCCGAGGATTAGCACGAATGTGAGGGCCGACGAGGCGGCCACCCGTATCAGCCACCTAAGGGGATTCAACAGCGACATCTGCTCGATCAAGAAGTACAGGGCGCAGTAGATCACCACCATCGTTATCAGGTACTTCATGAAGATACCCATGCCCAGCGAGCGAATCGACGGCTCGGGATTGGTCAAATCCTCCTCGCGGGGGAAGTAGAGCCTCAGCACGGGCTTGCGCAGGGTGCAGAAGATGGTGCACGCGAGGGCGTTCATGCCTTGGGTGTCCGAGAAGATGTCGATCGTCAGTCCCATCAGGAACGCCAGGGTCATCGACCAGTTGGCGCCGAGGGTGACCGGCAAGCGTATTATAAAGTAGATGAACACCAACGGCAACGCCACGCCGAACAGGAAGAGGTGGTTGAATACCACCACCTGCGCCAGCGCCAGGAGCACGAAGAGGACTGCGAGGTTGAGTGCGGTTTTTGCCATTGGGTTAATTCACTTCTGATTCTTCTTTGGGTAGGTTTTCGTTTTCCACCTGGATGATCTCGTCGAGCTGGGCGTTGGCGATGATACGCACGGTCGACAGCTGGGAGAAGTCGGTCAACAACTTGACACGCAAGGTGAAAAAGTTGTCGTTGCCCTCTCGGCTGCGTCCGATGACGGTGCCCACGGGTATCCCCTCGGGGAACACGGCCGAGAAGCCCGAGGTGACGATGGTGTCGCCAGGGAGAAACTTTGTGTGCTTGGGCAACTCCTCGAGGATAGCTTCCTCGTAGGTGCGGCCGTCCCACACGAGCGAGCCAAACGAGTCGCTCCCCTTTACGCGGCACGACAGGCGGAAGTTGGGGTTCAACAGCGAGATGATGCGCGAGCTGTGCGCCCCGGTGACATTCACCACTCCTACCACGCCGTTCTGGTCCACCACGCCCATTTCGGGCTTCACCCCGTCCTGCGTGCCCTTCTCTATGGTGATATAGTTGTAGGGCTTGGAGATGGAGTTGTTGATCACGTGGGCGATGATGAACGAATAGGGGTGGAGAGCCTCGGGGACGGTCATCGAGTCGGCGTAAATCACCTCCTCGTACTGCCTGAGCTGATGGCGCAGGGCGATCACCTCGGCCTCGAGCGAGGCGTTGCGACGTTGCAAGTCCTCGTTGATGTCGTGGAGGTGGAAGTAGGAGGTCACAGCGTTGGTCTGCTTATATACTGCCGAGGCCACAGTCCCAGCCGAGGTCATGTAGACGTGGTGATGGTAGGGATTGCGGTCGAAGAGCAGCATCAGCGACAGTATCACGTAGAACGCGAACACTATCACCGAGCTAAAGCGCATTAAGAAGTTGAGCAGGCTACGCATCGGCTGTTACAATCCTTTAAGGATTTAAACGGACATAAAGTTTTAATGGTTTAATGAATCCAATCTTTAAAACGTTAAATCTTTAAGGGAATGGGCTTTATCGGATGAGGAAGGAGAAGTTCTGAATATTCTTCAGAGCAACGCCTGTGCCCTTTGCCACAGCCAGCAGGGGATCCTCGGCCACGTGGAACTGCACGCCGATCTTGTCGGTCAAACGCTTGTCGAGACCGCGAATCAACGCGCCGCCACCAGCCAGCCAGATTCCGTTGCGCACGATGTCGGCGTACAGCTCGGGAGGGGTGTCCTCCAGCGCCGACAGCACGGCAGCCTCGATCTTGGAGATCGATTTCTCGATACAGTGGGCGATCTCCTGATAGGATACCGGCACCTCCATAGGCAGGGCTGTCATCTGGTTGGGACCATGCACGATGAAGTCCTCCGGGGGATTGTCAAGCTCGGTCAACGCGGCACCGACGTGGAACTTGATCTGCTCGGCCGTGCGCTCGCCTACCTTCACGTTGTGGGCGCGGCGCATGTGGCTCTGGATGTCGTCGGTAAGGTCGTCACCTGCCACGGCGATAGATTTCTGGGTGACGATACCGCCCAGGGAGATCACGGCGATCTCCGAGGTTCCGCCACCGATATCCACAATCATGTTGCCCTCGGCGGCCTCTACATCAAGGCCGATACCCAGGGCGGCCGCCATGGGCTCGTAAATCATGTACACGTCACGGCCTCCAGCGTGCTCCGAGGAGTCGCGCACGGCACGGATCTCTACCTCGGTCGAGCCGGAGGGAATACCTACCACCATACGCAGCGAGGGGGAGAACCAGCTCTTGGTGGATGCTTTCTTGACAAAACCGCGTATCATAAGCTCGGCAGCGTTGAAGTCGGCGATCACTCCCTTGCGCAACGGGCGAACGGTGTAGACGTTGGGATTTTCTTTGCCCTGCATCAGATGGGCTTCCTTGCCCACTGCGATGAGCTTGTCGGTACGACGGTCAAGGGCCACGATCGAGGGCTCGTCAATCACGATCTTGCCGTTGTGGATGATGATCGTGTTGGCGGTGCCAAGGTCGATGGCTATTTCTTTTGTTAATGAGAATAAGCGCATTATGGAGTTAAAAGTTTCTAGTTTCTATTTTCAAGTTTCTAGTTTATAGTTTCTAGTTTCAAGTTTTCAGTGAATGGCCTTTATTCCTTTCCTCCTTTAAAGGATGAAAAGATTAAAGGATTAAAGAGGGGGGAGTCGTTAGTGCTTGAAGTGGCGGATGCCGGTTTTCACCATGGCCACACCATTGGCGTCGCAATAGTCGATGGATTCCTGGTCGCGCACCGAGCCGCCGGGCTGAATCACGGCGGTCACGCCCTCCTTGTGGGCAATCTCCACGCAGTCGCCGAAGGGGAAGAACGCGTCGGAGGCCATGACAGCACCCTTGAGGTCGAAACCGAAGGAGTGGGCCTTCTCGATAGCGTGCTTAAGGGCATCGACACGCGAGGTCTGGCCCACACCCGAGGCGATCAACTGGCCGCCGCGAGCGAGCACGATGGCGTTGCTCTTGGATTGCTTCACGATCTTGTTGGCGAAAAGCAAGTCGGCGACCTGATCGTCGGTGGGCACGGCCTTGGTCATGGGAGTGAGGTCGGCGGGGGTCTCCACGCGCAGGTCGCGGTCCTGAATCAGGGCCCCGTTAAGCACGGTGCGCACCTGACGCTTGGACGTGTTCTGTTGCTTCTGCACGAGGATTATGCGGTTCTTTTTCTGTTTCAGAATTTCGAGAGCTTCGGGGGTGTAGGAGGGGGCGATGATCACCTCGAAGAAAATCTTGTTGATCTCCTCGGCTGCAGCGGCGTCGATCTCGCGGTTGGCGATCAGCACGCCTCCGAAGGCACTCACGGGGTCGCCAGCCAGGGCATCCTTCCACGCCTCCACCATCGTGGGGCGAGTGGCGAGGCCACATGCGTTGTTGTGCTTGAGGATGGCGAAGGTGGGCTCCTGGAACTCACCGATCAGCGACACTGCGGCATCGATGTCCAAAAGGTTGTTGTAGGAGATCTCCTTGCCGTGGAGCTGGTCGAACATAGCGTTCAAGTCGCCCGCGAACACTCCCTTCTGGTGGGGATTCTCGCCGTAACGCATTGCCTTGGAGCCGTCGATGGCCAGACGCAGGGCCGAGGGAACTGCCTCGTCCTCCAGAGAGTCAAAGTAGTTGAAAATGTGGCTGTCGTAGCCCGAGGACACCTTGAAGGCCTCCTTGGCAAGCCAGCGGCGTTGTTCCTCGGTGGTGGCCGCGCCTTGCGCCTTGATCATCTCGAGGAAGGGCTGATATTGGGCCTTGGAGGCCACGATGGCCACGTCGGCGTAGTTCTTGGCGGCGGCTCGGATGAGCGAGATGCCACCGATGTCGATTTTCTCGATGATGTCGGCGTGGGACGCGCCGGAGGCTACCGTCGCCTCAAAGGGATAGAGGTCGACAATCACAAGGTCGATCTCAGGGATTTCGTATTGGGCGATCTGCTCCTGGTCGCCGGCGTTTTCGCGACGATTGAGGATGCCACCGAACACTTTGGGGTGCAATGTCTTGACGCGACCCCCAAGAATCGACGGGTAACCGGTAAGATCTTCAACGGCCTCGCAGGGGATACCCAACGATTCGATAAATGATTGAGTGCCACCAGTGGAGAGGAACTTCACGCCGTCGGCTGCGAGCGTGCGGATGATTTCGTCCAAGCCAGCGTCCTTGTGGAACACCGACACGAGTGCTGTTTTAATCTTCTTGGGTTGCGCCATAAACAATCTTTTATGATAAATGATTCTGTTACTTGCGTTTAGTATAAATACTGTGAAACTCGACCGCGAATTTACAAAAATTCCCCCACACATTAATTAAATCCCGGAAATTAATTTGTGAAATTTCATAAGATTCGCCCCTTGCCAGGCGACGAGTGAGACGGGCGTCCCATGTGGTCGTTAACGTTATTTGTGTATGCGAGGCTAAACTTTAACATGGAGGTAAATTGTTGTAATAGTGACACTAACCCTTAAAACAACGCACGGGATATGAAAACTTTACTCTCTCTGGCCACGGCCATCGCCATAAGCGCGCTTACAATGGCGCAAGCTACCCCCGGGGTTGCCACCTCGGCCCAAATCGGAGCACCTCTCGTTCCCTCACTCGAGAAGTTGCAGGCTTGCTCCAATCCCGATTGTTACGACGCGGCGGCTCTGCGGTGTGCCCATTGGCTGTTGGAGGCCCCGCAGAGCGAAGAGAGCGAGGACGAGCGCGAGGAGGCTTCTCGGTTTCTCGTGGCTTGGATGGATCTCACCGACCATATCACGCTGTCGCTCGGCAACGAGATTTACCCACTGATGGAGAATCGCGAGGTGCTCGTGGCCTACCTGGCCGCTGCCGCTATCTACGCGATGGACGCACAATCTCCTGTCTACTCCTCCTCAATGCAGTACCACTCGCTATGGGCCGCTATCAATTATTACCAGTCCAATCGCGACCGTATCGGATCGCTCGACGGCCTTGAACTGCTGACAAAGCTGCGCAACGAGGGTCGCCTCGACTACTACCTTACCACCATCGCCCCGATGCTCGCCACCCCCGTAGCCTACTCCCAAGAGTAGCGGTGACCCGTGAATATACCTCCTTTAATCCTTTCCTCCTTTAATCCTTTCCTCCTTTAATCCTTTCCTCCTTTAAAGGTTTAAAGTATAAATCCTGAAAACTGCCCCAGCATCCCCCATTACTCAAAAATTTTTTGTAACTTCGCGGCGGGAAATGGGTCATACAGCCCAAAAATATTCAATGTTTTCTAAGGTTACAAGAGATTCATCCGCAAAGTTTGCTATGCGCTGCTACTGCCAGCGCTGCTTGTGGGGTGTGACGCAGAGACATTTAGCATAGGGAGCCTTTACCCCCGTCCATTCGTAATATCGAGATTACGCGATTACGAATCATAAAATGAGGTATCACAATCCTTGATTAAGCTTTTACTCTGCAACTCCATTCATTTTTATGAGAAAAATATACACCAACGTGGTGATTGCGGCATGTGCAATCGGAGCACAAGCGCAGTCGATCACTTCGCTCGACGCCCTGCTGCAGCGCGTGGAATCCGACAACTCAGCCGTGCGAGCCTCGGCAATGGCCATCGAGGTCAACGAGCAACAGGAACGCGTGGCCCGATCGGCTTGGTTACCCGACTTAAACGCCTCGGTGCAACTGTCCTACCTGGGCGACGGCACCATCCTCGACCGCGATTTCACCAACCCCACACGCGACCCACTGCCGCATTTTTCCAATACGTTCACCGCCTCGCTCTACCAGCCCGTCTTCACCGGCGGGGCCATCACCGGAGGCGTTGACTTGGCAAAAAGCCAAACCAGCCTTAGCCGCGCCGACTATCGCCAAACGCTCGCCGACAAGCGTTTCCAAGTGGCGCAATGCTACCTGAATCTGTTCAAGTGTCACAACCTCATCAGCGTGTACGACCAAAACATCGCCCTCACCGAGCAACTCCTTGAGCAGATGAACGCGCGCCGCGCACAAGGCGTCGTGCTCAAAAACGACATCACCCGCTACGAGCTGCGACTGTCCTCTCTGCGTTACGACCGCCTGACGTTGACCAACTCGGTGGCTACCCTATCCCACGACCTACGTGTCCTCTGCGGATTGGACGAGGAACAAGAAATCCTGCCCGACTCCGCCATCCTCGACACCCCCCTACCCTGCGACGGCTCAGCCCATTGGCTCGCCATTGCCCGTGGCCAAAGCCCCCTGCTCCAGATCAACACCTCTCAAATCGACATCCTCGAGGCCCGCGACAAGATCGACCGCGCCGAGAGATTCCCCAAGGTAGGAGTGATCGCCGGCGACAACCTCGGTGGACCCGTCACATTCGAGATTCCTGCCATCGACAAAAACTACAACGCATGGTGGGTGGGAGTCAACATCACCTACAACCTCTCGTCGCTCTACAAAACCAACAAAAAGACTCGCCTCAACCGCATCGAGCGACAGCAACTGCGAGCCTCGCGCGAGTCGATCGACGATGACCTGTCGCAACGTATCGACGCATCTTACACAATGTACATTCAATCCCAGGAGATGATCCTCACCGAGCTCAAGAACGTGGAACTCGCCACCGAAAACTACCGCGTGGTCGAAAACCGCTTCAACAACCAGCTCGCCCTGCTCACCGACATGCTCGACGCATCCACGGCTCGACTCGACGCCGAGACACGCCTCGTGAACGCCCGCATCAACACTCTCCTCTATTTCTACCAACTTAAATACATTTCAGGAACATTATGAGACAAAAAACACGGCGCGCGCTCCAAAACGTTGGAGTAATCGCCTTGATACTGCTCGGCCTCGGCTGGGTGGCCGTGAAATTTATGGGCTTTACATCGTCCACCTACACTGATAATGCCCAAGTAAGACAACAGATCATCCCCGTCAATTCCCGCGTGCAAGGCTTCGTGAAAGCCGTTTATTTCGACGACTATACCCCCGTGCACAAAGGAGACACTCTCGCATTGATTGAGGACACCGAATTCCGCCTGCGACTGGCACAAGCCCATGCCGACCTGCAGAACGCCACCTCGGGCCGCGGAGCTATGTCGGCCGCTATCACAACCACGCGCAACAACTTGACCGTCAACGACGCGGCCCTCGCCGAGGTGAAAGCCTTGATGGACAACGCCGAGCGCGACCTCGCCCGATATCGCGTGCTCTTGGCCCAAGAAGCTGTCACACAGCAACAATACGACGCCGTCCTAACCAACTACACGGCCCTCAAAGCCAAATACGACATGCTATCCCACCAAAAACGCTCTACCGACCTCACCTCCCAAGAGCAAACCCAACGCCTGGGACAGAACGACGCCGGAATTGAGCTCGCAAAGGCCGCTGTCGAGTTGGCCGAGCTCAATCTCAGCTACACGGTTATTATATCCCCTTGCGACGGTTACGCCTCCAAGAAAAACATCCAAGTGGGACAACTGGTACAACCGGGCCAAACACTCCTCACCGTGGTCGACACCGCCGACACCTGGGTTGTGGCCAATTATAAGGAAACTCAGACGTCACGCATGGCCGTGGGCGACTCGGTGAAGATGACCGTCGACGCCATCCCCGGCGTCAAGTTCATGGGCTACATCGAGCAGATCTCACAAGCCACGGGCGCTCAGTACTCGGTGGTGCCCCAGGACAACTCCACGGGCAACTTCGTGAAGGTGGAGCAACGCGTGCCCGTGAAGATACGCTTCGCCCCCAACACGCCTAAGGAGGACATGACACGCCTGCGCGCAGGCCTCAACGTGGAATGTAAAGTGCTCGACTGATGGCAGGTCCTCCTAAATTGCCGCCAGTAAATCTGGTGCGCCAGCTGTTGATGTTCCGATCCAAGGTGCCCCACCGAGTGCGCTTTTGGTCGGTAGTGCTCATGGCGTTCTTCTTCCAGCTCACCGGAGGCGTTTACCTTGCCGCGTTGACCCAAATGGTTGGCTCCCTGGCCTTCCTCGATGAGGACGTGACGATGGCCTCCTACTGTTCCCTGATAGGGTTGAACATCATTTTCCCGATACTGTTCCGCTTGAAATTCGGCCTGTTCACCCGCCAGCTCTGGTTTATCGCCGCAGGGGTGGAGATAGCCTGCGCGATAGCCGCCATGTATGCCACGTGGGCTCCCGTGCTGTGGGTGATCTGCCTGGTCGCTGGTTTCTTCAAGATGCTGGGGATGTTCGGATGCATGAGCACGGTGCAGCTTAATTTCACCCCCACCCGTAATTTCGCGGTGTTCTTCTCGGTGATCTACCTGCTTGTTTGTGGCGCGATCCAGGTGTCGGGAATAATCACAGCCTACGTGAGCTATTTCTCCAACTGGCGGATGATGTACCTGGTGATTGTGGTGCTGATGCTGGCCGTGGAGGGATGGGTATACTTCACCATGCGTCACGACCACCGCTCAGGCCCGCATTGGCCTCTTAAGGGCATCGATTGGATGGGAATGGTGCTGTGGACCGGCACCTGCGTCGTCCTCACGTGGATCTTCTGCTTCGGCGAGCATTACGACTGGTGGGACGCACCCCAGATACGCGCCGCCACCTGCATCTTCCTGGCCATGCTCGCCCTCACGTTGTGGCACACCAAGCAAGTCGACCAGCCGTTTATCGACCTAAAAGCCTTCCAATATCCCGGCACGTGGACCATCTGCGCCGTGCTCCTTGGCGTGGCCGTGCTCCAGTCAACCGCCCATTCCGTGCAACCAGCGCTGATGGGAGGTTTGTTCCATTACGGCTACCTCAATATCGTGTCGTTGAACTATCCCGAGCTTTTCGGCATCATCATGGGCTCGATCCTGTTTTATTTCTCCCTCGTGAGATGGCGCTGGGGAATAAAGCAAGTGCTGTTCTCGATCATCTTTTTCATCACCTACTACGAGGTGGCCATCTACTTCCTGATCGACCCGGCGACCGACGAGGAGATGTTCTGGATACCGATGTTCGCTTTCGGCGTCGGTGAGGTGATGATGGAGGGCCTGGCCACCTACTATCTGTCACAGGCGATACCGTTCAAGCATTTCTTCATGAACATCATGATCATCGGCTTCGTCAGGTGCGGCCCGGGACTGGCTGCCGCCGGCGCCTTGGTGCATCGCATGTACAATTATTCGTTCACCAGCAATTGGCTCCTGGGCTCGGCCGGACTCGACTTGGACAAAGCCTCCCGCATGACGCAGGAGGGCATCGACTGGATGTCGCAGCTCACCCGCCAGGCCCTGATGATGGCCACCAAGGAGGTGTACGGCTACATGATCCTGCTGGGCATCTTCATTATGGCCCTTGTGCTGCTCACCCGCTACACCACCGCCGTGCGTCGCCTCGTTCCCCGCATCATCGCCGTCCGCCGCTGGATGTCGGGCCGCGGCACCGACCCCACCCTCAGCACCTAACAAACAGAGTGCATTAAGAAACCTCTTGATGCACTCTTGTTTGTATTTCTATAATTGGGCTGCTTCTTCGTCACTTAGATGAAGGATTGAGATTACCTGCTCCCGCGTCATGCCGCTTTCCAGCATCAATAGGGCACTTTCGATACGGCCCTCAGAAAAGCCTATCACTCGACCTTCGGCGCGGCCCTCGTCCCGCTCCTTTTCCATCGAATCCTGCTGGCTACGCTTGGCGATGAGGTATCGGTCATACTCATAACGCTCGGCATCGGTCATAGCCTCGCGACCGAGAACCTCTTGGGCGCGTTGTAGACCAGAATCCTGGGTGGAGGGAGAGATATAACCACGCTTCAGATAGTCCATCCATTCCTCTAAAGGAGTGGTAGCCACCTGATCGAAGTTGTTGACCTTCAACACATAGTATTCGGGGAACACGTCGTAGGTGTCGGTTTCATAACCCTTGCGGTCGCGCTCCGACACCTTCAACTCCTTGTGGCTATGCATGCCTATGAGGTTGGTGTGGCCTCGGAAAACATAGTCGTCGCCTCCCGAACCAAGGTCGAAATACACAATCGCGATTGAGTAAACCTTGTGGATCACACCATACGGGTCGCCCGACGACACTTGCTCCACCACGGCTTTTGAGGCACCGTAAATGATGCGCTTCACGAAGTCCATCTCATAGAGGTTTTGCACCTCTATTATGATGACCTCGCCGCGATGGTTGCGCGCCTTAATGTCAACGACATTGTATTTGTCGTAAGGGTTGAGGCGATTGCTTTCGCTCTCGAGGATCTCGAGAATCGTTACCTGTTCGCCCAAGAGAGCGGAAAGAAAACCCTCGAGGATTGCGAAGTTGGCCTTGTCGCGAAGCAATCGTTTCGCGGCCCAGTCAAAACGGATATAGAACGAGTCCTTGGATGCCATGGTAGTGATGCTTTAGGTGTCCGCCTACAAAGATAACGCTTTTGCCATGAATTCGCAAAAACCCTTAACGATTTTTGAGGGCCTCGGGGGTTATTCGTGCTGATGGTCGTTGCGGTACTGGCGGGGGGAGTAGCCGGTGTGGTGCTTGAAGTATTTGCCGAAGAAGGATTGGTTGGGGAAATTGAGCTGGGAGGAGATCTGCTGCACGGTGAGGTCGCTCCCCGAGAGCATCATCTTTGCCTCCAGGATCACGTAGGAGTCGATCCAGTCGCCGGCCGTGCGCCCGCTGGATTCCTTGACCACGGCCGAAAGGTGTTTGGGCGAGACGCACATCTTGTCGGCGTAGAAAGCCACTGAGCGTTCCTCCTTGTAATGGCGCTCGACGAGGGTGAGGAATTTGTAGAACAGCTCCTCGCCGCGGCGATGGGAGGCCAGCATCGGGTCGCCCATGTGGGCGGCGTAGAGGCCGAGGGTCTCATAAAGGATCGCCTCTCCCAAGCGCTTGATCACCATACCGTTGTAGGGTGTCTGCGGCTCCGTGAGTTTGCGCTGCAACAGGTCGTGGAAGCGGCTCTGCGTGTCGGTTTCCTCATCGGTGAGATGAATCACGGGGTTCTCGCGGAAGTGGATGAAGCACACCACCACACGCGACAAGTAAGGCAGCGCGCGGGTCATCGATTTCATGGTGGCGATGATGGAGAAACCCCGGAAATCGTCGCTCACGCGGTAGCCCTTGATCGTGTGGCCCGGGCCGAGCACCATCAGCGAGTTGGCCCTAACGGTGTATTCGCCGAGGTCAACCTCAAGAGTCAATTCGCCTTGCAAACCCACAATCGACACGACCGACTCGGTGCGCAGCGGGAAGTTGATTTTGCGCAGCATGTCGACGGAATTGATTACCAGGACGCTTTGACCCAGAGCCACGGCGTCCTGGGGGAGCGGAATCGACTCCAGCTCCCAAATATTCCGGTAGTAGTTCATTGTGGGGTAATGACCGCGCATAATTAAGTTTTCAGCTTTCAGTTGCCAGCTTTCAGCCTTCACAAAATACTGAAGACTGAACACTGAAGACTGAATACTATATTGAGTTCATTAGGGTGTCCATGGCCGTGGAGATGCCGTTGCCGTCCTTGCCGCCAGCCTGGGCGAAACCGGGCTGGCCCCCACCGCCACCCTTAATGGCCTTGGCGGCTTCGCGCACCATCTGGGAGGCATTGTGGCCGGCTGCAACCACGTCGTCGGTGAGAGCAACGGTCAACAGCGGCTTGTGGGCCACATCTACCGTAGCGGCGATAAACGCGGTGTTCTCGGGCGACAGGGCGCGCACCTTGAAGGCTACGTTTTTCACCACCTCGGGGATGCGGATGCCAGTCATGGTTACCACCTTGACGCCATTCTTGATCACGGCGTCGTCAATGAGTTTCTTGGCAAGGTTCTCGACACGCTCGGCCATGTACTCGTCGGCCTGCTTGCGTAGCTCGGCGTTCTCGTCGATGGAGCGGCGCAGGGCTTGCACGAGGTTGGGAGCGTTGTTGAACATCGAGCCGATCTCGCGCAGGGTACTTGCCATGTCGTCCATGGCGTTCTCCACGCGCTCGCCAGTGATGGCTTCGATACGGCGGATACCAGCTGCGATCGAGCTTTCCGATATGATGCGGATCATGCCGATGTTGCCCGTGTTGTCGACGTGAGTGCCACCGCAAAGCTCTACCGATGTCCCATACTTGATTACGCGCACCTCGTCGCCATATTTTTCGCCAAAGAGGGCCATGGCTCCCATTTCGCGTGCTTGGGCGATGGGCACGTTGCGTCGCTCGTCGCGAGCGATAGCCTCGCGCACCTTGGCATTAGCCAGATGCTCCACGCGACGAATCTCATCGGGAGTGAGTTTCTGGAAGTGGGAGAAGTCGAAACGCAACACCTGCGGCGACACAAACGAGCCACGCTGCTCGACGTGGGTGCCGAGCACCTCGCGCAGGGCCTCATGGAGGAGGTGGGTAGCGGTGTGGTTGGCTGCCGTGGCGTTGCGAGCCTCGGTGTCAATTTTGGCTTGGAAAGTGGCCGTGGGATCGGCGGGAAGGGTGGTGGAAAGGTGCACGCCCACGCCGTTCTCGCGCTTGGTATCGTAGATCTCGGTCACCGACCCGTCGGGAGATGTGAGAGTGCCGCGGTCGCCTACCTGGCCGCCCATCTCGGCGTAGAAGGGTGTGCGCTCAAGGATCATCTGGTAGTACTCGCGGTTTTTCTGCTTCACTTTGCGGTAGCGTAGAATGCGGGTGTCAACCTCCGTGAGATCGTAGCCCACAAATTCCTGTTCGCCCTCGTTAACCGTAACCCAATCCGAGGCCTCGACAGCGGCGGCGTTACGGGCACGCGATTTCTGCGCCTCCATCTCACGGGTGAACTCGTCGTGGTTCAAGGTCATATCTTTCTCCTTGAGGATCAGCTCAGTAAGATCGAGAGGGAAGCCATAGGTGTCGTAAAGGGTGAACGCGTCGACTCCCGAAATCTCCTTCTTGCCCTCCTTCTGGGCTTTCTCGATGGTGGAATTGAGCAGGTTGATACCGTTCTCCAGGGTGCGCAGGAAGGAGTCCTCCTCCTCCTTGATCACCTTCATGATCAATTCGCGTTGTGCTTTCAACTCGGGGTAAGCCTCGCCCATCGACTCGATAAGGGTGTCGATCAGCTTGTACATAAATGCCTCTTTCTGGCCCAGGAACGTGTAGGCGTAACGGATTGCGCGGCGCTGAATGCGTCGAATCACGTAGCCGGCCTTGGCGTTACCGGGCAGCTGGGAGTCGGCGATTGAGAAAGCAATGGTGCGCACGTGGTCGGCGATCACTCGCATGGCCACATCAACGTCATTGTCCTCGCCGTATTTCTTATCCGAAAGTTGGGAGATACGGTCGATCAGGGGGGTGAACACATCGGTGTCGTAGTTGGACGTCTTGCCCTGCAGAGCCATGCACAAGCGTTCGAAGCCCATGCCGGTGTCTATCACCTTGGCGGGCAGTGGCTCTAACGTGCCGTCGGCCTTACGGTTGTATTGCATGAACACCAGGTTCCATATCTCGATCACTTGCGGATGGTCGTGGTTTACCAATTCGCGGCCATCCTTCTGGGCACGCTCCTCGTCGCTGCGCAGGTCGATGTGGATCTCCGAGCAAGGACCGCAAGGACCAGTGTCGCCCATCTCCCAGAAGTTGTCGTGCTTGTTGCCGTTGATAATATGATCCTTGGGAAGGTGCTTCTCCCAGTAACCTGCGGCCTCGTCGTCGCGGCTTAGGCCCTCCTCGGGCGAGCCTTCGAAGACGGTGGCGTACAAGCGCTTGGGATCCAATTTAAGCACATCCACGAGATATTCCCAAGCCCAGTCAATGGCTTCCTTCTTGAAGTAGTCGCCAAACGACCAGTTGCCAAGCATCTCAAACATCGTGTGGTGATACGTGTCGTGCCCCACCTCCTCGAGGTCGTTGTGCTTGCCCGATACGCGCAGGCACTTCTGGGAATCGGCCACGCGGGTGTGTTTCGCCGCCTTGTTGCCCAGGATAATGTCCTTGAACTGGTTCATGCCCGCGTTGGTGAACATTAGCGTGGGGTCGTCCTTGATTACCATCGGAGCCGAGGGAACGATGGTGTGGCCTTTGGTGCGAAAGAACTCCTTGAAGGATTCGCGTATCTCTTTGGCTGTAAGCATTGTATAAGTGGTTTTAACGTTTTTGCGAAAACAATTGGTTGAAATTTCCTGCAAAATTAGGCATTTTCCACTACATAACCACAAATAAAATTCGTAAATTTGTGGCGTTAAGCCAATTTCACCGCCATGAACGATCCCTTGTCAAAAAAATACTACAAAATCAGCGAGGTAGCCGAAATCGTCGGCTTGCCAATGTCCACCCTGAGATTCTGGGAAAAAGAGTTCACGATCATCAACCCCAAGCGTAACGCCAAGGGATCGCGTTTCTACACCCCAAGCGACATCGAGAAGATACATCAGGTGAAATATTTGGTGAAGGAGAAAGGGTTGAAACTCGACGCCGCTCAGGCCATGATCAAGCGCAACCCCGAGGGTATCGAGCGCGAGGCTCGAGTCGTGGAGACGCTCCGCTCGGCCCGCGAAACCGTCGCCGCCCTCCTCGCAGCCATTGGCAACCAATAGATTGGAAATGAAACGTCTACTGTTACTTTTCTCATTGGCGACGCTGCTTCTGCCCGCTTGTGCCGACGACAACGCGTCCACCTCCTCAACGTTTATCCCCCAAGCCCCCGATTACACCGACGCCACGATGTGGTACACCCAAGAAAATGACCTCGACGGCACCGGTGGAGACGTCTTCTACATCGTGTCGACGTGGGAAACCGACTGGACTTCCGACGACGGCCAATTGTGCCACTACGCCGACCCATGGAACCCCTCCCATCGCGAGCACATGACCCGCGAGATATCCAAGGTGGCCGACTACATGGGCTCGGGTAACAATTTTTACTCCCCCTTTTACCGCCACATGACAATCGAGATTTGGGCAACCCAGGACGAGGACCAAGTGTACAAGTGGACGCGGCTGTCGATGAAAGACGTGTGCGACGCTTTCGACCATTTCAACTCTCATCGCCACAAAGGCCGCCCATTTGTATTAGCCGGCTTCAGCCAAGGGGGATTGGCCGTGGTCGAGCTGCTCAAACACCTCGACGACGCTACCTACCAGGATCTTGCCGCCGCTTACGTGCTTGGCTACAAGGTCACTCCCGATGATGTCGCCTCATGCTCCCACATCAAAGCCGCCCAGGGCGAAACCGACACGGGAGTAACCATCTGCTACAACACCGTGAAGGATGTGAAGTACATCGTGCCCATCATCTCGGCCCCATGCGCCATGTGCATCAACCCCGTGAACTGGGTCACCGACGCAACCCCCGCCACTTTCAACGACACAATCACCGTCACGGTTTCCCCCGAGCATCACGTGCTCGTGGTCACGGGCTACGACGGCGCGGAGTACCCGCCCATCTACGGTTTCCTGAATGTGGGCGACATCCATTCCTGCGAGCCATGGCTCTACCAATCAACCCTCGGCCCCAACATCTCGGCCCGAATCGCCGCCCACCGCAAAAAATAAACCCCCACGCCTCCAAGGCGTGAGGGCAAGATCCACAACCAGCATCAGGGGCACACTGCGCAGATTCATCTTTTGACGCGTGTACACTGCCAGCTGGGCAACAAACCGGTCGTCGCAACGCTCCACCAGCCTCACGATACGCTCCACGCGATCGTCGGCCTTCTCATAGAACATCGGCGACAAGGGAGATTATGAGACTCAAATGCTAGCCACTGCACCATCCCGCTATGTGAATGCCCTATTGACGCTGCAAAATTACCCCCCCTACTACGACATCCTTTGTCGTAGCACAAAAAATTTCAAAAAATTCCTCTTTTTATGGGAATTATTTTGGCGACATCCCAGCGTTATTTTTTCCAGAAAGCCGAGGTGAAGAGAATCAGAACGGTGAAGATCTCGAGACGACCAACGAGCATCAAGAACGACAGTATCCATTTGCCGGCCGCCGGAATTATCTCATAGGAGGAGCCGTAGCCGGTCACTCCAGCTCCCAAGCCCGTGTTGCTGATGGCCGAGAAGGAGGAGAAGAAAGAGTCGACCAAGGGGATGTTCAACGCCGTCAGTGCGATGCCCCCAGCCATGATCAAGATGACGTAGAAGCACAAGAAAGCAACGACCTTGGCTACCAATTCCGTAGGCATCACCTTGCCCCCTACTCTCACCGCATACACCTGACGGGGATGGACACACTTGCGTAGCTCGTTCTTGACGTACTTCTGCAGGAAGATCAGCCGGTCGATCTTCGCTCCACCGCTGGTAGAGCCGGCACAAGCCCCGAAGAACATCATCCCAAACACGAGCGACAGCACGAATGCCCCCCAGTTCTCAAAGTTGGAGACAGTGTAGCCCGTGGAGGTCATCGTCGACACGATCTGAAACAACGGGGCGATGGTCACATCCTGCCACGTCCGCGCTTGCCCGTTGACGATGACTGTGATAACGAAGAGCACCATCATCACCCCTATAATCCCCACATAGGTGCGCAGAACGTCGTTGCTCCACGCCGAGCGAATTTTGCCCGATGCGGCCTTCACCAGCAGAGCGAAGTTGACGCCCCCCAGGAACATAAAGATGGTGACCACAATGTCGATATATACCGAATGGAACGCCGCGATTGAATCGTTCTCGGTAGAGAAGCCTCCGGTGGAAATCGTCGAAAACCCGTGGCATACCGCCTCGAAGAAATTCATGGGACCAAGCCACAGCAACGCGATGAGCAACACCGTGAGGGTGATGTAGAGTTGCCACAGACTCATCGCCGTTTGGCTCACGCGAGGCCGCAGCTTCTCGCGTGTGATTCCCGTGACCTCGGCGTTAAACATGGCCATGCCCCCCGAGGAGTTGAGCATCGGCAACACGGCGACGGTAAAAAGGATGATTCCCATACCCCCAATCCACTGCATCAGGCATCGCCATATCACTATCCCATGGCTTAGATGGGTCATATCCTCGAGGATCGACGCCCCGGTAGTGGTGAAACCCGACATAGCCTCAAAAAAGGAGTCGCTCAGCGACATGGGTGTGTGACACCGCATGAACGGTATCATGCCAAACGCCGAAAAAATCACCCACACCAAAGCCGTCAGCAGGAAGCCTTCACGCTTGCCCATATCGTGTCGAGCGGGGTGGATCCCGAAGGTCATCAACGCGCCTGCCCCAACGGTGATGATAATCGACAAAAGAAAGGCATCATAGTCATTTTCCCCATAAATCAGGCACGTGAGGAAAGGCACGAGCATAAAAGCCGCCTCTATCATGAGAAGCCAGCCCACTACTCGCAGCAGCATCGGCAGATTTATGTTGGTCTTGAACATTCAGTTTGAAGTCTTCAGTTTTCAGTCTTCAGTTTTCAGTTTTCTGTCTTCAGCTTTCAGTCTTCAGAAAGTATCTGCTGAACACTGAAGACTATAATTTAATTAAATAATTTTTCGATTTTGGAAAGCGCGCCGCTAAGGCAGAATACCATCACGTGATCGCCAGGCTGGATAAGGGTGTTACCCTCGACGAGCATCCCCCGACCATCGCGAATCAATCCGGCGATGGTCATGTCGCGCGACAGATTGAGATCCTTGACCGGGGCGCGAGTTATCTTGCTGTGGGGCTTTACCTCGATTTCCGCCACCTCGGCATCGGCCAGTGCCAGGCATTTCGACGAATCGGTATCGGCGTCAAGCAGAAGCTGGAATATCTTGGACGAAGCCAGCAGCTTTTTGTTGATGATTGTGCCAATGTTAAGGCCCTCGGCCTCCGAGATAAACTGGATATTCTCAACCTCGGCAATCGTCTTATGAACGCCCAACTCCTTGGCCGAGAGACAAGCCAAAATGTTGGTCTCGCTTTGATCGGTGAGGGCCACGAAAGCGTCCATGTCGCGAATCCCCTCGTCCGACAATACCTCGTTATCGCGAGCGTCGCCCAGGATAATCTCGGCGTTGGGACATAGCTCCGCAAGCCAGCGGCATCTCTCAGGACTTTGCTCGATGATTTTCAGGCGGAATTCATCTCCAGCCAAGGCGCATAGCCGCACAGCGATACGGCTCCCACCCATCACCATCACTCGCCGCACGCGCTTATCCACCTTGCCGCATATCTCGCGCAAAGCTTCCACATGGTCACGCGTGGTGGTGAAATAGACGATGTCGCCCGGCTCGATACGGTCGTAGCCTCGGGGGATGATCGTCTCATGCTTGCGCTTGATGGCCGAAACGTGGATGGCCGCTTGGATGGCCAGATCCTTAAGCATCTGACCCACGATTTTGGCCCCCTCGCGCACCTTCACACCCACCAATATGATTTCCCCCTCGTGTAGCTCAAGCCAATGCCTTACCCAGGAGCGTCGCAACGAGGTGACGATCTCCTCGGCGGCCAACAGCTCAGGGTAAATCAAGTGGTTGACACCCATGCGAGTGAAAAAGCCGCGGTGCTCCTCCTTTAGGAATTCGTAGCGGTCGATGCGCGCTACTGTTTTGTGGGCCCCAAGGCTTTTGGCTATGGCGCACGATGTGATATTTTCAGTCTCGTAGGGCGTGACGGCGATAAACAGGTCACACTGTTCCACTCGCGCCTGCTTCAATGCGGCAAAGGAAGTGGGTTGGCCAGTGACAGTCATCAGGTTGTAGTTGCTGTCGAGCGGCGCAAGCTTCTGCTCGTCGGCGTCGACCAGCGTTATGTCTTGATCCTCCTTGGAAAGAAGTTTGGCCAAGTGGCTACCCACTTCTCCCGCTCCTACAATCACTATCTTCATGATTCATTGGCTTTTATGATGGCTTGCGCAATACTATCGGGATCCATTCCGCATATCTTTTTCAATTGAGCCACGGTGCCGTGGGTGACGAAGTTGTCGGGGATTCCGATGGTGGTGACAGCGCGGTTGTAGCCGTGGGCTTGAAGCCATTCCATCACAGCCGAACCGAACCCACCGGCCACGGCCCCGTCCTCCACGGTGACTATCGGTCGATTAGTCTGGGCAATCTCCTCAAGCATCTCCTCGTCGAGCGGCTTGACGAAAATGGCATCGTAATGGGACGCGTTCACGCCCTGCCTACGGGCTTGCGCAATGGCTTGCGCAGTCTCATAAGCCATTGTGCCCACCGAGATTACCATCACGTCGGTGCCTGCAGTGAGTTTCTCCCCCTTACCGATGGGAAGCGCTCGCATCGGTTGGAGCCAGTCGAGATTATGACCGGCCCCACGAGGATAACGTATGGCGAACGGGCCATGATCATCGGCCTGAGCCGTGTACATCAGGTTGCGCAGCATCACCTCGTCGCGAGGAGCCGAAACAATCATGCCCGGAATGGAACGCAGGTAGCAGATGTCGAGCATCCCGTGATGGGTGACGCCATCCTCGCCCACCAGCCCCGCGCGGTCAATACAAAAAGTCACCGGAAGTCGCTGAATAGCAACGTCGTGGATGATATGGTCGTAACCTCGCTGGAGAAACGACGAGTAGATGGCACAGAAGGGCCGAAGCCCATCCTTGGCCATGCCTCCCGAAAAGGTGACGGCGTGCCCCTCCGAAATCCCCACGTCAAAGGTGCGATCGGGCAATGCGTCCTGCATCTCGCTCACCGAGGTACCCGACGGCATCGCCGCCGTTACAGCCACGATTTTGGGATTCTTTAGAGCCAATTCAACTAACGTTTCGCCGAAAACATCCTGATACTTTGGCGGTTGGTTGCCGTTGGACCCGCTTAGGCGGTTCCCTGTCTTGGGATCAAACTTGCCAGGGGCGTGCCACGAGGCCGGGTCGCGCTCAGCTGGGCCGTAACCTTTTCCTTTGATCGTGCGGAAATGAAGGATGCGAGGGCCTTCCATGTCCTTCACGTCTTTCAACACCCTGACGATACGCTCCACATCATGGCCGTCAAAAGGCCCCAAATACCTGATATTCAACCCTTCAAACAGATTCTGCTCGTGGGTCAAGAGCGACTTCAGCGAATTGTTGAATCGCAAAATCACTCCCCTCTTGCGCTCCGAGATCAACCTAAACTTCCGCAAGAAACGGTACACCTTGTACCGTAGGCGGTTGTAAGCCTTGGAGGTCGTGATATGCGTGAGATAGTCGTTGAGAGCCCCAACATTCCGGTCAATCGACATGTCGTTGTCGTTGAGGATGATAAGCAGGTTGTTGGGGGTATTGGCCGCGTTGTTGATCCCCTCGAAAGCAAGTCCACCGCTTATCGAAGCGTCACCGATGATTGCCACCACGTTACGACGCGGCTCATCGTGGTTGAGCTCCGATGCAACGGCCATGCCCAGAGCCGCCGAGATAGAGTTGGAAGCGTGGCCCGCCGTGAAAGTGTCGTATTCGCTTTCTGCTGGGTTAGGAAAACCGCTCAGGCCTCCTAAAGTGCGCTGGGTAGCGAATTGCTCGCGTCGCCCGGTAAGGATTTTATGGGAATATGCCTGGTGTCCAACGTCCCACACCAGACGGTCGCGAGGAGTATCGAACACATAATGTAGAGCCACCGTGAGATCGACGGCACCCATCGACGAGGCCAAATGCCCCGGATTGGACGACAGCTGACGAATCAGCTCCTGGCGCAGCTCGCGGCACACTTGCGGCAACTGCTCCACGCTCAACCGACGTAGGTCGTCGGGGCTTTGTATCGTGTCAAGGAGATTACTTGCGTCCTTTCCCATCGCGGATATATTTCTTATAAAGAGGCACAAACACCACAATTCCCGAGGCCACTACTACAAATAAGGTCCAGAAATTCCAGTCGCGGGTCTTCAGCAGGATGTAGCACAGTAATAGCCACAACAGCAGCAGGCAAACAAATCTCGCAATCAATGCACCTTTCATAACGTTAATTTCATTTTTGGCCTTTCACGCCAATTAACCCGCAAATTTACAAATTTTTTCTTTATCTCCGCACGCTCTTACCCTATCCCTCACTTTCACCGCTAAAAAATGAATGTCGACAGCCCATTTTAAGCCATCGACATTCTCATGTTTACAACAGCCTGCTCCCCGGTATTAGTCGCCTTTGATCACGGCCAACGGCGAAAGCTCAACCAAGGGTCGCACCAAGTCGCTCTCCAGGGATATCACCTGCTCTATGTCCTTATAGGCCGACGGTGCCTCATCCAGCCCGTCACGTCGCATGCCGTGGATAATCCCCTTGGCATCCATCGCCGCACACTCCTGCTCAAGCGACAACGTCTTGAAAGCCTGGCTGCGACTCATCCGTCGACCGGCCCCGTGGGAGCAACTCATGAACGACTCGGGATTCCCCAACCCTTCCACGATATACGACTTCGTGCCCATCGAGCCGGGTATAATGCCGATCTCCCCGGCCCGGGCCCGGGTCGCACCCTTCCGATGAACAATGACATCGTGGCCATAGTGATTCTCCCAAGCCGCATAGTTGTGGGCGATGTTGATGATCGGCTCAAACTCCACCGCCGGGCGCACCCCTCGGAAACCCTCCATCACCCTTTCCATCATCGCCTTGCGATTGGCCAACGCCAAAGCCACGCAAAACTCCATCTCGCGCATGTAATCCTTGCCAAGCTCCGTCTCTATCGGGAGAAAAGCCAGCCCCGGGAGCGTGTCGGCATACCACCGCTCACACCAATGCTCAGCCAACTTATTGTAGTGGTTGGCGACCGTCAAACCCACATGACGGCTTCCCGAGTGGATCATAGCCCATACATCGTCGGTGGCCACGTCGCGCTGGATCTCGATAAAATGATTGCCGCCGCCAAGAGTACCGATTTCCCTGAGCATGGCGTTTTTTTTGTCCTTGAGGAAAGGCAAGGTTGACAAGTCGACTTCCGGTAGTAGCGACTCGTCAACAGCCTTGGCCTGATGGTCGAAACCCAACGGTATGGTCTTGCGTATATGGCGCATGATCCCCGTAAGGTCGGTACGCACAAGTTCCGAGGCCTTCAGCGACGTCTTCACAGCGCACATACCGCAGCCTATATCCACCCCTACAGCGTTAGGAACAACCACCCCCTTGGTGGCCAAGACTCCACCATTCGGCATTCCCTTACCAGCATGAGCATCAGGCATAATAGCTATATGCTTAAACGCAAAAGGCAACGACGCAAGATTGATAATCTGGGACATACACGAGTCCTCTACCTCATCTAGCCACATCTTGGCAGGCAACCTTGTGCCCATTACTACCTTCTTAATCATCTTTCTCAATCATCTTTATATTTATTTTACGCCACAAAGATACCCGCCAACTACGACATTTATTGTCGTTGTAACCAATTAAAAAAAGCCCCCGACGCTGGATAGCGTTGGGGGCTTCGGGGTAAGGGTGGCGGCGACCTACTCTCCCGCTTTCGCAGTACCAT
>JAJBVP010000171.1 GCA_020859755.1 Bacteroidales bacterium | reverse complement strand
CCGGCCCCCCCAGGCCGTCCAAGGCCGGGCCATCCGGGTTATGGCCGTCGAACGCCGGCCCCCCCAGGCCGTCCAAGGCCGGGCCATCCGGGTTATGGCCGTCGAACGCTGGGCCCCCTACTTTTAGCATGCGCGAGGCGGCCTTGGCGATGGAGGGGTGGATGGGCAACTCCTCATCGCGGCTCAAGTCAAGCTCGAAGGCGTCGAAAAGGCCCGGGGCTTGATCTTCGATTTTCGGTCGGCGGCGGTAGCGTGGCATTATGAGTAGAGCAGGAATATCGTTGGGTGACGGTCGTAATCGTAGGTGGCCCGTAGCCACTTGGCGAGCGGCCGGGTGATGATGGTCTGGCCGGGCGTTGTGAGCTCGGAGGCGACGCACAGCAGCATGTCGCCGGGAAGGGTTTGCGCAAGCTCGGCGATAAGCCGGTTGTTGCGGTAGGGGGTCTCGATGAAGATCTGGGTTTGGCGTTCGCGCAGGATGCATTGGCGCATCTGCTGCAGGCGATCGCGACGTGCTTGTCGGTCGATGGGCAAGTAGCCCAGGAAAGCGAAGCTTTGGCCGTTGAAGCCCGAGCCCATCAGACTGAGCAAAATGCTCGACGGACCCACCAGGGGCACCACCTCGTAGCCTCGGCGTTGCGCCTCGGCCACGGCCAACGCGCCCGGGTCGGCGACGGCCGGGCACCCGGCTTCCGACATCACCCCCACGGCCTCGCCGCGGGCCAGCGGCTCGAGCATGGCGGCGACGCTCTGCTCGGGAGTGTGCTCGTCGAGGACGTTGAACGACAGCGTGTCGATGTCGATCGAGCGGTCGACCGCCTTGAGGAAGCGCCTGGCCGTGCGCACATTTTCCACGATGAAGTAGCGCAACTGCTTCACCACTTGCCCGTTGGCATCGGGGAGCACGGCGCTCAACGGCGCGTCGCCCAACCCCACGGGGATCAGGTAGAGGGCCGGGCGCAGTGCAGTGGCTTGGGTGTTGGTCTCGGGCGACATCAGTGGCTTGTTGTTAGGTCAAACGCGAAGTTAATAAAAAATTCTCATATCGAGGAATTTATTTGCGGCCTTGAAGCCCACCGCGTCAAACCGCGGGACACCTTGGCTTGCTACTAAAAACTAAAAACTAAAAACTGAAAACTAAAAACTAAAAACTGAAAACTAAAAACTGAAAACTAAAAACTAAAAACTAAAAACTAAAAACTGAAAACTGAAAACATGTTTTAGAGCATATTGGGGTGGGCGTAACGTTTTTTCGCGTATATTTGCATAATGCAAGCATTTTGGACCTTTATGTAGCTATGTTTACGATTCCATATAAAATAAACCATCGACTGAAATCGACCGAAATCGACCGAAATCGTGTGAAGGCAACCACGGGGAAGGCCTCTGAGGGCGGAGGCCGCTCCCAGAATGGGCTGCCGCATGATAATGGGCCTGATTTCAAGCGGTTTACAGCGATTTATAGCGAATTATTGCGACTTGTAGCGCTAATCCTTTTGGCATGGCTGCCGTTGGGCGGCTGGGCCGCGAAGGAGCAGAATGTGGTGTTCCTGTTCGATTGCACGACGTCGATGAAGGGGTACAACGGTGCGCCCGATATCTGGAAAAAGGCTAAGGACAATCTCCATAGCCTGCTCGACAAGCGCCCCGAGGGCACGCGCGTCACCGTCATCCCCTTCCAGGACAAGGCGCTCCCGGCGTTCACTTTCGAAAGCCCTGATTACAAATGGGAGGACCTTTAAAAACTGCTCGACAGCTACGTCGACACCCACACCAACACCAACCTCGTGGGCCCGTGGCAACAGGCCCAGCGATACCTCGACCCCGCGTGCTCCAACTATCTCTACCTCTTCACCGACGGGCAGCACAACGCCTCGAGTGCCGACGACTGGCACAACGAGTTGAAGCAGTGGTGCGGCCGCGCGGTCAATACCACGGGCGTGCTGGTGGAGCTCACCGACAAGGCCCACGACCCCGTCACGCGAGAGATAGTGGACAACTGCCCCGACCTTGAACAGATCTCCAAGCCCGAGCAGGTACCCTCCAAGGTGGAGATCCCCAGCCTGCTGGATCTCGAGATTGTGGCCTCGCCTCGCGGCCAAAGCTGCTACCTTGTGACCGACATCGTCAACGACTCGCAGGTGACCGTGAAAAGCCAGGATCCCGACTTCATCCTCGAGGTGGGGAAAACCGAGGGCACCCACACGCCGGTGACGTTCAAGCTGGCCCCTGGCGTCGACTACGACAGCCTGTCGCAAGCGAGACCGCCGAAATTCGATATCCCCACGTTCTCCACCTGCCCCGGGTGCCAATTGGTCAACCCCTACCTCACCGCCTCCTGCGACAACAACCCCTCGCCGAAGGCCGCGTTGGCTGGATTGGACGCCGACGAGACCGACCTTGGCAAGGCGTCGTGGTACGACAAATTCCTGTGGAGCGACGCCGCCGAGCCGGGCCGCGTGGAGGTTGACACCCAGCCGTGGTTCAACCGCAGCGCCATCAAGGAGGGCACCTCATTCCGCTACGCCGTGGTTGGCAAGGCCGGTTTCAAGGACTTCAAGATACGCTACAATGGCCAGGAATGCCCCGGCAACGTGTTCACCGTGTCGCCCGGCGACAAGATCTCGAAACTCGAGATCGAGTACCTTACCACGGCCAAGCAGGGCAAGAAATATTTCCAGATCAAGCCCGTGGGCCACAACGACCCGCGGCCTTACCACATGCGCTCCAAGTACAATGTCGACTGGAACCCGCTGAAGACCGCGCTGATGTGGATCGGCATCGCCCTGGCCGCGTTGATACTGCTGTGGTACATCGTCCTCCAAAACCAGTTGTACCCTCCCATCAAGAAAGTGAAGAGCATCACCATCACCAAGCCCTACTACAAGCGAGTGAAAACCAAGGGCGCATGGGAGGTGTCGTTCACCCCCAAGAAGAAGCCGCAGGGAGTGTGGAGTCGCATCATCAAGGGTCGTAAGGTGAACCACGCCAACGCCGCGTTCAACCCCGAGATACGCTTCCGGGCATCGTCCAAGGGCGTGACCATGAGCGAGGGACGCAAAGTGTGGACCGTGGATCCCCCCACCACCATCCTCAAGCCCCGCCAAGAATACAAACTGATTAATAAACAAACCAACGATATAATCGAAATAACCACCACCTGATATGGCAACCACAAAAATCCGCCGCTGCCTCTTCGTAGGCCTCGGGGGCACGGGCATGACCTCGCTGCTCCACACCAAAAAAGCGTTTATCGAAACCTACGGGGAGGTACCCCCGATGATCGCGTTCCTGGGCATAGACACCGACGGCGCCGCGTTCACCAAGAGCATCACGTCGTCGCGCGGGCCGGTGTCGCTGCTCCCCTCGGAGCAGTACTCGCGCGTGATCTCCACCCCCGAGGACACATTCCGCAACAACCGTAGCCGCTTCACATGGATGCCGGAGGGCAACAGCGGCGCGCTGGCCTCGCTCAAGGGACGCGGGGCCGGGCAGAAGCGCTCCAGCGGTCGCTTCTGGATTGTCAATCAGATGAGCGGCACCGCCGGGCTGGAGGCGATGATACGCCAGGCCTTGTCGCGCGTCACCTCGGCGTCGATCAACGACGACACCCGCTACTCGCTGCTGAGCGACGAGGTAGAGGTGCATATGGTGTTCTCGCTCTGCGGTGGCACGGGAGCCGGCACGTTCATCGATATGGCTTACCTGCTACGGCGCCTGCTTGGCCGACGCACCAAGATAGCCGCCTACGCCGTGCTGCCCGACGTGTTTGTCAACATGTCGCCCTACGGCATGGACAACGTGCGCCCCAACGCCTACGGTTGCATCCTCGACCTCGACTACCTGATGCGCATGTCGCCCGAGAGCAAGCCCATAGCCGTGGAGTACCTCGACAAGACCGTTGAATTCACGGAGCGCCCGGTCAACGCTATCTTCCTGATTGACAACAAGAACCAGAATGGCGACTCGTTCAACCACGTTGACCAGTTGGCCGAGATGATTTCCATGGCGCTGATCACCGCGGCCGGGCAACTGTCGGACGCCGCCGCGTCGACCCTCGACAACATCGACGTCACCATCAACGAGGCCAACTCCCGCGAGGGCGCCAACATCGCCTGGGTGAGCACCATGGGCGCCTCGGAGATCGTGGTGCACCCCACCACGCTGGCCCGCATCTACGCCATCAAGGGTGCCCGCTACTTGATTCACAGCTTATTGCACTCGGACGCCGATGCCAATCACCTGGCCAACGCGTGGATTGACGACCCCGCCGTCAACATCCGCGAGAACAACGGCGCGCAGAACGACAACGTGATCGACTACCTCCTCCAAGCCCAGCCCCAATATCCGCTCGAGGAGATCGAGGACGACGACAACGCCATGCCCGAGGTGCAAAACTACATCCAATTGGCCACACCCAAGGCCGAAGAGATCGCTCAAAAGCGCCAAACCAAAACCACCGAGGTCAACGCCCAGCTCGACGCCCTGGTAAAGCGCAACCTCGCCTCCGCGGGTGGCGTGGGGAAAACCTTGGACATCCTCAAGGAGATCCGTTACCAAACCGAGAGCCTCTTCTTGCGCGAGATGAAGGACGAGCTCGACGAGTTGCAGAAGCGTCAGGAACGCCAAGAACAGGATATCATTACCCACGTCAAGGAGTTGCAGAATAAGAGCTGGCTCTCCCTGCCGGCCAAGAGTCGTCGCTTACGAGGCGAGGTGGTGGACGCCGCCAACGAAGGTGCGCTCATCGCCCGCGAGATCATGCGCCGCCAGCATGCCATCATCTTCTTCACCGGCCTTATCGCCGAAATCGACCGCCATATCGAGACGCTCAACAATATCGTCGCCAAGCTTAACGCCGTCAACGCCGATCTCGAGAACGAGGTGATGCAGCTCCAAAACTCATCGGCCACGGCCGATGCGGGTGCCAACACCTTCTGTATCGACCTCACTGGCTCGGTGGCCACTACCATATCCATCAACCAAAACGAGGTGACCGTCGACGAATTCCTGCAGGCTGGCAACTCCATCCTCGCTTTCGCGCAGATGTCGCAAGCCGAGGTGGCGAAATCGCTGCTCACCTTCGCCGCCAACCTCAAGGGTGCCAAGGCATTGGAGGGGAAATCGGTGAACGACGTGCTCGAAGGACTGAAGACCGAACGTCCCGAGATGCTCCACTCGCTTATCGAGCGCGCCATGAAGAAAGCGCGGCCGTTGCTGGCGTTCGACGACCGCGGCTACCCCAACGAGTCGTCGACGATCTCCGACCTCTGTTTCGTGGGCGTTGCCGACAAGGCCCACAACGCCGTCAGCGGCGAGTTGGCGACCATCCGCGATTCCAACGCGCGTCCCGAGGTGGTTTCCACCGGCATGAGCGACCGCGTGATCATCTACCGCCAGCAAGGCGTAGCCAAGGCGTTCATGATCGGTCCGCTGCTCAACTACGAACACGACTACCTGGCCAACCCCGACTCCTACCACGCCACGATGGAGATCAAAAACATTCTCGACAAGGAGAAATGGCAATTGATGCCTAAGGGAGAGCTGGACGACACGATCGAGTTGTGGGTGCGCGGCTTCATCTTCGGCTTGATCCGCCGCGTGGGCGACACCTACTATTACTACAACCGCGCCGAGGGAGAGGCGTTGGACGACTATATGTGCGAGCTGGGCGAGTCGCGCGTGGAGGCTTACGAGAAGTTCCGCCGCAAGGTGGACACCGTGCGCAACAGCTACGTCGACCGTATCGAGCAATACGCCATCGAGCACGGAGCCGATGCCCGCAAAGCCCTGCGCGCCGATGTCAAAGCCAACTATCTGGGCAAGTACTCCCAGTCGGAGCTCACCGACCTGTCGGCCCTGCGTGAGCAACGCAACAAGGCCCTGCGCACGCTCCTGAACCGTGAATTGGAATTTGTAGACTCGCTCGAATGAGGCACACTCTCAACTTATATGTAGGCTCGGCCATCGCTCCCGCGGCGGTGGCCGCTGAGGGGTGGGGCAAAGGAGCCGACGGATGCTTCACATCGGGCACCGCGCAACCCTCCGACGAGGATCTTGTGGCCATTGAAATCCATGGTCATCCCGACGAGGGACAGCGCATCGCCTCGACTTCGTCGGCTTGGGCTGATGTGCTATCTCAAATGCGCCGCCGTCGCTTAACCATCGAAAACCCCGGCGACGACTCCCGCCTGCTGCTCAACGTCGTCACCACCTCCTCAGAGGCCGACATGACCTTGCTCGAGGAGATTGTGCGCGGCGCCACGCCTGACCTCTACGAAATTGACATCGTGGTGGTTACCCGACAGCTGGCCGAAAGCGCCCTTGGGGCAAAATACGACAACGGCTCGGCTGCCGAGATGGCGCAGAAACTGGCCCAGCTAAGGAAGGACAACTCGGTGGTGTCGCACGCCATAATCCTCGACTCCGTCAACTCGCAAGGCCGCTCAGTGACCTTCGACGCCGCGTCGCTCGGATTGCTTACCGCGCGGCTTGCCATGCTCTCCTCATTGGCCTACAACTCCATTTTCCCCACCACGCTTGACAGCGACGGGCGCTACCCGCTACTCGGCTTGGGGCTGTCAACGGCCGTCTTCGACCGTCGATTCTTCACCGACTACCTATTGCGCCGGGTGATCCTTTCGGCCATGAACCGCGAGGGGGTGGGGTCGGAGCGCGTCGACGTCAATTGGGCAGTCAACCGCGCCAACGAGTTCATCAACCTTGCCAACGTGGAGTTGCAGGGATTCTGGAGCGAGTATGTCGACTCCAACAAGCTCGAGGCCGCATCCGACAACACCATCATCGAAAACGCCGCAAAGCGCATCGAGGAGATCTTCGCGAAGGTGGAGAAGGATTTCAACGACATCATTCACGACGACGGTCTTACGCTGGCCGACAAGCGAGCCTTCGTGGCCGCGTTGATCAACGACGACGACCCGTTGTTGGCCGGAGTGCAGCTCGACACGCGCCAAAACGACATCGACGCCCTGTGCGCTCCCCAACTCGAATTCTTCGCCCAGATCGACCGCGAGGGAGCCGAGTATCAAGCCAAGCTGGAGAACCAGGTCCACCACGGCACCGACGAGGAGGCCGTTGAGCCGGAGGATTGCCTGCTCGTCACCCCGCGCGACGGCGCTCAATGCGACCGCCTGCGTGAGCTGCGCAACGAGATCAAGGCTTCAACACGCTACATGCGCCGTCTGCAGGACGAAATCGACCGCCAAACGCAAGTGCTGGCCGACGACCGTCGCGCCTCGGCCCTCGACAACCGCCGCTCACGCCAGCTATCCGACCATGTCACCGATCGCCCGTTGGAGCGTACGTTTGCCCCCGAGCCGGGGCGGGAGATCCCCGAGAGCGTGGATCTGCGCCAATGGTTTGGTCCTGTAGAAGATCAAGGGGAGCAGAACGCGTGCACCGCATTCGCCGTTTCCTCGATTCTGGAATACACTGTCAACCGTGGCACCGGCAATCTGGTTGACCTCAGTCCCGCGTTTCTGTATTGGCACACTCGCAACCGGTCGGGAGCCTCCAACACCGACTCGGGAGCCTCGCTCTACGACGCCATCACCACGGCTTCGGAACGTGGCGTGTCGCTCGAGGCCCTGTGCCCGTTCTCGGAGGAGCAGTTCTCCAAGGAGCCTACCCAAGCCGCCAACGACGATGCCGCCGATCGCCGCGTCACGGCCGCTTTCAACGTGGGCCGCGACCTCAAGTCGATCAAGGCCGCGCTGGCCTCGGGCTACCCCGTGGCAGTGTCGCTCAAGGTCAACAAAAAGATGGGGGCCAACAGCGCCTATATACCCACTCCTAACCCTGACGACCCCGGCCTGGGCTTCCACGCCATGGTGGTAGTGGGCTACAACGACCGGGGCAACATCTTCATCGTGCGCAACTCCTGGGGGAGCGACTGGGCCGACAACGGCTACTGCTACATGCCCTATCGCTACCTTGCCAACACCTCGCTGCTCAACGCCGCCTATACCATTACGGAAGTGTCGGGGGTCAACTCCCAGCAAGCAACGGCACCCACTCGCCCGGCCACGGTGTCGATAAAATCGACCGACGCCGTGATACAGAACGCCGTCAATTGCGGCCTGCTCGAGGAGGAGAAGGTGCGCTTAAGCGACTTGCAATCACGCTATGGCGACGTGATGCGGAAACACTCCACGATGGTGTCGCAGCTCTCCAACGAGCGCATGATCGCGCAACTTGTCGATCGCGCGCGTGCGGCCACCGCAGCACAAATCGACGACTACCACAACCACCTCAACAAAAAACAGGACGAACGCCAAGCCCAGCTCGTGGCCTTGCGTCGCGAGTGGAAAAAGAATGCTTTCGGAGGCACCGTGTTCACCTTGGTGTCGCTTATCGTGTTTGCCATCAACTTGTATTTCACTCAGGACAACTTCTGGTGGCCCCTGATTGGCGTAGGCGTAGGCGTGCTAATGCTTGTACTGTGTTGGACTTACTACCGCCACCGTTGTTCCTGCGTACGCCGCGACTATGACGCTGAAATCAACCTGTTCACCGACCGCCGCACCGATCTTACTCGCAGTACCGAACGCCTCCCCTTGCAGGCCAACATCGCCGCTCGCATCCTGCAGAGCGCCTATGGTTTCGTCAACAAGGCCAAACGACATTACACCTCGCTACGCAGTTTCGACTCCAACCTCCAACAATGGGGCGATACCATGCAATCCTCGCTCAGCCAGATGAACCCCTCGCTGCGCGCGCCCCTTGTGGCTGTGGCCAGCAACCAAGCGCTCGACCAGTATTTCGACACCCACGGCCAGGAGATTGTCGAGCCTATACGGCTTCATCCCCTACTCGAGCAATACGAGATCACCGACGAATGCATCTCGGCCATCCAGGACAATGTCAGCAGCGCCGTGTCGCAAGCGCTCGACCGCCGCACCGCCGATTTCTCCATGCTCGATTACCTGCTTGGCGACAGTGCCTATCCCTACCTGCCGCCGGTGGACGCCCCCGCGCTCATGCGACAGATGATCGCAATGTCCTACCCCCTGCTCGAGATCCGCCCCGGGCTTGGCCGAGGGTTCGACCCCAACCGTATCATCTTCGCGGCTCCGAGTCGCAACCAGCGCGACCGCTGGCGCTCCCTGGCCGCCTCGTGCAGCGCTTCCCAGCCTACCTTCATCGACCTGCGGCCCACCCCGGCAACCACCGCTACCATCACCCTTCTCTCTCTGCAGCCCCTTTCCCCATCGGAAATCCCCTAAGAGAAATCACATTACTCGTCGCCGAAGAATTTAGGCCATAGCTCTTGCAGGCGTATGGCGATATTATAGGCCAGGAGGGGGGGAACGGCGTTGCCTATCACTTTATATGCGCCCGATGTGCTTACGGCTGATTTTCGCTTTTTGGCCTTGTCGCGTCGAACGAACTCGTAATCGGGAGGACAGGTTTGAATCAATGCGCATTCGCGAGGAGTCAATCGGCGTTTTCGGGGTCATTGATATTATTGCAAAGTTACGATTTTTAAGTTTTAACTTCCCCTCGAAATAGGCCTGCATGGTGTCGAGCAGAAGGCTTTTGCCGAAACGTCGAGGGCGCGAAAGGAAATAGGCGTAATTGTACCGGGCGAGCACGTGGATAATGCCTGTTTTGTCGACATAAGTAACCCGACGGATGATGCGGAAACTTTGGATGCCGATAGGCATTATTTGGGGATTGCTGGGTATCCTTATCCTATTGCTTAGCAGGTTGATAAGGTAACATTTTTGAGGGGTAGGGGGATCAGTCGCGGGGCCGGATGCGGATAGAGGTGTCGACTGGTGGGCCGATGGTGGGGTTGGGGCGGTAACCGCGGCTGTCGCGGAACAACTGGTGGAGGATGCCTCCGGCATCGATGCCGAGCTTGGCTTTGCCCAATTTGTAATACGGCATAAATATCGGGACCGTCTCCCAGTTACCCCCGTACATGCCATTACGCACGCGCTGCGCTCCCACGTCGATGCCCCAATGGTCGTCGATGTTCCACGTGAGGAAGCCTCCGTAGCGGGAAGTGGCCATGTTGGAAAGCACTGCCGGGTTGTCGGTCCACGCGTTCGAGGCGTAGGAGCCGAAGATGGTGACGCTGAACGCCCGGCTTATGTCGAAACTCATCGTGGCGCCTATGCCGTATTGCGTTGTCACGCCACGAAACCAACCGTAGCGGTTGACGAACCCCTCAGGGATGAAATGGGAACGCCCCAAGTTCAAGTTGTATTGGATAGCGCCGGCCTCCACGCCCATCAGCCCGGGCATCGACTGCCGTGTCGTGTAGCCGCTGAGATTGTCGAGCCAAGAGGCGTGGCTTCGCGTCGAAAAAAGCGCGGGACTGATCGTAAGCGTGGCGCCTGTGAATGGGCCGAGGTGCTCATACACCGTCGTCCCTGCCTCGAATGCGTCTTCTTTCGGGGACATCACCTCAGGCTTTGGCGTCAGCTCCCTTTTTATGGAATCCTCTATCATCGTCGCCGCCTCTTGGGCATAGCCTGGCGTGCCGTAGGTTATCCCAACGGCGACAAATGCCACTATTCTGAGCAGTCGTTTCATATTATCCGGGTAATCCGATGGCAAATATACAAATTTTTTGCTAGCCGCAGGATATGTGACGTCTCAACACCTATTGACCTGGAATTAGTGCCACAAAGGCTGCCTATGGGTTGCAAATATTCTCGGCTTCTCTTGCCGTTGTCAAAGAAAACCCGGAATGGGAACTGATGGATGTAAGCCTGGGCATGCCATGTGGCAACGGCGAATCGCGATGGTGGCGACTTGGAAACTATGCCGAGCAGGGCGTCAAAGTGGGCTTCAAGTGAAAAATTCCGCAGGGTGTGTAATGAGCTTACATAGAATTATCGTAACTTTGCAACATGGAGCCGAAAGACTTTGACGAATACCTGCGCTCGGGCGAACCCGGGAAGCGCGAACGCGCCTCAAACTGGGCCACTGCCATCGGCCTGCAGGCCGTCGACGGCCTGCAGACCTCAGAATACCTGCGCGATGTGGCTCGCCGCAACATTGAGGGTGACATTGACGCCGAAGAGGCACAAAAGTTGGTCAGAAGCTACTACACCCAGCACGACATCCGCCAGAAGAGCGAAGACGGGACTGATGAAGCAGACCAAGCCAGCGCCAACATAAACCGGCTGTTGGCAAGCCCCACGTTCTCGTTTTCAGTGGCCGGGCTGAAGGCATTGCACCGCCATATCTTCGATGGCGTGTTTGTCCACGCCGGAAAATTCCGCACTTGCGACTTCACAAAGAAAGAATGGGTGCTCAACGGCGCATCTGTTTTTTATCAAAGTTGCATGGAGGATTTAGGCTCCGTTCAACAAAAAATGTTAAACGACAAGTGGATTCTTTTGAGGCT
>JAJBVP010000077.1:20443-40349 GCA_020859755.1 Bacteroidales bacterium | reverse complement strand
TTGTAAATCAGATATTTAAATTTAAGAATTCAAATTTTGTCATGTACTGAAATTTGCATTATCACATTATCATCATGGAATCAAGTCAATCAAATTGTCCATCCTGCACGGTGCCAATCTCCACCAGCGCCGACAACTCCATCTCCCTGCGCAACATCCGCTCTCTGGGCGGCCTGCGCTTCTATATTCCCGATTATCAGCGCGGTTACCGCTGGACATCGACCCAAGGCCTGCAGATGCTTGACGACTTCAACGAATTTATCAAATCAATATCTCGTAACGACGACGGCACCTTCTACTGCCTCCAGCCCGTGGTAGTAAAGCCTTGTACCTGGACCGATAGCGACGGTAACCAGGTGAGCGGCTACGAGGTGATCGACGGCCAGCAACGTTTAACCACCCTCTACTTGCTGCTCAAGGCGTTGTTTGACGTGGACGAGCGCAACGATAAATTCCGTTATCCTATTTTTGAGATCGACTATCAGACGCGCGCTGGTTCCCGCGAATTCCTCAAGAAAATCACCGACGAACAGTACCGCGATGTTCACGCCAGGGATTGCATCGATTTCTACCATATGCGATTGGTCTACAACGCGTTGCGTTCGGCTCTCAACGATCGTGACAAATACGACGACCAGCGACTCGCCACTTTTATCCTCGACTCGAAAATCGACTTGGATGAGGATGATTATGACGAGCAAGAGGAGGCACGCGACCTGGCCAACAACGCGAGGGTGATATGGTACGAGATCGGTCAGGCCGAGCGTGCCACCAGCGAGGGTATCTTCACCCGCTTGAACATCGGCAAAATCCCCTTGACCAACGCCGAACTGATAAAGGCCATGTTCCTCAAGGACTCCAATTTTGGCGTGGTAGATTCCGCAGCCAAGGATGACGTGCGCCACGCCCAGGAGCTGGGTATCGACTTGCGTCAGCATCAGATCGCCGAGGAATGGAACCAGATAGAGCAGCGCCTGCAAGACGACGCGTTTTGGTACTTCCTTGGCGGTAATGAATGGCCAAAAGAGTACGATACCCGCATCGAGCTGATTTTCGACCTTATGGAGGGCTGGACTAAGGAGGTGGAGGCGTATCACACCTTCAACGGCTTCCAGCGGCGTCTTATCCACGCTTCTAAGCGCAAAGGCAAGAAAGCCACCCGACAGCGTCCCGCTGAAAGCGTGTGGAAACAGGTGAAGGATTACTTCCGGGAGCTTGAATATTGGTATCACGACCGCATCCTGTTCCACTTGATCGGCTACCTGATCGCCTGCGGCCAGACAATCCCGTTCATCAAATCGCTGGCCGTGGAAACAGTCACACAAGAGGACGGCACCACCCAAGAACGTCGATTGAACAAGGACGAATTTCTTCATGCCATAAAGGCTCAGGTAAGGGAACAGCTCAAAGGCGTCGACCTTTCCCAAATCAGTTACACCTCCAATGACAACAAGATAAAAAATGTGCTGCTCCTTTTCAACATCCTCTCGGTGATCGAAAACGAGCGTTCCGACATCAAGTTTCCCTTCGACCGCTATAAACAGGAAGGCTGGGACCGCGAGCATGTTGCATCCCAAACCGACAAAGATCGCCAGGAGGTACCGCGCGATTCCCGAGAACGAGAGGCGTGGATCAACGATATGCTGTATTACTTCACTGGAGCGCGTGCCAAGGATTGCCGAAAGGAGGGAGGCGAGGTCGAGACGGATGAAGCGCTGCGCAACCAATTCGTGCTTGATGGCTCCCAATTGTACCTTGAGCGCCAATCGGCCGAGATTGAATCCCTTGAGGATTCACCCGAAAAAGATGCTCGTAGGCGTCAATTGCGGTTGATCTCCATCCTTATTGAGGCCAAGCGGCTGTCGATGATCGACGCCAAGAAGCGCGACCGCGATCAGTACGACCAACTCCTGGCCCAGGTGTTTCGGGAGATGCGCGTGTATTTCGCCGACGACCGCCTCGACAACAAAGATGGCCTTGGCAACATGGCCCTGCTCAACGACTGGATCAATCGCTCCTACGGCAACGCCTTCTTCGCCATCAAGCGCATGTACATTCAGGATCACGATGCGGCTGGCGTGTTTATCCCGTTGGCCACTAAAAACCTGTTTATGAAATACTATAGCAAGCATGTCGACAATATGCTCACATGGACCAACAACGACGCCCGTGACTATCTTGCCGCTATCCAAGCCAAATTAATTCCCTTCCTTCCCCAGCAATAATAGTAGGTTATGTCACAAAATCAATTCAACAACAAACGATACTCCTTTTTCCAGCTCTTCACTCAGGGAACCAAGGAGCACCCGGGCGACTATCAATTGGTCATCCCCATTATCCAGCGCGACTATGCCCAGGGACGCGACAACGACAAAGCGCGGGAAGTGAGAGCCGACTTTCTCTCCCAACTCCTCGACTACATGACAGCCCCGTCGGGGAGTCACGATCTCGACTTCGTGTATGGTGTCTCGGAACACGCCAAGGATCCCTCGGGACGTCGCGAATTTGTGCCTCTCGACGGTCAGCAGCGACTTACCACTTTGTTCCTCATTCATTGGTATCTGGCCCAACGCAAGCCCCAAAGCGATCCATCCAAGCGCTTTTTCTCGGCCATGAGGGATGTCGCGGCAGGAAATTTCACCAAGGCAATGTTCACTTACCGCACCCGTCGTAGCGCCGCTGAATTTTGCGACTGCCTGCTTGCCCCGGAGGTCGATTTCTCCCAGTTGCTCCTAAGGGAATATATTTCTGGACGCCTGTCCCGAGACATCACCAATTCCCATTGGTTTTATCCCGAATGGCGCCAGGATCCCACCGTGGCCTCGATGCTCACCATGCTCGACGCCATCGACGAGCGCTTCCGCGACCAGCCCCACGAGGAGATGCTCCACCGGTTGTTGAGCGACGACCCATCCGTGACTTTCATCTTCATGGATCTCGACGCCTTCCAGCTCACCGACGACCTCTACATCAAAATGAACTCTCGAGGCATGCCCCTCACGGCCTTCGAGAATTTCAAGGCTAAATTCGAGCAATACATCTCCCAACAACAAAAAGTATCCGCTCCGGCCATTGTGGAGTTGAACCATGAGATCGCCCAACGCAACCACCCGATCATCACCGATGCCAAGAGCAATTTCGCCTTCAACATTGACACCCGCTGGGGCGACCTCTTCTGGAAATACTCCCGTAATGAGATCAAGCAAGCCGAGGAGGAGGCTGCAAGAGATGACTCCAAAAACAAGGATGTTGCCCTCAACTCCCTGCTGTCCACTACTTTGGACGTGAAGTTGAGCAACTTCATAAAGATGTGTCTTGCCAACCAATTCGCAATCGACCACCGTGAAGACAAGGGCCGTACAACAATTCCCGACCTCTTGGTCGACCCCGCCAAGGATCTGTCATTCAGCAAGCTGGAGGATATCAGTGCAATCAGCGCCGAGGGAGTTGTATATCTTACCCGAATGTTTGACCTCTTTTGTGACCGACCCATCAGCATTCTCCCTAAGTGGGCCTCACAATATTATGCAGAGCGGGAGGTGTTTGAGGCGATGATGCGCGGCAAGGATTTTGGCTATATCCCCCGATTCAGGATGTACGCCATCTCCCAATTCCGATTGAAATTTGACGATAGTCACATCGGCGAATTGGTGGAATGGGCGCGCTTTATTTACAACGTCACCCATGCCGACAACACGGTTGAGGACATTACCCGTTACAACTACATCCGCGCGGTAAAGAACCTCGACCTGCTGCTCGACCTGCTCGTTGCGCGAGGTGATGCGTCCATTATGAATCTGCTTACCTCCACTGAGTGCCCTGAGGAAATCGAGTTCTTTCCCTCCTTCCAGTTTAGCGAGGAGAAGGTCAAGAGCCACTTACGCCAGAAAAGCAAAAAATGGGGAAGTTTGGTTGACGCTCTGGAGAGCCATCCCTACTTCACCGGTCAGATTGGAGGATTGCTCGACCTGGCTGGAATCAGCGACTATTTCAACACTCATGGCCACACAAATTGGACACCCCAAGACGACGCCGATTTCATGTCCCAACTACGCCGCGTGGGAAAGATCGCTTACCGACTGTTCCGAGGAGGCTACGAAAACCGTGCGCTGGCCAAGGATGCCCTTCTCGAGCGCGCGATGCTCGCGTTGCACCCATCCTACGACAGGGAGATCCCCCTGCGCCCCAATCTGTTGAACTCCACCAACAAGCGTGCTGGCAGCAACAATATCCTGCGTGACATGAGTTGGAAGGGGAGTCTGCGCCAATTCTCGGAACGGCCTAAGGCCCTTGCGTTCGTTAAGGATCTCTTCGACAAAATCGATGAAAACGACGTCGACGGCTCGCTCAGGAAAATCGTTCCCGGGCATAAATCCGGAGCCCAATGGATAAGAGACACGGTCACCTATCCTTATATTATGGGCAAGTGTACCAACGGCTTCCTATATCGCCTGGATGATGGTCATCGCATCCTTAAATCCCATATCAACTTGCATCAGGAGGACCATGAGGTGTACTCCCTCATCCTTTGGTGGGAGAACATCCATCCATTGCTTTCTGATAGCTCGTGGTATAAGAATTCCAATGCGAGCGAGGAGATCCCTCATTCCCGTTTTAGGGCCGTGATAGGCGACAAGGAGATCATCTTCCGGGTGTATTCCCGTGTAAATCAATTGGATGGGGATTTGCTGAGCCACTATATAGAGGTAAGCCTTCCCGATCATCCCAATCTTCGGGCCTTCCTGTTGCATGAGGGTTTCTATCGCCGTAACAAGGCCGATACACGACTTCGCTCGCAAGAGCACTATATGACCGCCCCTCGCGATGGCTCGCCGCAAGAACAACGCGAGGCGATCGCCCGCTTGCGTTCGACCTTCGCCCGTTATTGCCTTGACCTGGTTAACCGCATTCAGGCATTACAATAAAAAAGCAGGCCGTTGCGGGGAGCAGCGGCCTGTTTTGGGGTAGGGGGGATGGATTACTTGTTCACCTTGAATTTGTCGATGCCGTCGCGCAGGAAAGCTACCGTTTGGCGGGCTGCGGCGATGCCGGCGTTGATGTTGGCCTCGGCCGTCTGGGCACCCATCTTCTTGGGGGTGAAGAACACGCGCCCGGCGAATTTCTCGGTCATCTCATCGGCTGCGTCGGGCTTAATGTCGGCTACGTATTTCAGGTCGGGGCGCTCCTCGAGGGCCTTGATCAGCCCGGGCTCGTCGATCACCTCCTTGCGGGCGGTGTTCACGAGAATGCCGTTCTTGGGCATGAGCGTTACCAGCTCGTAGCCCACCGATTTGCGGGTCTCGTCGGTGGCGGGGATGTGGAGCGACACGATCTTGTTGTTCTTATACAGCTCCTTGAGGTCGTGCACGGGCTTTACGCCAGCCTCCACGATCACCTCGTCGGGGCAATAGGGGTCGAGCGCGCTCACCTCCATGCCGAAACCTTTGGCGATGCGGGCAACGTTGCGACCTACCTGGCCGAAGGCGTGGATACCGATGGCCTTGTCCTTGAGCTCGGTGCCCGAAGTGCCGTTGTACATGTTGCGGGCTGCCATCACGGCCATGCCGAACACAAGCTCGGCTACGGCGTTGGAGTTCTGCCCTGGGGTGTTCTCAACAACAACGTTGTGGGCGGTTGCCTCCTTGAGGTCGACGTTGTCGTAACCGGCTCCGGCGCGCACCACAATCTTCAATTGCTTGGCGGCGTCGAGCACCTCCTTGTCCACCACGTCGGAGCGGATGATCAATCCATCGGCATCGGCAACGGCAGCCAGCAAATCGGCCTTTGAGGAGTATTTCTCGAGGAGTTCCAGCTCGTAGCCGGCGCCCTCAATCACTTGGCGTATCCCGTCGACGGCAACAGCGGCGAACGGTTTTTCGGTTGCTACTAATACTTTCATATTAATTGGCTTTTTCAAAATCCTTCATTGCGTCGATCAGCACCTGCACGCTCTCCATGGGCATGGCGTTGTAGAGCGATGCGCGGAAACCGCCCACCGAGCGGTGACCCTTGATGCCCACGATGCCGCGCGAGGTGGCGAAGTCGATGAACGGCTTCTCCAGCTCTTGGTATTCGGGACGCATCACGAAGCACACGTTCATGATCGAGCGATCCTCGGGATTGGTAACGGTGCCCACGAACATTTTCGACTCGTCGATAGCGTTGTACAGAGCCTTGGCCTTGGCCAGATCGCGCTTCTCAAGCTCGGGGATACCACCCAGCTGCTTGTAGTACTCGAGCGTCTGCAGGGCCGAGTAGATGGGTAGCACGGGAGGAGTGTTGAACATGGAGCCCTTCGACACGTGGGTGCGATAGTCGAGCATCGTGGGGATGGGACGGTCGACGTGGCCCAGGGCATCCTCCTTGACGATGACGATAGTAACGCCGGCCGGGGCCAGGTTCTTCTGCGCTCCGGCGTAGATGGCGTCGTATTTGCGAATGTCGATCTCGCGGGAGAAGATGTCGGATGACATATCGGCCACCAGGGGTACCTTCACGTCGGGGTCGCGGCGGATCTCGGTGCCGTAGATGGTGTTGTTGGTGGTATAGTGGAAGTAATCGACATCGGCTGGCACGGTGTAATCCTTGGGGATGAACGTGTAGTTGGCGTCCTTGGAGGAGGCTACCACGTCGACCTCGCCGAAGATTTTGGCCTCCTTGATAGCCTTGTTGGCCCAGGTGCCGGTGTCGAGATATGCGGCTTTGGTTTTAAGAAGATTGAAGGGAACCATGCAGAACTGCAGGCTTGCGCCGCCTCCGAGGAAGAGGACGTGGTAGCCTTCAGGCACATTGAGCAACTCCTTGACCAGCGCAGCGGCCTTGTCGATCACGGCCTGAAACTCCTTGCTACGGTGGGAAATCTCAAGCAGCGAGAGGCCGGTATCGGCGAAGTTCAACACTGCGTCGGCAGTGTTTTTGATCGTGTACTGCGAGAGGATCGAAGGTCCAGCATAAAAATTGTGCTTCTTCATTTTTTTGCAAAATTTATTGGAAACTTGGTTTTAGGCTGCAAATTTAGTGAAAATTTTATGTAATCAGCCACATTTTGTAAGAAAATTGCCCGAATTGCGGAAATTTTTCCGTAATTCAGGCGAATCTGGGGCTAATTAACTAAAATATGTCGGAGTGGGTACCTGTGCGGAGCATGAGAAGAGTTAGCTCCATGTCATTTTGCTGCCACACCATTATCCAATCACTCTTGATCCCTCCAATATGGCATTCCCAACACCCCGCATATTCATTGATCAGTTTATGCGGCCGATATTGGGGAGGCAACGTTCCTGTCTGACGCAAGATCTCAAGGGCTTCGGCAATCTTGGCCATAGGGTAGCCACGCTTAGCGCAAAGTTTAAGGTCCTTGTCAAAGCGTTTAGTATTTATAATTGTGTAACTCATATGGGGATGTTCAATTTCTCAAACATTTCCTCAACGGAATTCCATTTGGTTACCCGGCCAGCTGCGACGTCCTCAAAAGCAAGATCCAAACCTGTTTTTCGTTTCTTGTGAGGCTTGGTCACATACACGCCATCCATCATCTGAAGCACCTTCTTAAGCGCTGATACCTTGGATTCGTCCTCTATGGTTAAAAGTAGCTGTGTCATATTGGTTGTCTTTTTTGCAAAGATAATGCATTTATTTTAATTATCAAACGCTTATCAAGCTTTTTATGTTGACACAAAAAGGCTGCGCCAATGTTGACACAGCCTTTATAATGAGATTATTTAATGGGGTTACTTTGCGGGGACGAGGAGGATCGTCTGGCGGTTGCCTTGGGTGACGAACTCGTTGGCCAGGGCCTGGATGTCGGCCGGGGTGATGGAGTTGATCACCTCCTCGGCGCCGTTGAACATGTCGACGCCCGAGAAGAGGCTGTCGGTGAGGGCCTCGCTCCACGTGCCGTTGAGCTCCAAGCCCTCGCGGTACTCCTTGATGAGGAACTCCTTGGCGTCGTTCACCTCGGAATCTTTCACCTTCTTGGCCATCGAGGCGATCTCGTGGTCGATCATCTTCAGCACTTTGTCCTTCTTCTCAGGCTGCATGGGGAAGGGGATCTGGATCATGCCGTTGTTGACGTTGGCGAGGTTGAGCACGCCGTAGGCTCCGATAGAGTATACCGCACCCTCGTCCTCGCGGACGGTCTCAAGCAAGCGCTTGGTGAGGGCGTGAGCCAACACGTTCATCATGTACTTCGACTTGGTGGTGGCGGGAATCTTGGCCTCGGAGGCGATCGTTACCCACACTTGCGGTGTCTCCATCGGCATGCTCGACTCCTTGGTGTAGGTACCGGGGGTGATCTCCATCGCGGGCACGTTCTCGAAGGTCTTCACGCTCGTGGCGGGGTCGCCGGGGAGCGAGGCGATGTACTGCTCAACCATGGGACGCAAGGAGTCGACGTCGACGTTGCCCACGATCACGAAGGTCCAGTCGGCGGCGTTCTTGGTGGCGTTCTTGGCGATTTCAAGCAGGTCCTCGCGCTTGGTGTCGGCAACGGTCTGAGCCGAGAAGAAGGCGCGCTTTGGCGACTGGAACAACCCCTCTTGCCTCTTAACCTGGAACTGGAACTGAGGGTTGGCCTCCTGGTTGTGGAGCACCGAGCCGTATTGGTTCTGGAAGGCCTGAAACTCGTCGGGGGTCATCGTCACGTCGCTCATGGTCATGTAGAGCAGCTCCATCAGCATGGGCAGGTCGCGGGGAGTGGTTGCGCCCTCGATCTTGCGGGAATAGCTCTCGAGAGACATACCCAGCTGCACCTGATGGCCCTGCATGTACTTCTGCAGGTCGCTGAAGGTGTAGTCGCCCAAGCCGGCTTGCGATACGGCGTAGGGGAACATCACCACGGTAGCTGCCTTGTCGTCGCTGATCGTGGCGGCGGCGTTGCCCTTGGCGATAGCCGAGAGGAGCACCTCGTCGTTCTTGAACGTGGTGGGCTTGACGATCACCGTGGCGCCGTTGCTGAGGTTCATTACCGTGGTGCCCCAGGTGTTGTCCTTGTTCTCGCTGAGGATGGAGCCCTTGGCGGGAAGCACGGGGATGAGCGGCTCTGCCTTCACCTCGTCGACGTAAGCCTCGATGGTCTCGCCCTCAACAGCGGCCATGGCCTGGGCGAGGTCGAAATCGGTGGGGACGGTCATCCCTTCCTTGTCGGGCATCAGCACCAGCACCACTCGGTTGTCGCGGGTAATGGCATGGCTCATAGCCTGGTTGATCATGTCGACTGAGACCATCATCGGCAGCATCTGGGCGATTTGGTACTCGGTGTCCCATGACGGCATGGGCTTGTTCTCGAGGAAATTGTTCACGTAGGTCTGCACATAGGTGCTGTTCTGGGTGTTTTCGCGGTCGTTGTAAGCCTTCTCTTTGTGGGAGAGCCACTCCTTGGAAGCGCGCTCGTATTCACCCATGGTGAAGCCTCCGCCGCATGCGCGCAAGCCCTCACGGTAGATGGCCTGCAGCGTGCCGGCAACGTCATCGCCCTTGGGTACGCCCACGAGGGTGAAGGAGTCCTTGGTGCGGGATACCAGGAAGTCGCCCATCATGGCCTGAGCCAAGGCGAACGGAGCGTCGGGCTGCATCGAGAGCTCCTGCAGGCGGTTGTTGAGCATCATCTCCACCACGTCCTCCACGTAATCGGCCACGTAGCCTTCCACGGTGTTCTTCATCTCATCGGGGGTGGCGTCGCTCTTGAACATCAGCTGCACCATCACCATCGGCTGTTCCTTGTCGGTGCCGATAGCGTAGATCGTGCCCTTGGTGTCCTCAACAGGCGTGTACACGCGCTCCTTGGGGTTCTTGGGCATCTTGATGGGCGAGAACAGCTCCTTGATCTTGGCCTCCACACGGTCGACATCGATGTCGCCAACTACGATCACGCCCTGCTGGTCGGGACGGTACCACGTCTCGTAGTAGTCGCGCAGAGCCTGGTAGGGGAAGTTGTCGACCACCTCCATCGTGCCGATGGGAAGGCGGTAGCCGTACTTGTTGTTGGGGTAGATCTCGGGAAGCAGTCGCTCGAGGATACGCTGTTGGCCCACGTTGGTGGTGCGCCACTCCTCGTGGATCACGCTGCGCTCCTTGTCGATCTCCTGGGGGTCGAGCAGAAGGCCGTCGGCCCAGTCGTGGAGGATGAGAAGGCAGGTGTCCTGCACGCCCGTGCGGTCGGTGGGCACGTTCTGGATCATGTACACCGTTTGGTCAATGCCGGTGTAGGCGTTGAGGTTCTCGCCGAACTTCACGCCCACGCCCTCAAGCCAGGAAATCAGCGAATTGCCGGGGAAATTCTCGGTGCCGTTGAAGCACATGTGCTCCAGGAAATGGGCAAGGCCGCGCTGGTTGTCCTCCTCGAGGATAGAGCCCACTTTCTGGGCGATGTAGAAGTCGGCCTGACCCTTGGGGGTCTCGTTGTGACGAATGTAATAAGTGAGGCCGTTGGGGAGTTGTCCCTTGCGCACAGCCTCATCGGCGGGGATGGGCGTTTGGGCCCCAGCGGGAATCAAGAAAGCCACGCCCAAAAGAGCCAGGGCGAAGCGACGTAGATTGAGTCTCATAAAGTTGATATTATTGGTTTAATTTGATTTTGTTGGCAACGCTTTAATATTCCAAGCAAAGCTTTTCCATATAGGACGCGCCGAGGCGTCATTAGTTTCACCCCGGCGCGTTTTTTCGTTTATTCGATTCCTCGATCTGTCGTTTACTCGTGCATTCGAGTTCACGATTACACGAATACACGACACCCTCCACCCAGAGAACTATTAACTTTAAACTTTAAACTTTAAACTGTTATCCTTGCAGGATAAATTTTTCGGCATCGATGGCTGCTCGGCAACCCATGCCAGCGGCCGAGATGGCTTGGCGATAGCGGGGATCGGCAACGTCGCCGGCGGCGAACACGCCCGGCACGTTGGTCTCGGTCGTTGCTCCGGGCAGGGCGATGAAGCCATGCTCGTCAAGGGCGATATAGGGCTTGAACACGTCGGTGTTGGGGTGATGGCCGATGCCCAAGAAGAAACCGTCGATGGGCAGGTCGTAATGGCGCTCATGGTCGGTGCCAAGGTGTTCCACAAGGTGGGCCCCCTCCACTACCTCGTCACCATAGAGCCCCACGGTGTTGGTGTTGAAAAGGATCTCGATATTCTCGGTGTCGTCCACGCGCTGGCGCATCACCTTGGAGGCGCGTAGGTAATCCTTACGCACAATAAGGTACACCTTCTTGGCGAGTGTACTGAGGTAAAGTGCCTCCTCGCAAGCGGTGTCGCCACCTCCTACCACGGCTACCACCTTCTTGCGGTAGAAGAAGCCGTCGCAAGTGGCGCAGGCGCTTACGCCCATGCCAGCGTATTTCTGCTCGTCGGGAAGTCCCAGATACTTGGCCGACGCGCCTGTGGCGATTATCACCGTGCGGGCTTTTACCAACTCGCTGCCGTTAATCATCACCTCCAGGGGATGTTTGTCGAAATCCACTTGGGTGACCATCCCCGGGCGAATGTCGGCGCCGAAGCGAGCGGCTTGCTTGCGCAGGTCGTCCATCAACTGAGGGCCGGTCACGCCTTCAGGGTAACCGGGAAAATTCTCCACCTCGGTGGTGGTGGTCAACTGGCCTCCGGGCTGCATCCCTTCATATAATATAGGTGCAAGTCCCGCGCGAGAGGCGTAGATCGCGGCCGTGTAGCCCGCAGGCCCCGACCCGATAATCAAGCATTTAGTGTCAATCGCTTCCATGATATATTGTATTGCTTTTAATTCAATTTCCACCTACTTTCCACCATCTCAGCCATTATACTTAATCACTAATCACTAACACTTAACACCTATCTCAGGTCGATCCACTCGGCTTTGGGGTATTGTGCCTTGGTGGGGCGGAAGTGGCTTGCCGGCAACCGCTGGAGCTTGGTGATATTTTTGATTGTTACTGTTGCTGTCGAACCGTTGGAAAGGTAAAGCACGGCCTTCTCGGGTAGATAGGTGGTGGCGTTGACAGTCACGACCGCCTTCGTCAGGTCGCCTCCCGAGGTCTTAGGCACCATCTCCAGCACGTATTTTCCAGTGGTCCCCTTAAGCATTCGCGATTTATAGGATTTCTGGAGGGATGTGAGCATCGCCAGGGGGTTGACCATGGCAAGCTCCTCGGTGGTAGGCTCGGTGATTGAGATTTCCTGGGCCGACGGGTCGTATACCCATTGCGTGTGGCCGTCGAAATAGGTGACCAGGCGGTTCTTGACGTCCATCTTGAACGAGTTGGCGGCGACCCACAGCTGGGCCGACTCCTGGCCGTTCTGTCCCGAGATGGTGAACGCCGCAGAAGCCGAGGGCATTGCTCGCAGCGTGTCGCTCACCTTCTTCAGCACTGTTGCCGCCGAGGGTGTCGCCGCCGTGGCCACCATCGCCACGCCCAACAATATAATCGAGAGGATTCTTCTCATTCTCTATTTATCTTTTCGGGATTTTCGGGATTTTCGGGATTCCCGAGATTAATAACGACTTGATAGCCTCCTTGGTTTATCCGATCCCGTGGAGCAGGTCCTCCAGGCCCATCTGATCCACGAGGATGGAACGGGCTTTGCCGCCCTGCGACGGGCCGACGATGCCAGCCTCCTCCAATTGGTCCATGATCTTGCCGGCACGGTTGTAGCCAATGCCATAGCGACGCTGCAGCGACGAGGTGGAAGCGTTGCCACTGTCCACAACGGCGCGAGCGGCTTCCTCAAATAGCACATCACGGTCGGTCATGTTGGCCAAGGCCTCGGCGTCACCACCTTCGGGCACGTACTCAGGCAGGTAGTAAGGATGGTCATAACCAATCTGGCTGTCAACCCAATCGACGAGGGCCTCCACCTCGGGGGTGTCGATGAATGCGCACTGCACGCGGGTCATTTCGCCGTTGATGCTGATCAGCATGTCGCCCTTGCCGATGAGCTGGTTGGCGCCAGTGCGGTCGAGAATCGTGCGCGAGTCAACCATCTGCTGCACGCGGAAGGCGACGCGACCGGGGAAGTTGGCCTTGATGATACCCGTGATGACATTGGTCGACGGTCGCTGGGTGGCGATAATCATGTGCATGCCCACGGCACGGGCCTTCTGGGCGATGCGGGCGATTGGTGTCTCCACCTCCTTGCCGGCGGTCATTATCAAGTCGGCAAACTCGTCAACGATCATCACGATGTAGGGGAGGAAGCGGTGTCCCTTCTCGGGGTTCAGGCGTCGAGCCGTGAACTTGGCGTTGTACTCGGCCAGGGAGCGGCAACGGGCATCCTTTAGCAGGGCGTAGCGTTGGTCCATCTCCAGGCATAGCGAGTTGAGCGTGGTAATCACGCGTGACGTATCGGTAATGATAGATTCCTCCTCTTCGGGCAACTTGGCAATGTAATGCTTCTCGAGTTTGGAATACAGGCTGAATTCCACCATCTTGGGGTCTACCAGCACGAATTTAAGCTCCGAGGGATGTTTCTTGTATAGCAGCGAGGCGATGATAGCGTTCAAGCCCACTGATTTACCTTGACCGGTAGCACCGGCCACGAGCAGGTGGGGCATCTTTGTCAAGTCGGCCACAAATACCTCGTTGGTAATCGTGGCACCCAGGGCCATCGGCAGAGCTGCCTTGGATTCCTGGAACTTGCGTGAGGCGATCATCTCGCGCATCGACACGATCTGCGGAGCCTTGTTGGGCACCTCGATGCCGATTGTGCCGCGACCAGGGATAGGAGCGATGATACGGATGCCCAAGGCTTTTAGTTTCAGGGCGATATCGTCCTCCAGGCGTTTAATCTTGGCGATGCGTACTCCCTCGGCGGGGATGATTTCGAAGAGGGTGACGGTAGGACCTACGGTGGCCTCGATTTTGCTGATGGCGATCTGATACTCCTGAAGGGTGCGCACGATGCGCTCCTTGTTCTCCTCCTGCTCGGTGATGTCGACGGTGTTGGTGTGCACAGGGTACTCCTTCAGCAGGTCGAGGGTGGGGAATTTGTAGCGCGACAGCTCGGCGCGGGGGTCGAAGGTGGTAAGGTCGGGCTCGATGGTCTCAGCCTGTTCGATCGTGCCTTTCTGCACCAGGAATGCGGGACCTCCCTCGGCAGTTGTTTTTTCACCCGATGCTGCAATTTCCTCTGTTTCAGTGACTTCTTCAGCTTTGGTATCCTCTGTGTCGGATTTCACGAATTCATCGGTTTCGCTAAGAGTCTCGTCCTCAATATCTTGGAAAGTGAGGTCGGGCGTGTCGCTCATATCGGTTGTCTCCTGCTCGTGTTGCTCGGAGGGCGTCATGGGGTCGCTTTCCATCTCCTTGGCCACTTGTTGCTGAATCTCAGCCTCTTGCTCCTCTTTCAGTCGCTGTTTCTCGCGGCGTATCTCCATGCGGCGCTGGTAGGCGTTGTAGACGGTGATGAGGTCGTTGAGGTAGACGTAGCACACGATACCGATCAACAATATCGACACTATTACCGCTCCAAGGTCGCCACAAGCCGCAGTCAACAGGGCGTTTACGGCATAGCCATGGTAGCCGCCCCAGTAGGTCATCGCTCCCAGCTCAAAGGCGGCGAAACCCAGCACAATCGACAGCGAAATCGTCAGCACCAACGAGCGGAACGTCAGCGCCCAGAAGTTGCATTTCCTCACCTTGATCAGGGCCAGGCCTACGAGTACCATGTAGGCGATTACGACGAATGCGCCGTAGCCAAACCATTGGTTGAACAGCGTGTCGGCCACCCATGCGCCCACCGGCCCGCCGATGTTGCGCACCTCCGTGGTGTGGCCCGTCATCTGCTCGATGGTCATGTGATCAACCATGCTTTGGTCGTCGGCACCGTGGCTCAAGAACGAGATCGAGGCTATCAGGGCGTAGACCGCGCATAGGATTAGCAGCAATCCTATGGCGCCTTGCAAGCGCTTGTCGGTGAAGAATTTAACAAAGCGCGATGGCTCCTTGGCCACTGCCGCTTTTTTCTTGCGTGACTTGGTGGCAGGGGTATCGTCGGCCTCAGCTTCAAGCGTGGCCGCGCCTTTCAACGGCTCTTCTGCCGTCGAGCTGCTGCGACCATGGAGGATGTCGGTGTTGTAAGATGAGATATTATAGGGAGGCATGGGGGAGAAGAAGTTTTCAGTTTTCAGTTTTCAGTTCTTTAATCCTTTTATCCTTTCTTGCTTTAAAGGAGTAAAGGAGGAAAGGAATAAAGTATTTGGCTAAATGCTAAATGCTTTTAATTGCTAAATGCTCGCGAGGTCGTGGATGGCTTTTAGAGGGTCGGGGGCGTTGAAGACGTAGCTGCCCGCTACGAGGACGTCAGCGCCAGCCTCGGCCAGGCGTCGCCCGGTGTCGAGGTTGACGCCGCCGTCCACCTCTATAAGAGTGTTCAATCCGGCGTCATCTATCATCTTGCGCAGGCGCCGCACCTTGTCGAGGGAGTGCTCGATGAACTTTTGGGCGCCAAAACCGGGGTTGACGGTCATAAGCAGCACCATGTCGAGCTCGGGGAGGATATCCTCAAGCATCACAAGGGGAGTGGCCGGGTTGAGGGTCACTGCCGCCTGCATTCCCGCGGCCTTGATGGCCTGGACTGTGCGGTGAAGGTGGAGGCAAGCCTCTTGGTGGACGTTCATGATGCGGGCACCCGCGTCGCGCAATTGCGACACCCAGTGCTGCGGCTCCACGATCATCAGGTGCACGTCGAGCGGCTTTTGGGCGTAGCGGCCAACGGCCTCGATCACCGGGAAACCGAATGATATGTTGGGCACGAACACGCCGTCCATCACGTCCAAGTGGATCATCGCCGCTTCCGAGCGGTTGAGCATCTCCACGTCGCGCTGGATGTTGGCGAAGTCGGCTGCGAGTAGCGAGGGGGAAATGAGCATATATGGGGAGTTTTCAGTTTTCAGTTTTCAGTTCTTTCAACCTTTATTCCTTTAATCCTTTAAAGGAGAAAAGGAGGAAAGGAGTAAAGTGGTTAGGGGGTTTCGGAGCGTTTTTTGGGGGCCGAAAAAGCTTTATAAATAATGAACAGCACGCAGAGGACGCCGATACCGATGCCGGCAAAGGTGAGGTAGTCGTTGTACTGCTCCACCTGCTCGAATAGGTCGCTCAGCGGCACGCTCTTGGCCAACCAAGCGCCCAGGGCGGCCAGCACCGTGTTCCACACGCCAGCGCCCAATCCCGTGAAGATAATGAACTGCCAGATATTCATCCTTGACAGTCCGGCCGGGATAGAGATCAACTGGCGCACGGCGGGAATCAGCCTGCCGATAAACGTGGAGATGGCACCGTGCTTGTCGAAGTAGGCTTCGGCCCGCTCCACCTTCTCCTGATTGATAAGGCAGGCGTGGCCGACGCGTGAATTGGCGAACGCGTAAACCAGCGGGCGACCTATCCACAGCGACAGGTAATAGTTGATCAGGGCGCCGCAGATGGCACCGGCGGTGGCCACGATCACCACGAGGTAGACGTTCAGCGTCGGGTCGGCCTGGCACGCCAAGTAGGCTGCCGGGGGCACCACGATTTCCGACGGGAAGGGGATGAACGAGCTTTCGATCATCATAAACAGGAACACCATCCAATAGCTGGCATGGTCGACGAACCACGCGAAAATCCCCGCGGCGTCAACAATGCCCAATGGAATGAGGTCGAGTATCATGAGGTAGTTTAAAGTTAAAAGTGCAAAGTTTAAAGTTAATGGAGGCCATGCAGTCGATAGCGACCTAATTAGCCTACAAATTTACGACATTTCCCCGAATAATCCACCATCCATCCCCGAAAATGAAAATAACTTTGGCGACATCCACAAACAAGGAGCGTGGGCGCCCTCGCCCGCGCCTCCCCGGTTAGACACAAACAGACACAAAAAAGCAATGGAGCGCCTCAGCGCCCCATTGCCATTATAAGATTCCAATTACGATTAGTTGGCTTTCACCCAGCCTTCGTCTCTCTTGGCATAGGTACGCGTCCAAGTTCCGGTCTCGCCCGAGTAGAGGTCCCAAGCCGAGCCTTCGGGGATAATCACCTTGGCGGAAGCGCCTCCGGGGTGAGCGGGATCGCCGTGGAAAGTGCCAGCAAGTACAGTGACGGTGCTCTGCGAAGTGAAGGGAGCCATTGCACCTGCAGTAGGGATGGAGTAGTCATCACCATTGTTGTCATCAACAGTGAGGAGAACGGTTTCGGTAATGGTTTTGCAGCTAGGACCTCCAATGAGTCGGCCAGCATAGGCGGCTGTAATGGCTGCTGTGCCACCCGAGCAATTGGTAATTACAGCGGTGCTAGTTTGGCCAGCGACACCACCTGCCAAACCAGATGTGCCCGTAGCCGTAACCTTTGCCGTATTCTGGCAGTTGATGAGAGTGCCAAGGGAGAGGCTAGCGGAAATTCCGCCTGCGCAACCTACGCCAATCACTTCGCCTTCGTTTACACAATTCTCAACCGTGAAGACGTTGTAGCTACTAGTTGCTCCAGTGATTCCACCAGCGCAACCCTCCTTACCTGAGGTAGAAAGGGCTTCTACCTTTCCCGTATTCTTGCAATTGCTAATTACTAATCCCTCAGTTAATTGATTATATCCAATGATACCTCCAGAGTAATAAGCGCTATCGCCACCGATATTGCCCGTGTTCACGCAGTTGGTTACAGTAGTAGTGCTGCCTACGTAGCCGATGATGCCGCCGCCACCTGCTGTGGTGGAGGTAACGGTTACGTCGCTGGTGCAATTGGTTACGATGGTCTCGCCGCCATTGGAAGCGATACCGATGATACCGCCAACCTTAGCGCCCGAGATCTCGCCCGATGCCGAGCAGTCGGTGATCACGGTCTTCGTGCCATAAGCGCGGCCACAGATCAAAGCGCCCGTGTCCTCGGAGGTGACCTTGGCGTTCACAACGTGGCAGTTGGTAATGGTGGTCTCGCCGAAGGCAGCGCCCACGATAGGAGCGGCGAAGTCGACGGTGGTCAGGTCGGAGTTCTCAATTGTCACATTGGAGATCGAAGCGTTGTAAGCCACATCCACGAGGCCGCAACCGTATTTATCTTGGGTGGCCACGCCTTTCAGGTTGTAGATAGTTTGGCCGTTGCCCTTGATCGTGCCGGTGAAGCCGTTGGTGTAGTCGCTGCGCGATACGTTGCCGAACGGGGTCCACGTCTGGTTGTCGAGGTCGATGTCCATGTCGAGCACGATGTAGGCGTCGGTGGGACCAGTCTGGGCCATGTAAGCCAACTCAGCGCCGGTCGACACGTGGTAAACGTTGGTGGCAACGCCGTTAACCAGCTCCGATACGGGGGTTACCGCGGTGGTAGTGGTGCCGTCCCACTTGGATGGGCTAAGGTCGGGGGTCTCGTATTCGGGGAGGATCTTGATGGTGAAGTCGATGGTCGAGGTGAGGAGGGCGCCGAAGATGTTGGTGCGATAGTTGCGCTGCACAGGAGCGCCGTCCACGTCGAGGTGATTTGCGGCGGTGGCATCGTTGTCAAAGAAGAAGTCGAGGTCAATGTCGACGGTCTTCTTGTCCTTCGACATCAGCACGTAAGCCATCTCCAGGTACTCATAAGCGCCCTTGTCGCCAACGGGGAACTTCTCGTATTCGTCGGCGGTGGTGGCCACGTCGTGGTTGGGACGAAGCACCTTGGTGAAGGTTGCGGTCTGCGTGGTGGTGTCAAGCACATCGCCCGTGAGAAGGTTGTATTGCGAGTACACGCCAGCCACGGTCATGGTGGTGTACACCTTCTTGCCGGCAACGGCGGGTGCGGCGATGTCGGTGGTGCCCACGTTGATCTGGGCGAAGGGGCGCTTCAGCTCGGCGGTAACGGTTGCTGCCCCTTCAACGGTGACAGGCTTCATGCACCAGAAGGCGTCGACGTTCTCCATCTCGGCTGCGGAGAGGTCCTTGAGTTTGTCGTAGTCGATCGACACGGTTGAGAGGTCGTCGGCCACGGTGAAAATGTTTTCGGAGATAGAGGTGGGGGACTGTGCCCAGAACACCATCTTGTAGCTCTTGCCCGTTACGAGTTGGAGCGACAACGTGGTCGTGAGGCCCGAGAAGTCGTTGCCAGCTGTCTTGGTGATGACGCAGGCGTCGCCGTTGGCATCCGTTTCATAAACAGCGTAGAAGAACTTGGTGGCGGTGTAGCCGTCGGAGAACGAGCGCGACTGGATGTCGGCGGGGAGCGAGGCAGTGACTGTTACGGTCACTTCTTGGCCTGTTGTGCCAAGAATGGGATCATCGCTGGAGCAGGATGTGAAGCCTGCCAACAATCCCAGCCCTAAAAAGGATAGCAGAGTCTTTTTCATAAGATTGGTTAAATTTAGTGTATTGGGATGAATAGTCTATACTTAACCCACAAATTTACGCAATCTTTTTTAACAGTTTTTACCCCCCCCCATCAGCTTTTAACACAAATTACCATCTATTAAGCTAGTTTAATAATAAAACTCGTCGCTTTGCGGCTCAGATGGGGTTAGTCGTCGAGGAAGTCGACGTCCCAGCCGTCGGAGTCGCCGTAGGCGTCGTCGGTGAAGCGGGCGAGGTCGCGGGCTTCGCGCTTGGTGGGTCGGCCCAGGCCCTTGCGTCGGTCGACAAAACCCGCGATTTTCACCACCTCGAGCAGGTCGAGCTGGGATTGCGGGGTGATGTTTTCAAGATAATCGGGAACGAGTTTGGCCCCCAGGCGGTTTTCCGTCAGGGCTTTCACGCGGAAGGAGTAGGTGACGGGGGGCTTGCGCACGTTGATGACATCGCCCACGTGGATCACCCGCGACGGCTTGACGGCCACGGCGGGCTCGCCCATGGTCACGCGGCCCTTCTTGCAGGCGTCGGTGGCGATGGTGCGCGTCTTGAATAGGCGCATGGCCCACAGCCACTTGTCAATTCTTACTTCGCTCGGCATCTCTAAAAACTAAAAACTAAAAACTAAAAACTAAAAACTAAAAACTAAAAACTAAAA
>JAJBVP010000077.1:0-20343 GCA_020859755.1 Bacteroidales bacterium | reverse complement strand
AAAACTAAAAACTAAAAACTAAAAACTAAAAACTAAAAACTAAAAACTAAAAACTAAAAACTCACTTGTTATTATAGTTACACATGGCGCGGTCGAGGCCGGCCAGCACGTCGGTGCGTATGGCGTCGACGGCCACAGCGATGCGCTCGGGAAGCGCCTGGCGCTCCTCGGCGGTGAACGGTCCCAGCACGTAGTCGATCTGCGTGCCGCGGGCGAAGGCGTTGCCCACGCCGAAACGGAGACGCGGATATGCCTCGGTGCCGATCATCGCGGCGATGTTCTTGAGGCCGTTGTGACCTGCGTCGCTGCCTCGGGCCTTGATACGGATTGCGCCGAAGGGCAGGGCGATGTCGTCAACCACCACCAGCAGGTGGTCGATGGGGATATTCTCCTTCTGCAACCAGTAGCGCACGGCGTTGCCCGAGAGGTTCATGTAGGTCGATGGCTTGAGTAGTACCACCTGCTTGTTCTTGACGCGTCCGCGGCCCACGTCGCCGTAACGCTCGGTGGTAAAAGTGATATTGGACGCTTCAGCGAAAGCGTCCAATATCATAAATCCGATGTTGTGGCGGGTGTCGCGGTATTCGTCGCCGATGTTCCCCAGCCCAACAATAAGGTACTTCATAAGCTAAAATTATTTTGCGGCGGCAGCGGCGGCAGCGGCGGCACCACGGGCGGCGCGGGTCAACTGTACGGCGCAAACCACAGCGTTCTTGGCGTTGACGAGCTCCAAGCCCTCGATGTGGATGTCGCCCACCTGCATTGTCTGGCCCAGGCCAAGGTGATCGACGTTGAGCACGAGGCGCTCGGGGATCTCGGTGTAGGGGGCTTTCACTTTGAGCTTCTTCATCGAGAGGCTAAGCTTGCCACCGGCTTTCACACCCTCGGCGTGGCCCTCGAGCTTCACGGGAACCTCGATTACGACGGGCTTGTCGGGGGTAACCTCGAGGAAGTCCATGTGAAGGATGGTGTCCTTAACGGGGTGGAACTGGATCTCTTTCAAAACGGCCATCTTCTTGCCACCGTTGTAGTCGAGCTCAACGGCGAAGATGTCGGGGGTATAGATGAGCTTGCGCACGTCCTCCTGGGTAACGGTAAGGTCGGTGGTGATCAAGCCCTTGTTGTTGGCCAGCTCCACGATCTTCTCGCCCTTGGCGAGCTTGCCGTTGTAGGGGAGGTCAAAAACCTCGCCGCCGTTCAATACCACGGGAATCTTGTTGTCCTTGCGCAGGCCCTTGGCTGCCTTCTTGCCAAGCACTTCGCGGGGCTCGGCCTTGAGTTGATAAGTCTTCATTTTTGGTTTAATTGGTTGTGTTACTCAAAATTAAGTGTTTATGCTCTTAATTTCCCATCACACGGGATGCTCTAAAAGCGACCGCAAAGGTAGTGATAAATTTTGGAATTTAAAAACTTTTGTGTAATTTCGCACACGAATAGCGGAAGTGTGCAATCTCGCCGCAACGCAATAACCACAGTGCAATGGTATCCAAGACCCGAGAAAAACTAATCGACGTTGCCCGCCAGCTTTTCGCCAAGCAAGGCGTGGAGAAGACCACGATGAACGATATCGCCGAGGCCTCCGACAAGGGTCGTCGCACCATCTACACATATTTTAAAAACAAGCGTGACATCTATAACGCCGTTATCGAGCGCGAGGCCGATCTGCTGGTGGAGTCGTTGCGCGAGATAGCCACGAGCGACATGCCCCCGGTGGAAAAACTGGAGCGTTTCCTCTACCAGCGTTTTCAGGTGGTGAGGGAGAAGGTGCACCGTCCCGACGGAGTGAAGGCGTTGTTGTCGCTGGTTGACCGCCGAGTGGAGCGTATACGCATCCGCGCCTATCACCTTGTCAACCAGATGCTACTGGAGATTATCAGCGAGGGCGTGAACGAGGGTGTCTTTGATTCCAAGCAGGCCGAGGCACTGCCGTCGCTGCTCGATGTGGCCCTTATCGGCGCCGACACGCTTTACCTGCGCGACGGTTGGGGGACGGCTAACGTCGACCCCGAAAAGTTCCAGCAACGATTGGTATCCTTCGTCATCCAAGGGCTCTTAGCTGAGCCATGCGAAAGTGAAGCAGCGTCCTGAGTTGATGCCCAGGGCTCGGGCCGAGAAGTAGAGGGTAGGGGAGCAACGCGTGCAGGCCGTGGGCAACGCGATGTTTTGAGGCGACAATCCCGATTCAGTTAATTGACGGGCCACAAAGACGGGAAGGTCGACATGAGGCCGTTGTCCGGGCAGTCGCTTGACTACTTCCTTGGGGAATCGCCCGGCCACCTCGTCACCAACCTCAAAGCAGTCCTGGCATATGCAGGGACCCATCGCGGCTACTATCCTCTCGGGTGAAGCCCCCAGCTCCACCATCCGTTCCACCGTTCTTGGCACAATCCCGTTGACGGCTCCCCGCCAACCAGCATGCGCCACCCCGATCACACCCGCCACAGGGTCGGCCATGACCATCGGCACGCAATCGGCGGTGTTAACCCCTATCACCATCCCTTTCAGCGTCGTCACCAAGGCATCCACCCCTTCCAGCGACGTGTCACCCGGGTCGGTGATTACGCTCACATTGGTGGAATGGGTTTGGCGAGGCACAACCAGCCATTTCCCTCCCGTGGCTTGGAGCAGGGCTGAGCGGCATGCGGCCACATGCCCAGGATCGTCGCCCGTGTAATGGCACAGGTTGAAACCCGAGTAAGGGTTACCCTCGGCGACGACGCCACGCGAAGTGAATCCCGCGTGAATACCCGTGGATGCGCCCGGCAGTTGCAGGTCGAGATACCAGCTTGGTTGCTCCATTTTCGTTATTTTGACCGCAAATTTACGCGAATTTACCGCATTTTATGTAAATTTGCAGTTCCAAATTAGCTTTATCACATTAATATGAATATTTTGATCACTGGAGGAGCCGGGTTTATTGGCTCCAACCTTTGCGAGCATTTTCTGGCCAAGGGCAACCGCGTGACTTGCCTGGACAATTTCGCAACTGGCCACATGGAGAATCTAATCCCCCTGATTGAGGCTTACCCTGACACCTTCAAGTTAATCGTGGGTGACGTCCGCAACCTCGAGGACTGTCGCAAGGCGGTAGAAGGTAACGAGTATGTGTTGCATGAGGCGGCTCTCGGCTCCGTGCCCCGCTCGATCAAGGATCCCATCACCACCAACGACGTCAACATCGGCGGTTTCCTAAACATGCTGATAGCCAGCCGCGACGCGGGCGTGAAGCGTTTCGTGTTCGCAGCCTCATCTTCCACTTATGGCGACTCGGCCTCGCTTCCCAAAGTTGAGGACAAAATCGGTCGTCCCCTTTCCCCCTACGCCATCACGAAATACGTTGATGAGTTGTACGCCGACGTCTTCGCCCGCACCTACGGTACCGAATACATCGGTTTGCGCTACTTCAACGTGTTTGGTCGTCGCCAAGATCCCAACGGCGCTTATGCGGCGGTTATCCCCTTGTTTGTCAAGAAGTTCATGAATCACGAGTCGCCCAACATCAACGGCGACGGCAACTACAGCCGCGACTTCACATATATAGATAATGTGATACTGATGAACGAGTTGGCGTTGACCACCGACAATCCCGAGGCTGTCAACCAAATCTATAACACGGCCTACGGCGAGCGCACCACCCTCAACCAGTTGGTCGACGACCTGCGCGAGTTCCTGTCGGAGAAGGACGAGGTGATCGCCGCCATCGAGCCTACCCATGGACCCAACCGCGTGGGCGACATCCCCCATTCGCTGGCCTCTATCGACAAGGCCAAGAGATTGTTGGGCTACGACCCGAAATTCTCTATGCGTGAGGGACTTAAGGAGGCGTGTGAGTGGTATTGGGAGAATCTGCGGTAAAGTTTCTAGTTTCTAGTTGTTAGTTGTTAGTTGTTAGTTGTTAGTTAGGCGATATGGAGAAGGAGATTAAGATATGCGTGATTGGCTTGGGGTATGTGGGACTGCCTCTCGCGAGGTTGTTTTCCACGAAGTATCCCACGGTGGGTTTCGACATGAACCAGGCCCGCGTGGACGCTTTGATGAAGGGCCATGACGCCACGCTCGAGGTGGCCGACGACCTGCTCCAGGATGCCATCAACAACCACGGATTCCGCTGCACCACCGACATCGACGAGATCCGCGACTGCAACTTCTACATTGTGGCCGTGCCAACCCCGGTTGACGAGAACAACAACCCCGACTTGACTCCCCTCTATGGTGCCAGCGAAACCGTCGGCAAAGTAATTGGTAAGGGTGATATTGTGGTTTACGAGTCAACGGTTTATCCTGGCGTTACCGAAGACGAGTGCATTCCCGTGGTGGAGCGTGTTTCGGGGTTGAAATTCAACGAGGATTTCTTTGCCGGCTACTCCCCCGAGCGCATCAATCCTGGCGACAAACTCCACACCGTCGAAAAAATCAAGAAAGTAACCTCAGGCTCTACCCCCGAGGTCGGCGAGAAGGTCAACGAGGTGTACTCCTCGGTCATCACCGCGGGCACCCACTTGGCTCCCTCCATCAAAGTCGCCGAGGCCGCGAAGGTAATCGAGAACTCCCAGCGCGACATCAACATCGCCTTCGTCAACGAGTTGTCGAAGATTTTCACACTCATGGGCATCGACACCCAAGCCGTACTGGAAGCCGCTGGCACCAAGTGGAACTTCCTGCCGTTTCGACCTGGACTGGTTGGCGGTCACTGCATCGGCGTGGATCCCTACTACCTCGCCCAGTGCGCCCAGCGCTACGGTTATAACCCCGAGATCATCCTCGCCGGACGCCGCATGAACGACGGCATGGGCGCTTACGTGGCCTCTCAGGTGGTAAAGCTAATGTTGAAGAAAGGCATACAAGTGCTTGAATCCAAGGTGCTTATACTCGGATTCGCTTTCAAGGAGAACTGCCCCGACTGCCGCAACACCAAGGTCGTTGACATCTACCGTGCGCTGAAAGAGTACAACATCGACATCACCGTCTACGACCCCTGGGCCAACCCCGCCGTGGCCAAGCGAGAGTACGGCATCGACATCACCAACGAGCTCCCCACCGAGCGTTTCGACGCCGCCATCCTCGCCGTCGCCCACAACCAATTCTGCGACCTCGACATTGCCTCCTTGTTGAAGCCCCGCCACGTCATCTACGACGTGAAATGGCTTCTCCCCTCCTCCCAATCCGACGCCCGCCTCTAATTTTAGGGAGAAACCCCGAAAACACGAAAAAATCCATTTTATTTCACCCTGTCGGGATTCTTCGCCACAAACTCCTTCCACGACTTCGCTCCCGCGTGGGCCGCGATAGGTTTTGACGTCTCATAGAAGTGACACAACGCCGCGGCCAGTGCGTCGGTGGCATCGAGCGTGTCGGTGAGGTTTTCGGATGGTATGGCAAGGATCCGTTTCAGCATCTCCATCACCTGCTCCTTGCTGGCCGCTCCGTTGCCCGTGATAGCCATCTTGATTTTGCGGGGTTCGTACTCAGTGATAGGCACTTGCCTAGCCAGAGCGGCGGCTATGGCCACACCCTGAGCGCGTCCCAGTTTCAGCATCGACTGCACATTCTTGCCGAAGAACGGGGCCTCAATCGCCATTTCGTCGGGTAGATATTGCTCAACAAGCCCCAGCACGCGCTCGTAGATCCGCGCCAGGCGCATATAGTGGTCGTCAAATTTGTTCAGGCGTATCACCCCCAGGGCAATCATGGCCGGTTTCTTGGCCTTGACCCCAAGGATGCCGTAGCCCATGATGTTGGTACCCGGGTCAATCCCTATTATAATGCGATCAAAATCCTCCTTCATCCAGCCTTCTTTACTCCTTTCATCCTTTCCTCCTTTAAAAATCAACCTCCTCCATATAGGTCGTGAACCAAAGCACCTTCTCACCCCATCTAGCATGGAGGTCGTCGTGGAGCAGCGTGGCGGTTTCGTCATGCCAGCGCGTGGCCTCCTCGAGCGAGGGGGATGGCATCTGGATGGAGTAGCTCGCCAAAGCGGGATCCACCTCCACCAATATCCGCAGCAGTTGGGGCTGGCCGAAAATGCCGCTCTCTTTCACGGCCGGGATGTACACCTCGCGAGCCCAAGTCTCAAAATCTTGCGCCAGCGTCTTCAGTACGTGGAACGACGTGTTAAGCAGTATCATTTCTTCTTGATTTTCAAAACTTTGAGAATGTGTCGCCACACTGTGGGCGCCACGCCGTAATAGTGACACATGATGCGGAAACGCTCCATCAGCGACTTGCGGTGGTTGCGTGTTGTGACACCCTCGTTGAGGTAATCCACGAGGTAATCGTCGATGTAATGGTTGCGCCGCGAGTGCTGTAGACAACGTATACACCACTCGTAATCGGCTGAGAAACGGTAGCGCAGGTCGAATGGCGACGTAATCTTGCGCAGAGCCACGAAAGCCTGGTGGCACACTACCATACCGTTGGCAAAACTCTTGATCGACAACTCCTTAGGCGCACGGAAGTGGCGTTCGCCCACGCGCTTGCCATTGGCGTCGACTATTAGGGTCTGGCCGTAGATGATTCCGGGGTAAGCGTTGTCCATTGCCACGTCGGCGATGCGCTGGAGCGTGTCAGGGGAGTGGAACTTGTCACCCGCGTTGAGGAAGATCACATAGTCGCCTTGGGCCATCGCAAGTCCTTTGTCCATAGCGTGGTAGAGGCCGTTGTCCGGCTTGGATGTGATGACGGTTTGGGGCAGTTTCTCATCGTTGGCAATTTTGAGGGTGCCGTCGGTGGATGCGCCGTCGATGATCAGGTGCTCAAAGAGGTGGCACGTCTGTTCCTTGACGCTCCGCATTGTCACGGGCAACGTCGATTCGGCGTTGTAAGTGACTGTGATTATGGAGAAAAGAGGCTTCATTGCGGGGGAGTTTTCAGTTTTCAGTTTTCAGTCGTGTATTAGAGTAATCGAGTGAACGAGGGGATGTTCAGCCGATGGTGATGCCTGAGAAGCCCATGAAGGCCATAGCGAGTAGACCGGCGCAGATTAGGGCGATGGGGACGCCTCGCATGGGGCCGGGCACCTCGGTCATGGCCAATTGCTCGCGGATACCGGCGAACATGGCAAGAGCCAGGGTGAAACCGATGGCTGTAGCCGCGGCGTACACTACCGATTCTCCAAGGTCAAATCCCTTCTGTGTCACCAAGATAGCTACGCCAAGCACGGCACAGTTGGTGGTAATCAGTGGCAGGAACACGCCCAAAGCCGTGTACAGCGCCGGTGCAATCTTCTTCAATACGATTTCCACCATCTGCACCAGCGCCGCTATGACGAGGATGAAAACGATAGTTTGCATGAATGTAAGTCCCAGCGGTACAAGGATATACTCTTGCAGCAACCATGTCACCGTAGTGGCGAGCACCATCACGAATGTCACGGCGCCGCCCATGCCGACAGCCGAACTCAACTTCTTGGATACACCCAAGAAGGGGCAGATGCCCAGGAATTGGGCAAAGACGATATTATTGACGAATATCGCTGTTACGATGATAGATAAGTAGGTGAGCATCAGGCGTGTCGGGTTTTAAAGTAGTTGGAGAATGCAATCAGGAATCCAAGGGCTATAAAAGCGCCAGGGGCAAGCACGAAGATTAGCGAACCGTAGTTCTCGGGGAAAATCTCCAAGGAGAAAATTCGTCCCGTACCGAGCACCTCTCGCACAGCGCCAAGGAGGGTCAACGCGCAAGTGAAACCGAGACCCATTCCCAGGCCGTCGCACAGCGAATCGCCCACGGGATGCTTCGAGGCGAACGCCTCGGCTCTACCCAGCAGGATACAGTTGACCACAATCAAGGGGATGAAGATACCCAAGCTTTCGTTCAACGCAGGCAGATAGGCTTGCATAATCATCTGAAGTACAGTGACAAACGAGGCGATTACCACGATGTAGGCCGGGATGCGCACCTTATCGGGAATCACGTTTTTCAAGGCTGAGATTGCGCCGTTGGAGCAGATGAGCACGGCCATCGTGGCCAAACCCATCGACATGCCAGTGAGGGCGCTACCGGTGGTGCCGAGAGTAGGGCACATGCCCAGCAGGAGGACAAACGTGGGGTTGTCCTTCACCAAGCCGTTGTATATGATTTGTAACTTATTCATTGTATTGAGTTTTAGCTTGTTGATAAGCGCGGGAGGCGCGGTTGAGAGCGTCAAGGAATGCGCGCGAACTGATGGTGGCGGCGGTGATGGCATCGATTTGGCCACCGTCCTTTTTGACGGTAAGTTCTTTCGTGCCAGGATTACGGCCAATCACTGAACGATCCCCTTGCGGGTCACGGAACCATTGCTCCATCTTGGCGCCCAAGCCGGGTGTCTCGGCATGCTTGATCACTTGGTAGCCGGTAATCTCCCCATCGCGATTGAAGCCATAAATCACGTCAATCTCGCCCGAGAAACCGTTCATGGAATAACTATCGACGGCGCCTCCTACCAGTTTGCCACCTTGGGTAGCAATGTGGACCGGTATAGTGTGGCCGTCCATCTCCACCTCGACAGTTTCGGCCATCGGGTCGTTGTCAAAGGGGGGAGTGACCGCCGCGATAGCTTTCACTTTCTTCTGCTTTTCCACTTGGGCGATGGGATCCTCAGTGATTTCGTACACCCATGCCAGCACGGCGCCCACCACTATTGTGATCAGGCCGAGCGAGAGGATCAGATGCGGCAGCGATGATGATAACTTCTTCATTTCTTTGCCCTCCTTTCTCCGAATTTGCGGGGCTTAACGTAGCGGTTGATAAGAGGCACGAAACCGTTCATCAACAGGATAGCGAACGACAATCCCTCGGGGTAAGCTCCCCATTGGCGGATTATGATGGTGACCAGGCCGATCATCACGCCGTATACCACCATTCCGCGGTGGCTCATGGGAGACGTCACGTAATCGGTAGCCATGAAAATCGCTCCGAGCAGCATGCCGCCCGACAGCAGCTGTACCCACGGGTTGATGCCGATGGCCCACGAGAACAAGCCAGCGGTCAGCAGTATCGACACGGGGATGTGCCAGGTGATCACTTTGCGGCAAATCATGTAAATGCCGCCAAGAATCAGCGCGATACCGCCCACCTCACCAAGCGAACCGCCAGCCAAGCCTAATGCTTTCTGCAATAGGTCGACCGAATCGGGCGAGATCTCACCCAGCTTGATCGCGCCGAGGATGGTGGCACCCGTGGTGGCGTCGGTGTAGCTCCAGGGGTTGACCAGCGGCTCAGGCCATGTGGTCATCTGCGCCGGGAAGGAGATCAACAGGAACACGCGGCCCACCAGCGCGGGGTTGAAGATGTTGCATCCCAATCCTCCGAACGACATCTTGCCGATACCAATAGCCACCACCGCGCCAGTGAGCACGATCCACACGGGCAGGTTGCTGGGGAGGTTGAACGCCAAGAGCAAGCCCGTGAGGATGGCCGAACCGTTGGCGATAGTGGCTTGACGGCCAAGCATGTAGCGGTTGATCAGGTACTCGGTGATGATGCAGCCGAGGATGGATGTGATGATTACGATTGCCGCCCCGATGCCGAAGTAGTAGAGCGCGCAGGCCAGTGCCGGCACGAGTGCGATCAGCACCTGCCACATGCACCAGGATACCGTCCTTCGGGTGTGGATGTGCGGGGAAGCAGATATGGTTAATAATTGGTTCATATTCAAAAAGTTAAAAGTCCAAAGTTTAAGGTTTTAAAGTTAATACCTTATTTATTTGAGTTTTCACGGGGTTTTGTCTTGTCTTGAGATTCAAGATGAATAGCAAATCCTCCCATCATATTTCTCAAATTTAGTAACCTGTAAGATAAATCACTTTTGATGGCATCATCAATATAATGAAGCCTAAATGCGATTTCAAGTTGGGTTTCAAGTTCATTTGCTGAACCTTGAGCCATTCTTATGAACCTAAGAAAATCTTTGGGAGAGAATCTTCCATGACCCTCAGCAATATTTGAAGGAATTGAAGTAGCGGCTCTTTGCATTTGGCTACACAACGCAAAGGTTTCTTCTTTCGGAAAGGATTTCGTAATGCGATAGATATCGATAGAGATATCCATCCCTCTTTTCCAAATATCTAATTGTTTAAAATCCCAATAAGCCATATGAAGTTTCTAGTAAATAATGTATTAACTTTAAACTTTAAACTTTAAACTTTAAACTTTAAACTTTAAACTTTTAACTTTTAACTTTAAACTTTTAACTTTAAGCTTTTAACTTTGAGCTTGCCAAGCCTAATGTAATCGAGGATGGGCCTTGACGAGGGACATGTGTAAGAACAAGAGCCGCACTCCATGCAATTCATTACTTTGTTGGCTTCCACTTTTTCAAATTCGCCCAGGCGGGAGAGGGTGGCCAGAAGATATGGTTCCAGTCCCATTGGACAGGCGTCGACGCAGGCCGCGCAACGGATGCAAGGCTCCACCTTTCGGCGCTCGCTCATCGACTCGGGAAGCATCAATACACCCGACACTCCCTTGATCGTGGGGGCGTCGATCGTCACCACGCTCTTGCCCATCATCGGTCCGCCAAGGATAATCTTGCCAGTGTCCTGAGGAACGCCCCCGGCGGCTTCAACCACAGTGGAGATGGGCGTGCCGATTGCCACACGGAAGTTGCCGGGGTTCTTCACCGACGGACCAGTGACGGTAAGCACGCGGCTCATCAAGGGTTCACCATAGCGAGCGGCATCGGCCACGGCAAGGGCGGTGGCGCAATTCTGCACAATGGCACCCACGGCAATGGGCAAACCGCCTGACGGCACCTCGCGGCCCATGATAGCCTCGATGAGTTGTTTCTCGCTGCCTTCGGGGTATTTCACCTTTAGTGGCATAATCTCGATGCCGGGGTAGAGGGAAGTGGCTTTGCGCATAGCTTCGATGGCGTCGGGCTTGTTGTTCTCGATGCCCACAACGCAGCGGTCAACCCCAGCGGCGCGCATCAACAAGCGGATACCCAGCACGATAGCGTCGGGTTGCTCCAGCATGATGGCGTGGTCGTTGGTCAAGAACGGCTCGCATTCCACTCCGTTGATAATCAACAGCTCGGCCTTTGATCCGGGGGGTGGCGATAGTTTTACCTTGGTTGGGAAGGTGGCACCCCCCAATCCCACGATGCCAGCGTCGTCAATCAGGCCGATAATCTCTTGAGGATCAAGAGCGAGCATTTCCTCATCGGTGCGAATCGCCTTGCGGTTTTTCATCGCCTCGATGTCGGATAGGTGCTCCTCCTCGGTGGCCTCGATTGTGACGGTGTCGGCCGGGTTGCCGAAAGCCGTCTTATGGCGGTCAATCTTGGTGACTGTGCCGGTGATGGGCGTATGCACGTTGGCCGAAACGAAACCAGCCGCTTTGGCGATGATGTCGCCGCGGTTAACGTGGTCGCCCTTCTTTAGCTCACACTTGGCCATGGCGCCTATGTGCTGCGAGAAGGTCACAACCACCTGCGTGGGCAGTGGCAAATCGACTATAGGCTTGTGGGCTGTGATTTTATATTCTGGCGGGTGAACGCCGCCCTTGTGGAAGGTGTGTAGCATAATGGATTGATTTCGCGTAAATGAATGTGCGAGGTTTATTCAGCGGCGAGAGCCTCGGGCTTGGGTTTGGGCTTGGGGAAGTTGACGGCGTGGATAGCAGTGGTGGGGCACTGGTCGACGCATTTGCGGCACAGCTTGCACTTCTCGAAGTCGATGTAAGCCAGATTGTTGGCCACGGTGATGGCGTCGTGGGTGCAAGATTTCTCACACTTACCACAACCGATGCATGCCACCTTGCACTCCTTGCGTGCCAAGGCTCCTTTTTCCTTGTTGGAACAGGCGACGTAGACTCGCATACCGCGCGGACCCTTGTAGCGGAGCTCAATCAGCGAGCGCGGGCAAGCGGCCACGCATTTGCCGCAGGCCACGCACTTGTCCTCGTCGACCTCGGGCATACCCGTAAGCCGGTTGATGTGGATCGCGTCCCAAGGGCAAGCGGCCACGCAGTCGCCCTCGCCCAGGCATCCGTAGGCGCAATCAGTGGCGCCCACGGCCACCATCGACAAGATGGCGCAAGAGCGCGCTCCGTCGTAGTGACTCTTGATGGGGCGGTTCTCACACGTGCCATTGCAGTGGATCACGGCGATCTTGGGCTTTTCGGCCACAACGGTCATGCCCATAATTTCGGCGATTTTCTCCATGGCCTCTGGTCCGGCACCAGGGCAGTTGAACCCCTCGAGCGACGTGGCTTTGGCGCAATTTACGGCGAAGTCGTGGCAACCGTTGTAGCCGCACGCGCCGCAGTTGGCTCCGGGGAGGTGCTCCTCGATCTGCTCGATTCGGGGATCCTCAGGCACGTTGAAGCGCTTGGCGATGAAGTAGAGCAGCACGGCCGAGATGATGCCGATGCCGCCGAGCACTATGATGGATGAGATAATTATCGACATTTTTACTGCGTAAAAGTATTAAGTTTAAAGTATAAAGTTAAAAGTTAAAAGTTAATGGCTGCTTTTCATGGTAATTTGGAGGAGGGGAGTGGCTTGACTATCCATTGGAGGCGGTGGGCGATGCGCTTTCGGTAGCGATAGAGGATGAGGTAATAGGGGATGAGCACGAGCAATCCGCCCAGCGCAGCCCATCCTTGCTCCACCCTGAGGGATAGCAAGCCGAAGATTACCAGCAAGAACAGCACGCATGGGATGCCGATGCCCAGCCACACAGCTCGCATCTGGCTCGGCTCGGTGGCCGTGACGCTCACCCGCTCGCCCACTTTGAAATCCTCGGGACGGGATACCTCCACCTTTTGCTCAAGGCTTTGTTGGGCGCCACACAACACCGCGGCGGCGCATCCCCCGCAACGCTCGTTGGAGATGATGGCTACGGTGATGCCATCGGGCTCTACGCGTTTCACTATCGCTTGGTGGTCGATTTCCATGGTTGGTTTATCGGGTGCGCAATGGTGGACGGAACGCGTCCTCGTAATGGGTGATCTCGTACATTTCAGGCTCGCCTATCACGGTGATCACGTCAAACTGCGGATAAAATTTCACCCCGAAGTGACGGATGAATGCGTTGGCGGCCGACGCAAGTCGTGACATTTTCTTGCGGTCGACAGCGGCAAGTGGATCACCGAAGTCGCTGCGGCGCGTTTTCACCTCCACAAACACGATGCGGTCGTCCTTGGTAGCGATGATGTCGACCTCGGGACCTGTATGGGTGTTGGTGTCGACGATACCGTAGCCTTTGGAGATGAGAAGCTGGCGGGCCATTTCCTCGCCCCAAGCGCCAAAATCGTTATGCTCAGCCATTATCTGCGGTAGGTTAAGATTTTGTAAATCAATTCGTGGAGAAGGTCAAACGGATCCTGACGCGAGCCCACGCCCTTGCATTTGGCGTCGAAGCGGCGGATGTCGTTGATGATCTCGATCACTTGCCACGCGTTGTAGTTGCGCATGGCCGGTAGAACGTCCTTCAGGGCGTAGGTGCTTTTGAGCCCCATCGCAGCGACCAGCGAGCGATCGCTCTTGTCGGGTGTGTACTGGCCAACGAGCACGTTGGAGAAGAAGTTGAACAACACCGCGCCCGTGGGGATGGGATTGTTGTTCTTGGGATTGGATCGGAAGTAACGGATGATGGTGAACGCCTTTTGGGCGTTGCGTTGGGCTATGGCCGACACGAGCTCAAAGTTGTTGTAATCCTTGCTCACGCCGATGTGACGCTCAACGGCTTCGGGGGTAATCATGGCACCCGAGCCAAGAATACCCGTGAGCTTGTCCACCTCGTTGTAGATTTTCGACAAGTCGGAGCCGATATAATCCGAGAGCATTGTCAGCGCCTTGGGCTCGATGGTGAGGCCTTTGGATTTCACCAGCTGCGACACGGCGCCGCTCACGTCCTTCATCTTCTTGGACTCGAACACGACGCCCCCCGCCTTCCTCAACGGGCCAATCAGGTCCTTTCCCTTGGCTTTCTCGCCTCGGGAGCAGATGACGAGGATTGTCATCGGGTTGGGCGACACGGCATATGCTCCCAGGGCGTTCAACCACGTTGCTGGTACAGCCTGCGCCTCTTTTAGTATCACCACCTGGCGGTCGGCCATCATCGGGTAACGGTTGCATGTCTCGATTACCTGCGACGGCTCCACCTCGGGAGCGTACATCACGTAGAGATTGAAGTCGCGATCTCCCTCGGGAATTATCTTCTCGAATCGCTTTACCAGCTCGTCGATATAGTAACCCTCCTCACCGTGAAGTAGATACAACGGCGCATATTGCCCCTTGGAGAGCTGGGAGCAAAGCATGGGATATGTGATTTCGGCCTCGGCCATAGGGAAAAATAGATGCTGTTTCAAAAATAATGTGTAAATTTACCAATAATTTCTTATTTGCCAAAATTATTGCGTAAAAGAAGTGGAAAATCTCAATTTGCCGCCCTTTGATGTCAAGGTGGATTTCACCGGCCGTTTCCCCCGCGTGTACGACTCGCTGCGCAGGAAACTTGTGGCGTTAACCCCCGAGGAATGGGTGAGGCAGCATTTTGTGAATTTCCTGATAGGTCATCTGGGCTATCCGCGGTCGTTGATGGCCAATGAGATAGGAATAGAGTTGAACAACACGCGCAGGCGTTGTGATACGGTGGTGTTCGACCGTGAGGGCAAGCCTCTGGTGATTGTAGAGTACAAGGCTCCCGAGGTGACGATCACCCAGGAGGTATTTGATCAAGTGGTACGTTATAATATGGTATTGCAGGCACGTTACCTGATGGTTTCCAACGGGTTGTGCCACTACTGCGTGAGGGTGGATTATAACGGGAAAAAGGTGGAATTCCTTGCGGAAATTCCACCTTATGGGGAGCTATAAGTCTTTCAAAGGCCTATAGGATTATTTCAGGAAGTAGGTGAATCGGATCGACCATGCGCGGTTGCGTGCCGAGAAATCGTCGAGCAGTTTGGTCTTGAGAGCGTAGGTCATACCCCAGGAGCGCACGGCGGTCACTTGGAACAGCTTTTTAATCTCCACACCCAAGCCTACCTCGAGGGCAAAGTCGGCCGCCGCCCATTGGAAGGCGCCGATACTGCTGTGACCGGCCAGAAAGCCCACAGCTGGACCTCCATAGACGAACGGCGCGAGATACTCCTCAAATCCGCCCATGCGGGTCCACTTGAAGCGAAGGTGCAACGGCACGGTGATGTAATGAAGGTACACGCGTGAATCGCCGTAGCCATCGCTCGACCACACGTATTTCTCACCCAAGTTGACTTTTGCCCCCTTCAAGGAGTAGTAAATACCCGTGTCGAGGCCAAAACCGATGCCCGGAAACATCGTCTCGGTAACCACACCGGCTTCAAATCCATAGGCTTGGTCAACCGTCACGAGATCCTGCTTAAACTTGAGGTTGGAGAAATCGGCGCCCACCATGGGACCCCATCGGAATTGGGCCGAGGCGCCCAATCCCACGGCAAGGCACACGAGCAATAATATCGATCTGGAGAAATTCTTCATCGGTTTTTCCGTTTTCACGCCGCAAAATTAGCAACTTTTCGCTATCTCACCAAATGGGGGCGCTCTAACAACTGTTAAAGCGGCGATTCCAATCGATGATTATGCTTTTTTGATATAATCGACGATCCACGCGCCTACCTCCTTGGTGCCGTAAGTGGCTCCTCCGGGCACTTGGATCTCGGGAGTGCGCACGCAAGCGTCGAGCGAGGCGTTGACAGCCTTGCGGATAAGCGCGCCCTCGGCCTTGCAGTCGAAGTACTCAAAGAGCATGGCTACCGAAAGAATCTGGGCCAATGGGTTGGCGATATTCTTGCCTGCGGCTTGGGGCCACGAGCCGTGGATAGGCTCAAATACCGGGGTGCTCTCGCCTGTGGACGCCGAGGGAAGCAGTCCCATCGAGCCGGAGATTACCGAGCCCTCGTCGGTGAGGATGTCGCCGAAGGTGTTCTCGGTGACCATCACGTCGAAGAAACGGGGCTCCTGAATCATGCGCATAGCGGCGTTGTCGACATACATGTAATCGGTCTCGACGTCGGGGTACTGGGGAGCGATCTCTTGGGCGATTTTACGCCACAGGCGGCTGGAAGCCAGCACGTTGGCCTTGTCTACCACAGTGAGGTGCTTACGGCGGCGACGAGCGTAGGCGTAAGCCGTGTGGAGGATGCGCTCGATCTCGGGACGCGTGTAGGCATTGGTGTCATAAGCGCGGTCGTTGTCCTGGTATTTCTCGCCGAAGTACATGCCACCGGTCAACTCGCGGATGCAGATGAAGTCGGCTCCCTCTACCAGTTCCTTGCGCAAGGGCGAAAGGTGGAGCAGACACTCGAAGGTCTCCACAGGGCGGATGTTGGCGAACAAGCCCAATTTCTTGCGCATGGCCAGCAAGCCTTGCTCGGGACGCACCTTGGCGGTGGGGTCGTTGTCAAATTTCGGGTGACCAACGGCCGAGAACAGCACGGCGTCGGCATCGCGGCATATCTCGTAGGTCTTCTCGGGGAACGGGTCGCCAACGGCGTCGATAGCGGCCGCGCCACACAATGCGTAGGTGTAATTGACCGTGTGGCCGAATTTCTCACAAACGGCGCTCATCACGTCGACTCCCTGCTGGGAGATTTCAGGCCCGATACCGTCGCCGGGCAACACAGCTATATTGAAATTCATATCAAGATTGATGATTGTTTTCGATAATGTTGAGCATCTTCAGGGTAGCTTGGATGGCGGCCTCCGTCTGGTCGGCGTCAAGGCCCCGCGTCTTGAGCTGCTGGGCACCGTCGAGTTCCCAGGTGATTGTTGTCTGCACCAGGGCGTCGGTGTGTCCTCCCGGGGGGATGTTGACGGCATAGTTGAGCAAGATGGGAAGCTTTCGGCCGAGGTTGTCCTTGTAGATTGCTCTCAGGGCTTTCACAAAGGCGTCATACTGTCCGTCGCCCCTTGCCACCGTCTCGTATTCCTGGCCATTGATCGACAGCCTTACCGAGGCTGTGGGTTTCAGGCCGTGGGACAGCGACAGTGCGTAGTTGATTATCTTGACTGATTGCTCCAAAGGGGAGTGCTTTAGCACGTCGGCCACGATGTAGGGAAGGTCGGAGGGAGTGACGATCTCTTTCTTGTCGCCAAGTTGGATAACACGGTCGGTTACCTTCTTGATATCCTCGTCGTTGAGCTCGATGCCGAGCGCCTCGAGGTTGTGGCGTATGTTGGCTTTGCCGGAGGTTTTTCCAAGGGCGTATTCACGCTCTCGGCCGAAACGCTCGGGAAGCAATTCGTTGTAATAGAGGTTGTTTTTGGAGTCGCCATCGGCATGCACGCCGGCGCATTGCGTGAACACGTTCTCGCCGATAATCGGCTTGTTTGGTGGCACCATAATGCCCGAGAACGACTCCACAATGTGGCTCACCTTGTTGATCTTGCATTCGTCGATACCGGTAACCAGCTGCAAGTGGTCGTGGATAACGGCTACGGTTGACGACAGCGTGGCGTTGCCGGCGCGCTCGCCCAGGCCGTTGATCGTCACATGCACCCCATGTGCTCCGGCTTGCAAAGCGGCGAAACAGTTGCCAGCCGCCAGGTCGTAGTCGTTGTGGGCGTGGAAGTCGAAATGCAGGGTGGGGTAGCGCTCGATCATGCGGCGCATGTAGTAATACGTTTGCGTGGGGGTAAGTATACCCAGCGTGTCGGGGAGCATGAAACGCTTGATTGGTAGGTCCTGGATAGCATCCATCACCTGGTAGAGGTAGGCGCGGGAGTTTTTCACTCCGTTCGACCAATCCTCGAGGTAAAGGTTGATATCCAGGCCGGCCTCGCGGGCGCGGGCCACCTCATCGGTGATGGCTTGGATATGTTGCTCGGGAGTTTGGCCCAGCTGGTAGCGGCAATGTTTCTCCGAGCCCTTGCTCAGCAGGTTGATCACCTTTCCACCAGCGTTCTTGATCCATTGAATGGAGCGACCGTTGTCGAGGAACCCCAGGATCTCGATCTTCTCCAGATTACCCGTTTTTTCAGCCCAAGAGCATAGGCGACGGGCGGTTTCCAGCTCGCCTTGGCTCACGCGCGCCGAGGCGATCTCGATACGGGGCACGTGGAGCTCGTGCAGCAACAATCGGGCGATGTTGAGCTTCTCGGTTGCCGTGAACGACACCCCCGATGTCTGCTCGCCGTCGCGCAGCGTTGTGTCCATGATCTCCACGCGGCGACCGCGTGGCGCTGGGGTATGTGGCTTATCGGCTTGCCTCATAGCTTTCGATGTCGGCCTGCTTGGTGAGCAGATAGTCGATGTCGTCGAGGCCGTTGATCAAGCAATGCTTTTTGTAGGGGTTGATGTCAAATTGTTCCGAGCGGCCCGTGGCAAGGTTGGTGATCGTCTGAGCCGGGAGATCCACTTTCAGCTGGGCTTGGGGATTGGCGTCGATAGTGGCGAAAATCTCGGCAAGGAAGTCGTTGGAAACCACCACGGGTAGCACGAAGTTGTTGAGATCGTTGTTTTTGTGGATGTCGGCGAAGAAGCTCGACACCACCACGCGGAAGCCGTAGTCGGCGATTGCCCAGGCGGCGTGTTCGCGCGAGGAGCCGGAGCCGAAGTTCTTGCCCGCGACAAGGATTTTGGCGTCCTTGTATCGAGGGTCGTTCAGGGGGAACGTGGCGATTGGTTGGCCCTGCTTGTCGTATCGCCAGTCGCGGAACAGGTTTTCACCAAATCCCTCGCGAGAGGTGGCTTTCAAAAAGCGCGCGGGTATGATCTGGTCGGTGTCGACGTTCTCCATGGGCAGGGGAACGCAAGATGATATTATCGTATCGAATTTCTGTTTCATTTCAGCATTAAGCATTTAGCGTTTAGCATTAAGCATTTAGCTTTCGGGGGTCGGTGAGGACACCGGTGATGGCGGTGGCGGCGGCCACAAGAGGGCCGGCGAGAATCGTGCGTGAGCCGGGCCCTTGTCGACCTTCAAAATTGCGGTTGGAGGTCGAAACGGCCAGCTTGCCAGCGGGCACCTTGTCCTCGTTCATCGCCAGGCAGGCCGAGCAACCGGGCTGGCGAAGCTGGAATCCAGCCTCCTCGAGAATCTTGTCGATCCCCTCCTGGCGTATCTGCTTGTCCACTTTCCACGAGCCAGGGACGAGCCACGCTGTGATGTTGTCGGCTTTCTTCTTGCCCTTGACCACGTTGGCGAATGCGCGGAAATCCTCGATGCGGCCGTTGGTGCAGGATCCGAGGAACACGTAATCGACGGGTGTACCCTCGAGTTTCTGGCCGGGTTTCCATCCCATATAGTCCAATGATTTGAGGAAGGAGACGCGGCCGGCCTCGTCGTCGGCGTCAGGCTCGGGGACAGCCTCCGAGATACCGATACCCATGCCGGGATTGGTGCCGAAAGTGATGCGGGGCTCGATGTCGGCGGCGTCGAATGTGATCTCGGCGTCAAATTTCGCGTCCTCGTCGCTGTACAATTCTTTCCATTTCTCGACTGCCTTGTCCCACTCCTCGCCTTTAGGGGCGAAGTCGCGACCCTTGCAGTAGGCGAACGTCACCTCGTCGGGGGCGATCATTCCTCCGCGGGCTCCCATCTCGATCGAGAGGTTGCACACGGTCATGCGCTCCTCCATCGAGAGCGAGCGGATGGCCTCACCGGCATACTCCACGAAGTAGCCGGTGGCACCGCCGGTGGTCATCTTGGCGATAATGTAAAGGGCTATATCCTTGGCGGTTACGCCAGAACGGAGCTTGCCCTCGACGTTGATACGCATTGTTTTGGGTTTGGGCTGAAGGATGCATTGCGAGGCGAGCACCATCTCTACCTCGGAGGTGCCGATACCGAAGGCAACAGCGCCGAAGGCTCCATGCGTCGACGTGTGGCTGTCGCCGCACACGATGGTGTAGCCCGGTAGGGTAAGGCCGTTTTCCGGGCCTATCACGTGGATGATACCGTTGCGCTCGTTGCCAAGGCCGTAGAGCGTGACGCCAAATTCCTTGGCGTTGCGGCTGAGTGTGTCAACCTGGTTGCGCGACACGGGATCGGCGATGGGCTTATCCTGATTGAGCGTGGGAATATTGTGGTCGGGGGAACAGAAGGTGCGCTCGGGACGGAACACTTTCAGGCCGCGGTCGCGCAACCCCTGAAACGCTTGGGGTGACGTGACCTCGTGGCAGTAGTGACGGTCGATGTATAATTGGGTAGGACCGCCTTCGATAACGTTAACGGCGTGAGCGTCCCATATTTTGTCGAATAATGTTTTGGCCATTTAGGATGGTTTTCAGTTTTCAGTTTTCGGTTTTCAGTTTTAAGATTTAGGGATTTAAAGCTTTAAACCATTAAATCTTTAAAGGGGGAAAGGAGGTTGAAGTTTTAAACCATTAAATCTTTAAAGGGGGAAAGGAGGTTGAAGTTTTAAACCATTAA
>JAJBVP010000002.1 GCA_020859755.1 Bacteroidales bacterium | reverse complement strand
TAGCTCAGTTGGTAGAGCACTGGTCTCCAAAACCAGGTGTCGGGAGTTCGAGCCTCTCTTCCCGTGCCAAAACAAGAGAAATGAAAAAACTGAAACTACTTACGAATATAGAGGAGTCTTATACCGAGCTGCGGTACAAGACTTCTTGGCCTACAAAGAAACAAGTGATTAAGAGCGCTATCATCGTCATGGTTGCTTCCGTGATTATCGCTTTGATAATCTTCCTCATGGACGTGATAGTGGACAACTTCATGCACTTTATCTACAGCTTGGGCAACTAAACCTTTAAAAGTGGACGGAAGATGGCAGAGCTGAAAAGAGCGTGGTACGTGCTTCGCGCCATTTCTGGCAAAGAGGCCAAAGTCAAGGAGGTGCTCGACGCGGCAATCCGCAACACCGACCTTGGCAAATCCGTATTCCAAGTGCTGATCCCCACTGAGAAGGTGCTCACCGTGCGCAACGGCAAGAAAGTGGTCAAGGAGAAGAATCTCTACTCGGGCTACGTTTTTGTCGAGGCGATTCTCCATGGCGAGACGATGCATGAGCTGCGCAACACCACCAACGTCATCGACTTCCTGGGAGCTAAGGGCAAGGACCCCGAGCCCCTGCGAGAGGCCGAGGTGATGAGGATGATGGGGCGCGCCGACGAGCTTGTCGACCTCACGGACGAGGGCGTCAACGATTACATGGTAGGCGAAACCGTAAAGGTCAACTACGGGCCGTTCAACGGTTTCACCGGCGTGATTGAAGAGGTCAACCCCGAGAAGAAGAAGCTCAAGGTGATGGTCAAGATCTTCGGGCGCAAAACGCCCCTGGAGCTCGAAAACTCGCAAGTAGAGCGCGAATAACATTCGCCCGAGCCCGGCCAACGGCCGCGGAGGTGTTACGATCCGCGACGCCCGCAGGAAGGGAAAGGGTGCAATGTGTTCGAGCGTGAGATAACCCAAACTAAATTAACTTTTGAGAAATGGCAAAAGAAATTGCTGGACAGATCAAATTGCAGATTAAAGGCGGAGCCGCAAACCCTTCGCCGCCAGTAGGACCGGCCCTCGGTTCTAAGGGTATCAACATCATGGAGTTTTGCAAGCAATTCAACGCCCGCACCCAGGACAAAGCAGGTAAGATCCTCCCCGTGGTGATCACCTACTACACCGACAAGAGCTTTGACTTCGTCGTTAAAACTCCCCCGGTGCCCGTCCAATTGAAGGAAGCAACCAAGATCAAGAGCGGCTCGGCTCAGCCCAACCGCACCAAGGTTGCCGAGGTCACCTGGGAGCAGGTGAAAACCATCGCCGAGGACAAAATGCCCGACTTGAACTGCTTCACTGTCGAGTCGGCAATGAAGATGGTTGCCGGAACCGCGCGCTCAATGGGTATCACCGTTAAAGGGGCTTTCCCCGGAAACAACTAATAAACTTCAATTGACATGAGTAAACTTACCAAAAACCAGAAGATTGCTTTAGAGAAGATTGAAGCCGGGAAGAGCTACACCCTCGCCGAGGCTGTGGAGAAGGTGAAGGAGATTACCTACACCAAGTTTGACGCTTCGTTGGACATCGACGTGCGCCTCGGTGTTGACCCCCGAAAGGCCAACCAGATGGTGCGCGGCGTCGTAACGCTCCCCCATGGCACCGGCAAGACCGTGCGCGTTCTCGTGCTTTGCAATCCCGACGCCGAGGCGGCAGCCAAGGCCGCCGGAGCCGACTATGTGGGCCTTGACGAGTACATCGAGAAGATCAAAGGCGGCTGGACCGACGTGGACGTCATCATCACCCAGCCCGCTATCATGGGCAAAATCGGCGCCCTGGGCCGTATCCTCGGCCCCCGAGGCTTGATGCCTAACCCCAAAAGCGGCACCGTCACCCAGGACGTGGCAAAGGCCGTCGAGGAGGTCAAGAAAGGCAAAATCGACTTCAAGGTCGACAAGAACGGTATCGTGCACACATCAATCGGCAAGGTGAGCTTCACCCCCGCCCAGATGGTGGACAACGCCAAGGAGTTCATCAACACCTTGATCAAGCTGAAACCCGCCGCCGCTAAAGGCACCTACATCAAGAGTATTTATCTTTCGAGCACTATGAGTCCCGGCGTTAAAGTCGACTCAAAGTCGGTAGACGCTTAACCCCTTAAACCCGTAGACAATGAAAAAGGAAGATAAAGCTATTATAATCGACAAGATCGCTGATACCCTCAAAGAGTTCAGCTGCTTCTACCTCACCGAGACTGCCGGCTTGGACGCCGAGAAAACCTCCGCGTTGCGACGCGCCTGCTTCAAGGCCGACATCAAGCTGATGGTGGTGAAGAACACCCTTCTCCACAAGGCTCTCGAGAAAATGGAAGGTGACTTCGAAGAGCTCTATCCCGTGCTCAAGCAGTCGACCTCGATCATGTGCTGCAACACCGGCAACGCCCCCGCGAAGCTCATCAAGGACTTCGTCAAGAAAGGTGACACCCTCCCCCGCCTCAAAGCGGCTTACGTCGAGGAGACCATCTACGTGGGCGAGGACCAGCTCGACACGCTCGCCAACATCAAGAGCAAGAACGAGCTCATCGCCGATGTCGTGGCCCTGCTGCAGTCGCCGGCCAAGAACGTAATCTCCGGCCTCCAGAGCGGTGGAAACAAGCTCCACGGCATCCTGGAAACTCTCTCCAAAAAAGAAGACTAAATTCACCACCCCCAAACGTAAAAATTAACAAATAAAAATCATACAAAAATGGCAGATTTGAAAGCTTTTGCAGAACAACTCGTAAACCTCACCGTTAAGGAAGTAAACGAACTTGCTCAGATCCTCAAGGACGAGTATGGCATCGAGCCCGCAGCAGCCGCTGTAGCCGTTGCAGCTGGTCCCGCAGCCGGCGCTCCCGCAGCCGAGGAGAAGACCTCGTTTGACGTAGTGCTCAAGGCCCCTGGCGCCAGCAAGCTCGCCGTCGTTAAGCTCGTTAAGGAGCTCACCGGCCTCGGCCTCAAGGAGGCTAAGGAGCTGGTTGATGGCGCTCCTAACACCATCAAGGAAGGCCTCGCCAAGGCTGACGCTGAGGGCCTGAAGAAGCAACTCGAAGAGGCCGGCGCTGAAGTCGAGCTCAAATAAAACCGCCTGTAAATCAGGTTGATAGGTTGAGAATCCCCTATAGTGGGGATTCTTAACCTTATTGTGCTTAAAAACAAATCGAGTTGTCACTGAGTCAACCGAAGCATTTTATCCTTCGCTTACACAACACGATACCTCACACGGCACATAACAGTAGTTTTAATTTAATATCGAGTTCCTCTAACGTTAAATTTAGATGTCAGTTACACAAGAAAAACCCCGCATTAACTTTGCCTCGGTAAAGAACCCGCTTCCTTACCCCGACTTCCTGGAGGTACAGCTCAAGTCGTTCCGCGACTTCCTGCAGCTCGACACGCCCCCGGAAAAAAGAAACAACGAAGGACTCTATAAGGTATTCGCCGAGAACTTCCCTATCGCCGACACGCGCAACAATTTCGTTCTCGAGTTTTTGGATTACTATATCGATCCTCCCCGCTACACAATCGAGGAATGCCTCGAGCGCGGGTTGACCTATAGCGTGCCTTTGAAAGCCAAGCTCAAGCTTTACTGCACTGACCCTGACCACGAGGACTTTGCCCCCGTAATCCAGGACGTGTATCTCGGACAAATCCCTTATATGACCGAGAAAGGAACGTTCGTGATCAACGGCGCCGAGCGCGTTGTCGTATCCCAGCTCCACCGATCCCCGGGCGTGTTCTTCGGACAAAGCACCCACGCCAACGGCACCAAGCTTTATTCGGCCCGTATCATCCCATTCCGAGGATCCTGGATTGAGTTCGCCACTGACATCAACAACGTCATGTACGCCTACATCGACCGCAAAAAGAAGCTCCCTGTTACCACGCTTCTGCGCGCGATTGGCCTCGAAAGCGACAAAGACATCATCGAGATCTTCGGCCTCGCCGAAGAGATAAAGGTCAACAAGGCCAACCTCAAAAAGGCCGTCGGACGTAAACTCGCCGCTCGCGTCCTCCGCACATGGATGGAGGACTTCGTCGACGAGGACACCGGCGAGGTGGTATCGATCGAGCGTAACGACGTGGTGATCGACCGCGAGACCGTGCTTGAGGAGGAACACATCCAGGAAATTCTCGACTCGGGAGTGTCCACTATCCTCCTTCACAAGGAGGACGCCACCACCAGCGACTATTCCATCATCTTCAACACCCTGCAAAAGGACACCTCCAACTCCGAAAAGGAGGCAATTCAATATATCTACCGGCAGCTGCGCAACGCCGAGCCGCCAGACGACGCTTCTGCCCGAGAGGTGATCACCAACCTGTTCTTCTCGGAAAAGCGCTACGACCTGGGCGAGGTGGGCCGCTACCGTATCAACAAAAAGCTCGACCTGGGCACCTCGATGGACGTCAAGGTCCTCACCAAGGAGGATATCATCGCCATCATCAAGTATCTCATCGAGCTCATCAACTCCAAGACCGACGTCGACGACATCGACCACTTGTCCAACCGCCGCGTGCGCACCGTTGGCGAGCAGCTCTACAACCAATTCGGCGTAGGCTTGGCACGAATGTCACGCACAATCCGTGAGCGCATGAACGTGCGCGACAACGAGGTGTTCACCCCCATCGACCTGATCAACGCCAAGACAATCTCGTCGGTGATCAACACCTTCTTCGGCACCAACGCCCTGTCGCAGTTCATGGACCAGACCAACCCTCTGGCCGAGATGACCCACAAGCGTCGTATGTCGGCCCTCGGCCCTGGCGGCCTCAGCCGCGAGCGTGCCGGCTTCGAGGTGCGTGACGTACACTACACCCACTACGGACGCCTCTGTCCCATCGAGACCCCTGAGGGCCCCAACATCGGCCTGATCTCCTCGCTCTGCGTATACGCCAAGATCAACGACCTCGGATTCATCGAGACCCCCTACCGCAAGGTCGAGAACTCCAAGGTCAACCTCAACAACGACGAGGTAATCTACCTCGCGGCCGAGATCGAGGAGGGCAAAGTGATCGCCCAGGGCAACGCCCCGCTCAACGACGACGGCACATTCATCCGCGACAAGGTGAAAGCCCGCTTGGACGCCGACTTCCCCATCGTGCCCCCCTCGCAAGTGGAGCTGATGGACGTCTCGCCCACGCAGATCGCGTCGATCGCCGCCTCGCTCATCCCGTTCCTTGAGCACGACGACGCCAACCGCGCCCTGATGGGATCCAACATGATGCGCCAGGCAGTCCCCCTGATGCGCTCCGAGAGCCCAATCGTGGGTACCGGCCTCGAGGGTCAATTGATCCGCGACTCACGCACCCAGATCACCGCCGAGGGTCCCGGCGTGATCGAATACGTCGACTCCACCGTGATACGCATCCGCTACGACCGCACCCCCGACGAGGAGTTCGTGGCATTCGAGGACGCTGTCAAGGAATACCATATCCCCAAATTCCGCAAGACCAACCAGTCGACCACCATCGACCTCCGCCCCATCTGCGAGAAGGGCCAGCGAGTGAAAGGCGGCGAGATCCTCACCGAGGGCTACTCCACCGAGAACGGCGAGCTCGCCCTGGGCCGCAACCTCAAGGTGGCATTCATGCCCTGGAAAGGTTACAACTACGAGGACGCTATCGTGTTGAACGAGCGCGTCGTGCGCGAGGACATCTTGACCTCCGTTCACGTCGACGAGTACGCCCTCGAGGTGCGCGAGACCAAGCGCGGAATGGAGGAGCTCACATCCGATATACCCAACGTGAGCGAGGACGCCACCAAGGACCTCGACGACCGCGGCATAATCCGCATCGGCGCTCACGTCGTGCCCGGCGACATCATGATCGGCAAGATTACCCCTAAGGGCGAGAGCGATCCCACCCCCGAGGAGAAGCTCCTCCGCGCAATCTTCGGCGACAAGGCCGGCGACGTGAAGGACGCCTCCCTCAAGGCATCCCCCTCGTTGAAGGGCGTCGTGATCGGCACCAACCTCTTCTCCAAGGCCGCCAAGAAGAAAAAGACCCGCTCCGCCTCAGCCCAGCTGCCCAAGCTCGACGAGGAATACGAGGAGAAACTTTCAGCCTTGAAGGACATCCTCGTGGAGAAGCTCATGACCCTTACCGCCGACCGCAAAAGCGAGGGCGTGAAGGACTTCCTCGGCTCCGACATCATCCCCAAGGGCGCCAAATTCTCGGCCGCCGTGCTCAAGGACATCGACTACGACACGCTCAACCTGAGCAAGTGGACCGACGACGACCATACCAACCAGCTCATCCGCGCCACCATCGTCAACTACCTGCGCAAGTCGAAAGAGATCGACGCCGAGCTGCGCCGCAAGAAATTCGACATCTCCATCGGCGACGAGCTGCCCTCGGGCATCATGCAGATGGCCAAGGTGTACATCGCCAAGAAGCGCAAAATCTCGGTCGGAGACAAGATGGCCGGCCGTCACGGCAACAAGGGTATCGTGTCGCGCATCGTGCGCCAGGAGGACATGCCGTTCCTGGCCGACGGTACCCCCGTCGATATCGTCTTGAACCCTCTGGGCGTGCCTTCGCGTATGAACCTGGGACAGATCTTCGAGACCGTGCTCGGTTGGGCCGGCCGCGAGCTGGGCGAGAAATTCGCCACCCCCATCTTCGACGGAGCAACCCTCGACGACCTCAACGAGTGGACCGACAAAGCCGGCCTGCCCCGATACGGCAAGACCTACCTCTACGACGGCGGCACCGGCGAACGCTTCGACCAGCCCGCAACCGTGGGTGTGATCTACATGCTTAAGCTGGGTCACATGGTCGAGGACAAGATGCACGCCCGCTCGATCGGCCCCTACTCCCTGATCACCCAGCAGCCCCTGGGCGGTAAGGCACAGTTCGGCGGTCAGCGATTCGGTGAGATGGAGGTGTGGGCGCTCGAGGCATTCGGCGCCAGCCACATCCTGCAGGAGATCCTCACGATCAAGAGCGACGACGTCACAGGCCGCAGCAAGGCCTACGAGGCCATCGTTAAGGGCGACGCCATGCCCCCGGCCGGCATCCCCGAGTCGCTGAACGTGTTGCTCCACGAGCTCCGCGGCCTTGGCCTGAGCATCAACCTCGAGCAATAACGCCTGAGCAATTTACCCATTTATAATCGACTAAAACGCGAATACTACATATGGCTTTTAGAAAAGACCCCAAAATAAAGACCGGTTTCTCAAAAATCTCCATCGGCCTCGCTTCGCCGGAGGAGATCCTCGAGAAATCGAGCGGTGAAGTGCTCAAACCCGAGACCATCAACTACCGCACCTACAAGCCCGAGCGCGACGGCCTCTTTTGCGAGCGCATCTTTGGCCCGGTGAAGGACTATGAGTGCCACTGCGGTAAATACAAACGCATCCGGTACAAAGGTATCGTCTGCGACCGCTGCGGCGTGGAGGTCACCGAGAAGAAGGTGCGTCGCGAGCGCATGGGACACATCAAGCTTGTCGTGCCCGTGGCCCACATCTGGTACTTCCGCTCACTGCCCAACAAAATCGGCTACCTCCTGGGGCTCCCATCCAAGAAACTCGACGCCGTCATCTACTACGTGCGTTACGTCGTGATCAATCCCGGTCCCTTCGCCCCCAAAAAGGACGAGGAGGGCAAGGAGATCATCGAGGAGGGCACCCTGCGTAAATACGACCTCCTGAGCGAGGAGGAATACTTCGACTACCTCGACCGTCTGCCCCAGGGCAATGCCCAATTGGAGGACGGCGATCCCAACAAGTTCGTCGCCAAGATGGGCGCTGAGGCTATCTACGACCTGCTCCACGAGCTCGACCTCGACGCTCTGAGCTACCAGCTGCGCGACCAGGCCTCCAAGGACGGCTCCCAGCAGCGCAAGACCGAGGCCTTGAAGCGCCTGCAGGTGGTAGAGTCGTTCCGCTCCTCGCGCAACCGCAATAAGCCCGAGTGGATGATCCTCCAGGCTGTGCCTGTGATTCCGCCCGACCTGCGCCCTCTCGTGCCCCTGGATGGCGGCCGTTTCGCCACCTCCGACCTCAACGACCTCTACCGTCGAGTGATTATCCGCAACAACCGTCTGAAACGCCTGATCGAGATCAAGGCTCCCGAGGTGATCCTCCGCAACGAGAAGCGCATGCTTCAGGAAGCGGTCGACTCGCTCCTTGACAACTCCCGCAAGTCGTCGGCCGTGAAATCCGACGCCAACCGCCCCTTGAAGTCGCTCTCCGACTCCCTCAAGGGCAAGCAAGGCCGTTTCCGTCAGAACTTGCTCGGTAAACGTGTCGACTACTCGGCTCGATCGGTAATCGTCGTGGGCCCCGAGCTCAAGATGCACGAATGCGGCATCCCCAAGAACATGGCTGCCGAGCTCTACAAGCCGTTCATCATCCGCAAGCTCATCGAGCGCGGCATCGTCAAGACCGTAAAGTCGGCCAAGAAGATTGTCGACCGCAAGGAGCCTGTCGTATGGGACATCCTCGAATACGTGATGAAAGGCCATCCCGTGCTGTTGAACCGCGCCCCGACACTTCACCGTCTCGGTATCCAGGCGTTCCAGCCCAAGATGATCGAGGGCAAAGCCATCCAATTGCACCCGCTGGCATGTACCGCGTTCAACGCCGACTTTGACGGCGACCAGATGGCCGTGCACTTGCCACTGGGCAACGAGGCTATCCTCGAGGCGCAGATGCTCATGCTCGGAGCCCACAATATCCTCAACCCCGCCAACGGCGCGCCTATCACCGTCCCCTCCCAGGACATGGTGCTTGGCCTCTACTATATCACCAAGCTTCGCCCCGGCGACAAGGGCGAGGGCCTGAAGTTCTACGGCCCTGAGGAGGCGGAAATCGCCTACAACGAAGGTCGCGTGACACTGCACGCCCCCGTCTCGGTGGTCGTTGACGACGTCGACGAGAACGGAAACCACTTCCAGCACCTGGTAAGCAACACCTCCGTAGGCCGCGTGCTCGTCAACCGCTACGTGCCCAAGGAGATCGGCTATGTCAACCAGCTGCTGTCCAAGAAGTCGTTGCGCGACATCATCGGCAAGGTGATCAAGACCTGCGGTATCCCCCGCTCGGCCCAATTCCTCGACGACATCAAGAACCTTGGCTACTACATGGCATTCAAGGGAGGCTTGTCCTTCAACCTCGGCGACGTTATCATCCCCGAGGAGAAAAAGACCATCGTCGACGAGGGTTACAAGCAAGTGGAAGAGGTGTTGAACAACTACGAAATGGGCTTCATCACCAACAACGAGCGCTACAACCAGATCATCGATATCTGGACGCACGTCAACTCCACCCTCACCAACACCCTGATGAAGCAGATCTCCGAGGACCAGCAAGGCTTCAACCCCGTATACATGATGCTCAACTCGGGCGCCCGTGGTTCCAAGGACCAGATCCGCCAGCTCTCCGGCATGCGTGGCCTGATGGCCAAGCCTCAGAAAGCCGGTGCCGAGGGAGGTCAGATCATCGAGAACCCGATTTTGGCCAACTTCAAGGAGGGCTTGAGCGTGCTCGAGTACTTCATCTCCACCCACGGTGCCCGTAAGGGTCTGGCCGACACCGCCTTGAAGACCGCCGACGCTGGTTATCTTACCCGCCGTCTCGTCGACGTGGCCCACGACGTGATTATCCACGAAGAGGACTGCGGCACCCTGCGAGGCCTCGTGTGCACCGAGATCAAGAACAACGACGAGGTGGTTGCCTCACTGGGCGAGCGCATCCTGGGCCGCGTTTCGGTTCACGATGTGATCGATCCCCAGACCGGCGAGGTGATTGTTGCCGCCGGCGAGGAGATCAACGAAGCCGCCGCCGAGCGCATCAACGCTTCCCCTATCGAGTCGGTTGAGATCCGCTCGGTATTGACCTGCGAGTCCAAGAAAGGCGTTTGCGCCAAATGCTACGGCCGTAACCTGGCCAACAACCGCATGGTGCAGAAAGGCGAGGCTGTCGGCGTGATCGCCGCACAATCAATCGGCGAGCCCGGTACTCAGCTTACCCTGCGTACATTCCACGTCGGTGGTGTGGCATCCAACATCGCCGCCGTTTCCAATATCACCTCCCGCTACGAGGGCAACCTCGAGATCGAGGAACTCCGCACCGTCACCACCGATGAGGTCGATGCCAAGGGCAACAAGGTAGATGTCGTCATCAGCCGTCTGGCCGAAATGCGCATCACCGACAAGGAAACCGGCATGATCCTCACCACCGCCAACATCCCCTACGGAGCCAAGCTCTACTTCCACAACGGCGACTCCCTGAGCAAGGGCGACGTAATCTGCGAGTGGGACCCCTTCAACGCCGTTATCGTCAGCGAGGCTGGCGGACGCGTCGAATTCGAGAACCTCGTCGAGAACGTCACCTACCGCGTCGAGGTCGACGAGCAGACTGGCATGCGCGAGAAGATAATCATCGAGTCCAAGGACCGCACCAAGGTGCCCGAGGCCAAGATTGTCGACAAGGCCGGTGAAGTGCTCCGCACCTACTCCCTGCCTGTGGGCGCCCACCTTATCAAAGAGGAGGGCGAGGAGGTCAAGCCCGGCGTGATCTTCGTCAAGATCACCCGCGCGACAGGTAACGCCGGTGACATCACCGGTGGTCTCCCCCGCGTCACCGAGCTCTTCGAGGCTCGCAACCCGTCCAACCCGGCTGTAGTTTCCGAAATCGACGGCGAGGTGCACTTCGGCAAGGTAAAACGCGGCAACCGCGAGATCTCAGTCACCTCACGCCTCGGCGAGGAGAAGAAATACCTCGTGCCACTGTCCAAGCAGATCCTCGTGCAGGAGAACGACTACGTGCGCGCCGGCACACCGCTGTCCGACGGCGCCATCACTCCCGCCGACATCCTCAACATCATGGGCCCCACTGCCGTGCAGGACTACATCGTCAACGAGGTGCAGGACGTCTACCGCATGCAGGGCGTGAAGATCAACGACAAGCACTTCGAGGTGATCGTGCGCCAGATGATGCGCAAGGTCAAGATCCTCGACCCGGGCGACACCTGCTTCCTCGAGGAGCAAGTGGTCGACAAGCGCGACTTCATGGAAGAGAACGACCGCATATGGGGCAAGAAAGTGGTAACCGACGCCGGCGACTCGGAAAACGTAAAGCCCGGCCAGATTATCACCGCTCGATGCCTGCGCGACGAAAACTCAGCCCTCAAGCGCCGCGACCTGAAGCCCATCGAGGTGCGTGACGCCGTGCCCGCCACCTCCGAGCAGATCCTCCAAGGTATCACACGCGCCGCCCTGCAAACCTCCAGCTTCATGTCGGCTGCCTCCTTCCAGGAGACCACCAAGGTGCTCAACGAAGCCGCCATCTCCGGCAAGGTCGACACCCTCGAGGGCATGAAGGAGAACGTCATCTGCGGTCACTTGATTCCCGCCGGCACCGGCCTGCGCGAATACGACCGCCTCGTGGTAGCTGGCAAGGACGACATCGACGCCCTCTTCCGCAACGACGAGCCCATCGACGTCGAGGTTATCAACGACTAATCCATGTCCAGGAAATAATCATTCTCCCAATACCAGGGGCGCGACCATCCGGCCGCGCCCCTCGTTATTCTCCCCCTTTCCCCTAACATAC
>JAJBVP010000071.1 GCA_020859755.1 Bacteroidales bacterium | reverse complement strand
GAATATCAACATTTATTAACGTCCTCCGAGTCAAGAAATTTTAGGACACCTCACGTCGAGGATCAGGGAGGCGTAGATATAGTAGGTGCAATCGTTGTCGAGGCCGTTGAGGGGCAAGGGGAAGGTGCGTGAGTCGCCGTTGTCGCTGCTGCCGAGCTTGCTAATGTCGTAGGTGGTGGAGCTTACGAGGCTGTTGGTGGTGCAGGCTGGGTAAGCGAGGTAGTCGGGGAGCTCGGTTTCCTTGGAGTAGGCGAGGCACACCTTGGCGTCGGCGAGGTTTTCGTCCCAGCCGTTGATGATGAAGGGGACGGAAGCGCTGGTGTTGGAGATCAGCTGTGGGGTGCCCATCGACACGGTGTAACCCGGGGTGAAGGCGAACGGGGAGCCGATCAGGGCCTCCTCGCCGGTGCCGAACTGGATGGCGGCATAGGCGGTATAGGCTGTGCCGCGCTGCACCTGGAATCGGCGAGAGATGGCCTGGGAACGGCCATTGCGGAAGTTGTCCCAATAGTCGCTCACGGGGGTGACGCGGGTGTTGGTCTGGTCGAACAGCACGAGCTTCACGTTCTTTACCAACGACGAGGGGAGCTCGCGGTGGAGAAGTGTGCCAGTGAGCTCCACCTGGCCCTTTGTGGTGGCCTTGTCGTAGAGGGAGCTGTTGAGGGTCCAGCCGCTTTCCTGGATGGTGGGGAGGGCGTACTTGCTGCCGTAGTTGAAATTGGAGTCGTCGTAGAATGTGTGGGAATGGCTGTTTCCTAAGAATGTCAATTTGCTTGAGAGGGAAAGGTCGACAAGGCTAAAGCCGATGCTGGAACCGTTGTATTTGCTGTACCAGTTGAGCCCCATATCAGTCATGCCGTTGACGGGATAGAGCAGGTCGCCATAGATATGCGAGCCAAGGAGCATGTCGTAGTTGATTACCACCATGTCCTCGTTGAAGATGTAAAGGTTCATCTGGGGCTTCCAGTTGAAGTTGATGTTCCCGGAAATCTCTCCCTGGAATGTGCCCTTGAAAGATGAGTCGGACTCCTTGGCTGGGTCGTTGTGGGAGTAAGTAAGCTCGCCGTTGACGTATTGGATGGTGGAAGATACGGTCGACGTCTGGCTCGGGAGGGTGAAGTTGAAGTTGGCGTAGTTGGTGAGCTGGAACTGGAACTGGGCGGGATGCAGGGTGAGCACCATGGGGATTGCGCCGATGGAGTAATCCTTTTGGAAGGTGTACTCGCAGGCGTCGGAGGTGGATTTGATAATGTCGATTTTCTTATCCTTGTAGCCGCTCTTGCGGTCGTAGTCGGGGGGGAGGACGCCGAAATTGACATCTACCTTGGCCTCTATGCCATAAGTGACGCGGGTGCCTTGGGTGATTTTGAAGAAATTGCGGGTTTTGGATTGGAAGAGCTCGAGGTCGCACTCGAGCTTGGATTGGTATTCAAGCTTGAGGGAGAGGTCGAAAGCGGGATTGATGAAGCATGGATCCCATGTCACCTCATAAATTAAGGTTGGGTCGATGGTGAAGGCGCCGTGGGTGGAGGGGTTGTAGGTGAATATCTCCACGAAGTCGTCGTAATCGCCTGCCACCGGGGTGAGCTTACCGTCCTCACTCAAGTCGGCCTTGGGGCTGAGGGGCCGGCCCTGGGATGAGTTGGCGCGGGCATTGTGGCGCTGGAGCAGGCGGGAGCGCAGGGCCGTGGCCTGGGCGTCGGGTTGGTAGCCCTCGGGGGCCGGGGAGGAGGTAAGGACCACTTCCTGGGGGTTGCCGTCGGCGTCGGTCACCTGGGCGAGCTGGGCCACCACCTGCAGGCGGCTGAACACGTCGGTAAGCTCCTCCACGGGGGCGTCGCACACTGCCTTATACCCGGCGTCGGTGCGTTTTACCTGAGTCACCTCGCCGGCGAAACCGCATGGCAGTCCCTCGGTGAAATAGGGGGCGTAGACGATGTCGCCCACCTGTGGCAACAGGCTCTGCGGGGTTGACAGCTTAAAGGTGATGATACGTTGTGAGTCGTCGTAGGCGCGGAAATAAGGGAGCAGCTCGCTGTCGAGGGGCTTCACTCGGGGGTTGTAGACGCGCTCGGCCGGAAGCATCCTCACCGAGTCGATGTCGGCTATGGCGTAGCGGTACACCGAGTCGCGGGTGTGGAAGCACTGGGTCACGTAGCGGTAATGCTCCACGCCTTGGGAGTCGACGCGGGAGAAGGTGACTGAATCGACCTCCACGTCGAGGAAACCCGCGCAACGTCCGTCGTTGAGGTACACCATCATCGACTTCATGCCGTAAAGGCCGATGGGGTCGGCAGCGGCCCTGGCTTGCGGCGGCAGCATGGTGGCGACCAGGGTGGAGGCGAGCAGCGACAGTAGTATCTGGTAATGACGTTTCATGGCGCTTATTTTTTATAGATTTTAACAGCGATATTGCCGGCCTTGACGATGTAAACGCCGGTGGCGAGGGAGGAGAGGTCGATCTGGCCGCGTCCGGCGGTGACGTAGTGGGCCACGAGCCGGCCGTCGATCGAGGCCACGGTCACCTCGGTGCCGGCGGGGATGTCGCACAGGTCGATTGCCTGGCGCAAGGAGCCGTCGACGCCGATGGATTGGACGTAGCCCAAATCGGCGTCCGAGCCGACGTAGAGAATGTTCTCCACCTGGTCACGGTCGTAGACCACGGCGGTGCCCTCGGAGGCTGAGTTGATGCGCAGCTCGTTGTCGACGGTGGTGATCTTGAGGTCGTCGCTAAGGGTTACGACTTGGGAAGTGCCGTCGGTGAGCACCACTCGCAGGGCCTCAAAGCTTTGGGCCGCCGAGGCGAGGCCCGGGGCAGCGAAAGCCAATATCGCGGCCAGAAGTATCTTGTTGATTTTCATTGCGGTTGCATTGGGATGAGGTTAGACAGGGATCCTTGGGTTTCGCCCGAGAATGTGGTGGAGTAGTCGAGCAGGCCGGCTCGTGCTTGCGCGGGGATGTAGTAGCGGAAGGTGACGGTGCCACCCTGGGGATAGGAGTGCCACACGCGGATGCGGGTGTAGGTGCGGTCCTGGGAGGTGCTCACCTCGCCCAATCCGCGTAGCTGGTTGTTGATGAATGCGGCCACCTGGATGCCGTTGTTGCTGAGGCCGTGGGCTTGGACGTCGGCGTAGACCACCATGTCGTATTCGTTGTTAGGTATATCGGCCCATTCCCAGCGAGCGAATGTCGACACATGGCAGGTGTCGGTGAGGCTGTTGGCGGTGGCGCGGGCACGGATCAGGCTCTCGCCGACCTGAGTGGCGGTGACCACTCCCTGGGGGTCGACCGAGGTGATGGTCATGCCTTGCATCACCTCCCAATAGGTGTCGGGGGCCTTGGCAGTCTCGGGGGCGTAGGTTACCTCGAGCTGGAAGGTGTCGCCCACCATCAGGGAGATGTCGTGGCGGTTGAGATCCATGGCTGTAGCGAAGTCGGTGGAGTCCATGTCGCCAAAGATGCCGCAGCTCGACATGGTGGCGGCAAGCAGGGCCAATGCGGGTATATTAATTAGTAGGCGCATAATCACTGGTCGTTTTGCTGGTCATCGAATTTTTCCTCGGGACGCTCGAGCTCGACGAAGGCCGACATGGGGGAGTATCGGCCGTCGTCCCATTGGAGCATCACCTGGAAGATACCGGTCTTTCCGGGGGATAGCACGTTGAGCACGCATCCGGTTTGCTCGTTGGAGAAGGATCGCAGGAGAGCCATATCGCCACCTTCGGGCTGGAAGTAGACGAGCCAGGAGTAGCCTGAAGGAGCGCCGCCAGGCAGTGCCCACTCGAGCACGGCGCGCCGCAGGTCGGTGTCAAATCGGCCTTTGAGATTGATAGGCACGTCGACCAGGTCGGGCCCGCGGTGGCGCAGTGACACGGTGTAGCTGCGGTCGGAGCTGAGGCCGATTGCGTTGACGGCCTCGATGGCGTAGTTGTACTTCTCCTGGCGGTTGCAGGGAGGGTTGTCGAAGGTGATGAGCAGGCCGTCGTCCTGAGCGGCTTCGCCGGGGTATTCTTGGGCGAGGGTCCACTCGCGTTCGCTGTCGAGGCGACGCATCAGGCGGTACTTGGCCACAGTGTGGTCGGCTTGGGTAAGCCATCGCAGGGTAATGCCCGAGTCGGATTCCTCCCAGCTGTGTGAGACGCACATCTGGGGTTTGTCGAGCGACGGGCGGGCCACCTGAAGGATGTCGGACATCTCGGAGGGGTTGCCGGCAAGGTCGTAGGCGCGCAGCTTATAGTAGATGTATTTCTGGTTGAGGCCGAATACTTGGATCTTATCGACGCATACGGTGTCGCGGGTAAACGTACCCTGAACGGCCATGAACTCGTGGGTGGAGTCGTTGGCGCTGTAGAGCTGGTAGCCTCGGATGTCGCGCTCGGGGTTGGGTTTCCACGACAGCACGATATCGCCCAGCGGGGAGACGAGGGCTCGCAGGCCCGAGGGCTTCACGGGGGGCACCAGGTCGTGGATATGCAGCACCTGGGGCACCGATCCGGTCTCGTTGCCGGCGGTGTCGACGGCAGCCACTACCACCACGCCCGTTGAGAGGTCGGTGACCTCGGTGCGGTATTGCCGCGCGGTGGGTGGGATCAAGCCTTCGGGGTTAAGCTTGATCCAATGGTCCTTGTCACCCTCCTTGAAGTAGTAGGTGTTGTAACCGATGAAGTCGGGGGAGATTGAGTCCTGCTCCCATTTGATGTCGGCGAATATTTTCCCCGGCTCCGACTGGCGGTCGATCTCGAATTGCCAGATGCTTGCGGGCATGGGACCGATCATGTCGGGGAGGCGTGTCTTGTAGACGGGGCTCCATTCGCTTATTCCGCCAAAGGAGTCGTAGCCGCGCAGGCGGTACTCGTAGTCGCCCACCTCGAGGTTGTTGTCGAAATAGTGGTTTTCTTTGGGGAACTCCTCAAAAGTAGTTGTTACCATGTAAGGGACGCTGTTGAGGCGTCGCCAGGTCTGTCCCGGAGATCGGCGCTCGATGTCGAATGCCGAGTACTCCTCGTCGAGGGGCCAGTAGAGGGTGATCGAGCATCCGTTTTCGTCGAGGGAGTCGGTGAGAGCCGGCTCGAACGCGGGGCGGTGGAACACGTTGTTCTTCACTGTCAACTGGGCCTGCTCGAAGGGCATCACCGAATCAGGGATGAGCGGCCGGATGATATAGGAGTACTGCTTGCCCTCGAGCACTCGGCGGTCGACGAAGCGGTTTCCCATAGCCTGGGCCAGGTCGGCGCGGAACTCGGCGGCGATCAGCGCCTCGCTATAGCGCGTCTGTTGTTCCTCGTATTTGTCGAAGATGGCGCCGACGGAGCTTAGCTCGGGCACGGCCGTGGCCCGGGAGTAGAGGGCGTTGGCGGCGACACCGGCCATTGTGTCCTCAGGCGCGTAGCGGGTTTCGAACTCTTGGAGCGACAGCGGCTTGAGGCAGCGAGCCAGGGTGTCCATCTTCCCGCGGTCGTCGAAGCGGAGAATCAGGTAGCCGTAGTAGGCGGCCTCTTTCCAGGGGGCGTACTCGTCGGGCATGAAACGCAGCACAATGGAGTCGCCATAGCTGCGACCGATCGCGTAGAACTTGTAGGGCTTGACGGGCCGCACCGAGTCGGTGCCTGGGTCCTTGAGGTCGGAACCCAAGGGAACAAAGGAGGGGTCGGCGTGCTGGCGCTGGCTTTGCTGGATCAGTTGCTGGATATAGGCAGCGGAATCCTCGGCGGTGACCACGTAGGAGGGGAATTCTATTGCCCCATCGAAATCGTCGTCATCATCGTCATCCACTGGGAGTTGGGCCATCAGCGACCCCGCGAGGAGGGTCGGGAAGGCCAGGGCTGTGAGATATTTTTTGTATTTGCTCATATTCTATTTTGATTTACCGGTGGAGGAAGAGGTAGTAACGACCCAAGAGATCTTGGAGGCGTTGATGGTGAACTTATTGCCAGCGGCAGTCTTGACAGCTGCGGTGGGCACCATGATGGTGAGGGTCTTCCCGGTAGTGATCGTGACGCTTTCGCAGGCGTTGATCTGGGCACTGGTGGCCGTCACTGACATTGCCGTGAGCTTGGGAGCCACGATCGTTAGCTTCTTGGGAAGCGAGGATATGGTCACTGAGGTCAATCCTGAGCCTTCTATCACCACATTCTCGCCGACCGATTCGGTAACCGTTAAGGTCGTGGTCCGCGCGGGGACGGTGATGGTGGTAACAGGGGCCTCCTCCACACCGTCGGGGCACTCTGCGGTGCTGATGACATACTGGAAGTTGCCTGTCACGGTGGCCTTGGCCTTGAACAGGTCAATCGAAGCCTGGTTGGGGAAGTAGATGATCGCCTCGCCTGAGCCGGTGCCGCGACTTACCGACCTGTTGTTCACGTTGAGCGTGGTCACCTTGTCGTATTCGCTCTTCTTGAAGTTCATGACCATCTTGGAGAGGTTGGGGGCCGTGAGATCAAGGCTTGAGGGAAGGGCGTTGAAGGTGATGGTGTTAAGCTCGGTGGAGTTGAGGTCGTAGGACTCGGGAGCCGGGGAGTTGATGGTGATCTCGTCGTCGTCGAACCCATTGGGGCACTTAGATGCGTCGATGATGAAGGTGGGGGTGAAATCGGCCGTCACCTTCGACTTGAACATATTTTGAGCTTCCTCGGAAGGCACATAAACCTTGACGGAAACTGTCGACTCGATGCGCCACTGGTTGTGGTCCTTGCGGTAGGCGCTTGGCGGAATGTCCATGCGGATCTCTGACAGATAGGCTCCGGCCACATCAAGGGTGTTGGGCATTGCTTTCACCACGAGTCGCTTGAGGTTGGTGCTCTTGAGGGTGTACTCGGAGTCGCCGGTGAACTTGCTTTCGGTGAGGGTAACGTTAGATACCTCCTCGTCGACGTTGTAAGTGGTGGCAGTGCTTGCGGCGACGCTGTTGGGGCATCGGGAGGCATCTATCACGACGTTGACCTCGGGGGCGTTGAGCGCGACATTGCCACGGCTTTGAGCGGTGTTGAACCAGTTCTTGGTGTCGCCATCGGGGAGATATACGGTGACGGGCTTCTGAGAGGTTACCGCGAATCGTTTGACGTCGTATATCCGTCGTCCGGCAACGTCGATAACAATCTGCGTCAGGTCGTTGGCCGAGATCTCTAGGGAGTCGGGGAGCACGTCGACGCGCAGGGCCGGCAGGCTCGCGCCGGAAAGGGCAAGGTTGGTCAACGCAGTCGACTTGAGCGTGAGCTCGGAGTCGAAGCGGGCGTTGGTCATCCCCTCGGCTTTCAGTCGCTTGAGCTTATAGAGGTAGAAGCTACCGGCGGTATAGCCGTTCAACAGGTTCTCAATCTGGGTGGCGCCGAGGTTGGTGTTGCTCACGTTGGCTTGCTGCAGCCTGGAGGGATCGAAGTCGAGCGAGGCAAGAGTGGAGTTGCCGCTGACGTCGACGCCGAAGATCCTCGAGGGCACCTCCAGCATTGAGATGTTGTTGCCGCTGAGGTCGGCGGAAAACGCGTTGAAGAAGTAGCTCATGAACGTGGAGTCGACAAGGGCCACTTGCAGGTTGGGGATGCTCAGGTGGGTGATCAGCCCGGCGTCGTTTTCGGTGAAGTAGCGTTTGTCGGGGGTATACTTCTTGTAAAGGTGGAGGTAGACAGTCTCACCGAGCACTTCGCGCATCTTGCGGTCTTCCTCACTAATCTCCTCGATCTCCACGTCACCGGGGTCTTCGCCCGACATGAAGGCCACCACGCCATCGTTGTCGGCCAGTAGTCGCCATTCCTTGTCGTAGCGGGCCATGGCGTTGACGTTGGTGAAGCAGAGCTTCTTTGCCATGCCTGAGTTGGCTGATGGCTGGCCAACGGCCAGGCGCATCAGGCGGGAGTTGTAGTTGGATATAGTCACCTGCGTGTGAGCCGCGTCGGTGACATCCAGGCTGGTCAACGCGCCTACGCCGAGGTTGGCGGTAATGGTGCCGGAAAGCTGCGAGCCTCTCATGTTGAACGTGGAGAGCGACCGGAAGGAGGAGAGCGTGTTTCCGGTACGAGCGATAGCCGTTGTTGCCACCTTCTTCACCGAGGAGTTGGGAGCCGAGAGGATCTTTATGGCCGCCGGGGGCACTAAGGTAGTAACCCCTTGCATTCCGTCGGCGTACAGGCTCTTTAGCGAGCTATAGCCTGAGAGGTCGAGGGTGGAGGATTTCAGCGCGAGGGTCTTGTCGATGTGTAGCTCACTGACATTGGTGGGCAGCAACATCTTATTCTCGTCGGTGATGTCAAGGGCATTACCGCCGAGGTCGATTGTCACGCCGCTGCCAGTGTTAGACATAGGTGTGAGGTCGATGTATTCGAAGCGGTTGCCGTAGAGGTAAATCTCGGAGAGCTTCGAGCAGTCGCTCAAGTGCTCGAGGTTGGCCAGGAAGTTTTCGTTGGCCCAGAGTGACTCGAGGGCCGACTGCGACTTGAGGTCGAGCTTTGCCAGCAGGTTGTTGCTGACGTTGAGCGAGCGGTAAGTGGAAGTGCCGGGGGTGAAGTTGACCACGCGGTTGGAGGAGATGTCGAGCTTCTCGAGGTTGAGCCAAGGCGTTGCGTTGAACTCGGTGATCAAGTTGCCGCTGAGGTCAATCTGCTTGAGGTTGGGCATATAACGGGGGAGGCCGTCGATGTTCTTAATGCCGCGGCCCGTATAGGAGATAGCCTCAGCCGCGGCCAGCTGGTCAAGATCAAGGGTGTACCACCGCTTCCATTCCTTGAGGGTGGAAGGCGTTGACTTGCCTTGGTAGTATTGGCGCACGGTTTCACGGTACTCGTCCCAAGTGGAGTTGAGCGTGTCGATGGGCAGGTAGGCCTGGGCTTTTTCCTCGTCGGAAAGGGAGGAATCCTTCACGCCGCGATAGTTGTTGGAGGCTTTGTACAGACGATCGCTGGTATCGGCGGTGTAGCCTGAGCCGCTGAATACCGGCCCGTCGTATTTGCCGAACTGCTCATATATCGCGCACTGCATGGCGTCATCCATCAGGTTGAAATGAACGTTGGCCCACCCTGTGTCCTCGGCAAGCGTTTCCATTTGTACATGGGCGCAATCATCCGAGGATTTATAGGAAGATAGGTCGTTGGTGGAGTATAACCCGGCTCCATGATTTTCCATATAGGTGTAGGCCTGAGAGGTTTTGTTGACCTTCACCTTGTTCACGCCGAACTGCACAAGCTGACCTAAACCATTGGAAGCTTTCGTTTCCTTCCACTGGCGCCCAACGGCGGCGCGGGTAAGGCGCGGGGTGACTGTAAGGTCGAGTTCCGACACCGTGCACCCTTGAATATCGAGATCCTCCAACAGCGGAGATTCGCTGAGGTCGAGCTCGGTAATAGTGTGGTTGCCGCTGAGGTCGAGCTTCTTGAGCATGGGGTTGTTGCCCATCCTGAACCCTTGGAGACCTACATAGTCGTTAGGAGACATGGAAAGTACGGTGCCGGTGGCGTTGGAGAGGTTGGTGAGGATGCATTCCTCAAGCGAGTCCATGTCGCAGATGTTGATCGAAGGGATTACTAAATTGTAACCCTCGATACGGATCTTGCGCAGGTTGCTCAGGCGGTTCAACCCGTCAACGCCCGTTGCTTTTTGGCCTTTGGGTAACGACCAGCGGAACGATCGCAGGTTGGGCATCATGTCGATACCGGAAACGTCGGAGACGTTCGTGCCATTCTGTTGGTAGACAAGGTCGATGTCGGTGACCGACTTAAGCTGGGTGCGAAGGATTCGCTTTTGGTCATCCTCGCCCACCTGGATGCCTGTAGCCGCCAACAAGTTATTCTTGATATATTTATAGAACACCTCGTCCTGGAAGTAGACGTAGTCCTCGCTGGTGTAGGTGGGCTGCCCGGTGGAGTAGTTGGTAGTCGTGGAATTGGCTTTGTAAGTCCAGGAGACGGGCACTTCCATCACGCATTGGTCGACACCTCCGCGACGGGGGGCGATCATCAGCGAGTCGCCTTGGCCGCTGAAGTTCCAGGCGCTGGGGGTGCGCAAAATGAAGCGCATACCCTTAACGTTGGCGGCGAACTTCTCGCCGTCGAACGACTCACGGTACTGGCCACCCGCCCCGCGCATGAAGTAAGTGTGGCCTTCGTTGTCCTGATGCCACTCGTCGTTGAGCATATAATCGTCAAAGAGATGCCGGCATTTGTTCAATTTATTTTCAGGTTGGGCTATGCGGTAGGCGTAGCGGTCGGCCGAGTAGATGTGGCTTGTGATGCCCATCTGCATCGATAGCGTGTCGGAGAACACCTTGCCTCCTCCATAGAGCAGGGACTTATATCGAGCGTCATTCTGGTAGAATGAGTGAGTTTTGTCGGTCCACTCGGTTACAAACGACGCACACTTTTCATCGGTATGTTCCTGGTCCATGCCAGCGATCCAGTCGATATCAGAATTGTCGGCATATTTGGAAGGAAGCACTTGGAGAATGTCATGGCGTAACGTTAAGGTGACCTCATTAGCAAGGTTGGCGTCGGCCATATATTGGGCAACGAGGTCGTAGGTTAACGCGTTGGGTAGCTGGCTGGCGAAGAGGTAATCCTGCTTGAAGTTCAACCACTTGTCGGTGTACATGGGGTCAATCTCCTCGCGGAACTCCTGATCGGCGGTGGCTCCGGTGAAACGTTTGAACTCGTTAAGGTTCTGGTTGCGGCGCCATTTGTTGAAATACTTGCCCTTGTTGGAGAACTTTACTCGGAGGCCCAAGCATGTGGGACGCACCTTGTAGCGGTGCCAGCGGTGCTTGGGGAGCTCCACGCCGCCCTCGGCTTGCGCAAGCACAATCGACTTGTTCTGCCAGTAGCTGAGCCACAGGTAGGGGTCGTTGAGCATCGTGGGGGAGCTGTAGGTGAGCAGCTCCGAGGGGTACATCTGCAGCTGCCCGGCGTCGGTGACCCACTTGGTGCCGTCGCCCCAGGGGATGGACTGCGTTTGTCGGAACCGTACCGTGGTGCCACCGCGAGCGATTTTGTCAGCGAGATTGGTGTCCACGGTGTTGACCGTGGCGTCGAGGGTGTACAGGTCCTCGCGGAACTCGCCGTCGACGATGTATTCCGACGACGAGAGCGTCTGGAGGCGCATCTCCATCGACTGGGCGCCGTATTCCTGCTCAAGCTCGTCGTAATAGGCCGCAAGTTCCTCCTGAACAGCGCCGGTGACGTCGGCGAGGTCGCCGTTGAGGTCGCCGATCATCGACTTGTAGGTGTCGCGCTGGCGGTTGAGGAACGCCTGTCGATTGGCCTTGTTGATGCGGTAGAATTTGTAGCGGTAGAACATGCCACGCTGGAAGGTTGACTCAGGCAGGGGTGTCTGGAGCCCTACAATATAGCATTCGTAATTGAAGCCGTTGGGATATTTGGGGTTGGTCATGTCGACACCCTTGTAGTAGTCGCCGCGCACGCGCAGGCGCTCATATTGGGAGCGCGTGGTGGTAAGGCGGTTGCCGTTGGTGTCGTAGGACACGTCGGCCAGGCCGTAGAAGCCCTCTCCGATTTCGGGGCGCTCCACCAGCAGGTCGGCGTAGTACTCGTAATCGGGGTCATCGAGCAGGTCGGAGCGGTTGGAGGTGAAGGCGAGCATGGGGTTGGCCAGGTCGTAGCGGCTCGCAGCCCCGTTGGAGGGGATCACGATGGCCGTGTTTTCGCCCCAGTCGGAGCTTTTTTTCTTGGTGCGGAAATAGAGTGTCTTGATGTCCTCGTATTTCTCTCGCACATCTTTCTGTTGGGCGCTGTCCCAATTCCAAGGATCACCTTCTTTGGTGCCGTCGGCCTCGCATTCTTTGGCGTAGCCCCGGAGGGTGAGCGTGTAATCGGTAAGCTCCTCGAGAGCCGGCATTGTGATCGCGAAGTCCTTGTCGCTCTCGCGCGAGCCGTAAGAGAGTTCTATCGGCTCCCCGGTCTCGCCCATTAAGGTGACGGCCTTGGTGCCTTTGCTACGGCCGGCGCCTTTCACCCATTCGCCAAGATAGAAGCGGAAGTAGCGGGTGGAGGCCTGCGTAGCGGCGGCGTCTTTCTCCTCACTGCCGCTCATGCCCATGGTCGAGTTGTACTTGTCCTCGTCGAACAGGCCGATGTCGCGGTTGATGGAGGCGTTGGTCTGGAAGCTGCCGGAGGCGTGGAGCGGTGAGATGGCCACGTCGTCGTTCCATCCCTCTCCTTCTTCCTCATAGCCGATAGTCCAGTCGTTGAACAGGTCGAAGTCGTTCAATGGCGAGCCTACGCGCGGGATACATACGCGGCCCACATGCAGCTCGGCCGAGCGGTTGAACGAGAACAATCCGCCCATCACCGAGCCTTTCACCCTTACCTTGCCGTAGGCCCACGACGGGTGGGGACAGCCTCCCTTGAGCAACGCGCCGAAGGCCACGTCGACCAGCGGGAACTTGCCCTTCCAGAAGCCGAGGTTGAGCATCAGGCCAACGGTGCCGTGGAGATATCCGTACACCTGGCCCATGGCGTAGAAACCGCCTTTGCCACCGAGGGTGCCCCCATTGATGCAGTCGCAGTTGTCATAAGCCGTGAGCACCACGTCAAGGCCCAGGATGGCCTCAAGAGTGGCGTAGGCCAGGACGGCTTCGCACGAGAACTCGGCGCCGGCACAGAAGCCGAACTGAACGCCACCCTTGGAGTTGACATCCGAGAGGCAACCCGGCCCCTTGGCAAGCACCTCGGAGCGCACTTTGTTCAATTTCTCATACGAAGCGCTTGTCTTGAGCTTGCTGGAGGTTGACTTGCCGTCGAGGAACTCCTGCACCTTGGTGGGGAGAGCCGGCAGCTGGCCATTGCCAGGCAGCTCATTGCCGAAGCACACGTAAGCGTCGCAATAAACCTTGGCTTTCACCTTGGCAACCTTGATGTCGGCGTCGAAGTCGATGAAGGTGATGCGGCAGCGCTTGTCGGGGTCAGGCTCGCCGATGTAGACGTGCCAGTAATTGGTTTTTTTCTTGTAAACGGTACCGTTGGAGAGGGTGCGGCCATTGGGATAGTAGCCGAACATCAGGTTCATGTTTATGTTCACGCCGGTGGTCATTTTCAGGGCAGAGTCTTTTTTCTTCTCCTCCTTTGAGGACGCCGACTTGGCGTCGGTGTCGGCGGTATCGCTATTGTTGTCGCTGTCCTTCTCCTGACCCATGCCGGTGAGGTTTACCTTGTCGACGGTGGCCGCTATAGCCTTTAGGTTGTCGTCGTTGCCCAGGAACTTGTTGGCCTCCTTGGCCATGTCGCAGGCCACGTCGACCGTGAGGTTGAGCTCAAAGGCTTTGCGCTCGTCGGGGGAGTCACCACCGGTGATGGTGTTTTCGTAGAGCACGTTACACTTGGCGTTGAGGAGCCCGTCGAGGGCTTTCACCTTCCCTTGCAGCTGCAAGCGCGAGAGCTGGTCCTTGTCGGCGTCGTAGAAGAGGCAACCCAGGAAGTTGCCGCTTACCAGGTCCTTGGTGCCCATCGACATGGTTACGCCCAGGCAGCCGCCGTATGACTTGTACTTCAGGATGGGGTTTTTCAACTGGGTGGCCAGGTCGTAGCTGTTGCTGCTGGACACCGAGGTGGTCTTGTTGTCGCCCTCTCCTTCTGAGGAGGATTGTATGCCCTTCGACGAGGAGTAGGCCGTCAGGTCGGCATTGGCAAGGCTGTAGTTGATGTAGAAGCCGAACTGTATTCCGGAGAGCGAGACGGGTCCCATCGGGATAGTGAATCCCGAAGCGTCGGCATATAGGAATCCGGCCTTATAGGTACTCTTCTTTTCCTCGGCCGCTTCCTCGGTGGTCGTTGCTTCAGTGGACGTTGCCTCGGAATCAGTTTCGCCGTCCTCCTTTTTCTCGTCGCTGTCTTTTTCCACCTGGTAGAAGCCTCCTTGGCAATCGAGCTTAAACAGGCCCATGACATCCACTTTCAGGCCGCCGGCGAAGCCCTTGCCTTCACGACCTTCGGTGTCCTTTTTGTTGGCGAACCCAAGTCGTCCTTCCACCTCGATAAGGCCGCCAATCTTGCCGTTGACCATCATGGTGTCGACGGTGCAGTGGGAATAATTGAACGACCAGTCGCTGAACGTGTCGCCTTCCTTTCCCACCTTGCACCACAGGGTCATGCCCAATTTGCCGGTGACTCCGCTCCCGGTATTGTTATTGGTAAGACCTACTTTGCCGAAGACATAAAGGCCTTTATATAGATCTTTTTTCTCGGGTTCGGCTGCAGTGTTGGAGTCGGTTTCGGCGGTTGTAGTAGTAGTGGCAGTAGCATCGGTAGTAATGGCGGTTGTGGCAGCTTCGGTAGTAGTGGTAACGTCGGCACTTGCCTCAGTTCCCTCGAGTCCCTCGAGTCCCGTGGTTTCCTCGGCTTCCGAAACGATAGCCTCTTCAGGATCAACATCCTCGGTTGTTGTCACTTTGGGGTCCTTGGTCTTGGTCTTAATGTCGAAATCCTCGATCTTGAATGAATCGCCCCATACTTTCTTTTCCTCGGAAGCGAGCGACCATTTTCCTATGTTGAAGTAGAGGCTGTTGCTGGAATTGTCAGTTCCCACCAAGGTGTCGTCCTTGCCCGAGGAGTTGGTGGTATGGGAAAGGGTTCTGGCCACCTCGGTGGCATAAGCGTCCTTGGATCCCCAGATGGTGTTGAAGCGCTGTTGGTCCTGCGACTCCATCTGTGAGTAGAAGTTATCGACGTAATCGTCGGCCCATTCCTTGGCTTCACTGTACTTTTTGTTGTAGTTTGCCACGCGCAGGCCCGTGAAGCGCACGCCAGGAATACTGAGTCCCAACGGGGTCTTGGTGCTGGCGGCGCCCTTGGATTTCGATCCTCCTCCAATGGTGACTGTGCCAGAGGCCATGAACTCGATCTGCGTGTCGGCCCCGGAGAGATAATCCACGAGCAGGTATGTGCCGTATTCGTTGAAGTTGAGGTCGCCTAAGAAGAGGTTGACGCTCTGGATCGAGTCGGGTTGATTTATCTCGAACCACATGTGGAACTTGCGCTTGCCCGTCTCCCAAGACGAGGGTTGCGACGAGCGATTGGCCACTTCGCTTTGGGTGACGAAGTTGAACGCGCACTCATAATCCAACCCTCCGATCAGCGGCACGCCGATCTGCCCTTGTAACGAGCCTTTCTTGAAATCGCTCTGGACAATCGACATTAGGAGCTTGTCAACGGAGAGTTTCCACCCTCCCAGCCTTCCGGTGGACAATGAAACGATATTGTTGAGCGATGCTTCACACGATAGCCCGGTCTTGTCCCACAACAGGTTATCGATCATGAATTTGAGGTTCTTGGACGTGTCGATAGGTTCTTTTTCCTCTTCCGCCTCAGCAGTCGAGACCTCTGTTGTGCTATTTGCGTTCTCATCCACCTCGTCATCGCTCTTAGATGCGGATTGCTTGATTTCGATGCACTGGGGGAAGGTGACAATGACGCTGTCCATGTACAGGCCCTGCCATTCCACGGTCTGGCCCTTGATGCCGGCGCCCCATTTGCTCCAGTCGTATCCGTCGGGCACGTTCATGGCGTTCTTCACTTTCTCGCTGCCCTTGCTCCAGTTCCACTGGGAGGAGTGGTCGTAGAGCACGCGGCCGGGCTTAAACGAGTAGCCGGGGAGATCCTCGTGCTTGAATTCCTCCATGTCGACCTCCACGAGCCAGTCGCTCCAATTCTCGATCTCGCATTGGGCGTGAATCTTGGGGGGCGCTGTCTCGGCCAGGTTGAGAAGGCCGGGCACCGACACATCGGCGCTGAGCACGAAGCGCCAGGTCTTCATCTTATTGGCGTCGACATCGTAGTCGAAGTGCATGCCGCAGCCTCCGTTCTCGCCGATGAGCGATTCCCAGTTGGTAGGGGCCTTGAAGGTGAACACGAATCCGTCGTCACCGCCTTCCTTGACGGAGGTGTCGTACAACAGGCCTATCTCGCCCTCGGCCGCCCATAGGCGATTGGGGCGGATACACAGGCGCGGGGCCACGAGGGCCAAGACATCGGTGGTGGCGATGCTATCGGTGCCCGTCGAGGATTTGGTCGATTTGGAAACGGAAGCTCCCGGCACCTTGAACATCAACAAGCATCCCATCTGGGCGCGGTCGGGGCCAAATTCCATGTCCATCAGCGACACGTTGAAATATTGCGCCCAGCTCTCGTCCATGAGGTCGTCGTTGGCGAAGCACAGAGGCAGCGTCAGGGGTTTGGAATAGGCCCCACCGTCGCAGAGGTGGAAGATCTGTTGAGCCATTTCTCCACCGCCTTCTATCAGGTTCCAGTAATCCTCAACGGCCTCTTGCACGTCCTCTAGTTTCAATATCTTCTTGACTCCATCTGCTGTGTCAGAGCCCACTTCGGTGGCGGTCGTTTCGCTTGTCACCAATCCGGTGGCCTTTTCCATGCCCAGGCTAATGAGGGAGTAAGGGATCTTGGCGTCGTCCTCCCACTTGGTAGAGGTAGCCGTCCCCTTGAACACCACGTTTTTGCCGTTGATGCTGGTCACCTGGATGTTCTTGAGGTCGACGTTGACCTGTACCTGACGGGAGTTGCCGTAAGGTCGCCATATCACGTAGCCGTTGCCGTTGTACTCGTAGGTCTTGGTGCCGGTATCGGTGCCCTGCTTGGCCTTAAGATCGGCGATCTCTTTGGTGAGCTTGTCGATCTTCTCCTGCGCGGTTTTCTTGGCCGCGTCGGTAGTGGCCTTCGCAAGTTCCTCTTGGGCCGTTTTCAGCTCTTTCTCCTTGGTGGTGATCTCGTCGGCAGTGGTGGAGGTGCGCGAGGCCTTTGTGATCATCAGCTCGAAGCACTGGTCAGGGTCGGCGGAGCCGATGTAAATTGTCTTCTTGTCCTTCTCGGTAATTGACTGGCCGAGGTCGACCGACACGGGGTTGGTGAAATCCCCCGCGTTGCAAGCCTCGAATTTTTGCGCCGCCTCGATGTAATAGGAGATCGTGGCGCAGTTGCGGCCGCTGCCGGTGAAAATGATGGCTTCCTCCTCGATCTGTGCGTCATAATCCTCGGGGAGCACGGGTACCACTTGCACGAAGTAGGTGCTGCCGGTGGTAACCTTGTTTTGCAGGTCTTCCCAGGGAATGGAAAGCTCGGTCTTCTCGATCCCCTTTTTCTCGTATACGGGGTCGCCCGAGGTGATTTTGTCGATATCCTTTTCGGCAAGGTCGGTGTACTTGAAGATCTTTACCGTGTAGGTGAGTTTCAGCTTTTTGAACCACTCGGCGTTGAACTTCGATTCGCTGTCGTTCTCCAACAACTCGCTGGCTTCCCAGGCGAGATCCAGGGAATTGCCCGTCACCCTTGCGAGCACGGTGAAGGGCTCGCTGTTGGTGGCCGGCTTGGTGAGCTTGGGATGGGTGATGGTTGCCATCCAGTCCTCGCCGTGCTCAATCTCCTCGGTGATTTCGTTAAAGGTGGATGACGAGGCGCAGCGTATAAGGCTCCACTCGCCGTAGCCGTTGTTCTGGATCATGAAGTAGCGTGGGTCGAGCACGTCGCGATCGATATCAGGCTTGGCGTGCACGCGCACGGCGTAGTAGTAACCGGGGTCGAAGTTGACATTCGACAGCTGGGCGTCGATCATCAGCGAGTTGGCGAACTGATAGGGCGTTGTGTAGCTCTTAAGGAAGGGGTTGGCCTCGAGTTGGTCGAGGGTGAACGGCTCTTGGTATTTGTAGAACTCCAGGGCGTATTGAATCTGAGCTGTCGCGTTGCAGCTCAGTGTGGATGAGGTCCAGCCCCAGTTGGTGGGCTTGGTGAAGTCGATCACCGGGGTATCCTCGGGCACGTCGCTGCGGTAGTGGGGATAGTTTTTCTGCTGCTCGATCACCGTGGGGTCAACCAGGGGGTTGAGGGTGGTGATGCGCGGGGCCTCGGCGCGATAGCACACGGTGAAGGTGCAGGTGGCTTGCGACGGGTCACTTACCACGTTGTTGTCGCCGCTCATGTCGTAGTTGCGGGCGATGAGCGTGAGCTTGTAGGTGCCTTCGGGGAGCATGCCAAGCTCGCCGGTGAGGACATTGGCGTCGGCCAGAAGGGCGTCGACACCGCTAAACTCGCTCACGGCATACCACGAGAACAAGTCGTTGAGCCTCATTTGGTTGAGATTGACCGTAGTGGAGGGCGACATCGACAGGATGCACGTCTCCATCGGAGGCCGGCGATGCTGGGCCGGCAGTTGAATGTACAGCAGATTACCGTCCTCGCCCGTGAGTTGCTCAAGGGTGAGCCCGAAATAGAGACGCAGAGGGCTATCCTCGGGGTTGGACACCACCACTGAGAACATCTCGCCCATCTTCTCGTAATAGAGCGCGAGGTTGGGCGGCATGGGGTTGTAGCGTGGGGTGATGTTGATGTTGACGCTCTGCGCTGCGGCTCCCAAGGAGGCCAGCGCCATCATCATCGTGAGTAATATCTTGTTGATCGACTTCATATTCTTACTGGTTGATCGGTTGGTCGGTGGAAAGGGTTGAAGAGGGAAGGATAGGCTTAATCACTACCATGGGGCTTACTCCCCCGTTGGCCATGGGAGGCGTCTGGGGCGTGGCCACCATCGGGCGGGCCTTCACTACTATTACGTATAGCTGTCCCTCCTGGAAGTGCTGGTTGAGCGATGTGGGGGGCAGGTTGTAGACATACATCGGCGTGGTGAGGTTGTCGACCACCAAGGTGGGCTCGCTGTAGTTGAGAGCTTGGTCCATCGACCTGCCGGGCATCACCGGATAGGCCATCAGTGTGTAGTAGAAGATCACCGGAGCGCCTGAAGGGTTGGTGCACGCCATCCACGAGAATGTGACGGGCTGGGAGAAGTCGACCTCGGCGGGGTCGTCGAGGCTTTCCCCGCCCTGGGGGAACACAATCTGGGGTGCCTGCATAATTGTGGGGTCGCTTTTCCCGGCGTTCTGCCCCTGGATGATTCCGGGCATGGCCGGGGGTTGCTGGCCGGGCATGGGGAATTGCGCCAAGGAGGTGCCGGCCGTGAGCATGCTTAGTATTATTGTAGTAGTCTTTTTCATGACGTTGCTTTATTTACGGTATTGTGATACACCGGCGGCCACGGCTTCGCGGCGTTCTTGTTCCTCGCGTTTCTTGGCCTCCTCCTTGTGGGCCTTGCTGAGGATCGACACAAGCGAGAAGGTGTAGTTGTAATTGAAATTTATCGCGTAGGAGCTGCCCGTGGTGGTGGTGTTCTCGGCCACATATTGGCTGTTGTATTTGGAGTAGGAGCCTGAGAGGGAGAACACGTGCACTTGCTTGAGCACATAGTTGGCCGAGACGCTTGCGCCCCAGCTCATCGTGTTTTGAGAGCCTGTGGCGTTGCGCGAGCCGGAGATTGAGAGGCTTGTCGACAGGTTTTTCTCTTTCAGGAATGCGCGTGAGCCGGAGAGCGATATCACGTCGGTGGTGAATTTGTCGGTGGCGCTCTTCGAGATCTGGTGGTTGGCGCTCAAGCCGGTGGAGACACCGATAGAGGAGATGTTGATCGAGTAGGCTGCACCGAAAGCGTGTGAGGTGACATCGCCCGAGCCGGTGTTGAACTTGTTAAGGTCCTTGTTCATGGAAAGGCTGTAGCTCAAGCCAAGCGACTGTGGTAGCGACTGTGAACCAAAGCTGTAATTCAACGATCCAGTGGCGGCGTGCATTATGCGATGCACGCGCGTGGTGTCATTGACCTGCAAAGTGCCGTCGCCCTGGGTTTGCAGGTATCCGTTGTAGGTGCCGTTGAATCCTAAGTGGCGGTTGATGTTCCAGTTGGCGTAGGCGGCGTAGACGTATCCGCGGGTGGTGTAGCTCTGCTTCTTGGTGATGTTGTCGCGCTGGCCCGAGAAGTTGCCTCCAACGGCCACGCGGCTTTTAAACAGCGAGCCCGACAGGCTGGCGCCATAGCTCTCATAGTTATTGGTCATATAGTTGGAGCCCAAGGTCATATAATCGGGCTGCACGATCTTGTAGTTGGCCGAGAGGCTCCATTGGCGGAAACGGTAGCTCGCGCTGAAGTCGCCGGCGAAGCGGTAGAGCGACGATGCCTTGGCGTCGAATATCTTGTCCCAGCCGTTAACATCATCGGAGGATAGCGTGGCCGAGTTGGTGTCCTGGGTGAAGATCGACATGGCCACGTTGGCGTTAAGCGAGAAGTTCTTGAACGGGGTGACGCGTCCTTTTACGCCGAAGGCGAGGTTGTCCTGCGGGGCTACTTTGGTGCGCCATGATTCGTTGAGCGACGACTCGTTGTCCCAGGCCTTGAACACATACACGTCGATGTAATTGTTGCCCGAGCCGTAGCCGGCCTTGACGCCCCACGCGTTGCGTGAGTATTGGGGCGTGCGCGCGTATGGGTCGGTGGGGTCGTCGTTGATGGCTTTCTTGAGCTGGCCGTAGAACACGCCGAAGCGCACCTTGCCGTTATACTCCACTCCCACGCCGTTGGTCGAGCAGTTGTACACGTAGTTGGAGAACGACATGTTGTGCTGTCCGATGTAGAGTGTCCAGTTCTTGTAGGTTGGGGAGATGTTGAACGTGAACGTGGGATAGCTCCAGTTCCAGCTCGCTCCGCCGTTGGTGTAGTAGAACGAAAATGGCATGGAGATGCCGTAGACCGAGATGTTGAGGTTGGCGTAAATAGAGTTGTTGAGCACCGAGTTGGACACTCCCCCCGAGGTGGAGTGGGTGTAGGTGTTTTGGGTGCCCACGGCGCCGGTGATGATCAGCGGGTCGGCGTTGGCGATCTCCGAGATGGATTGCGCCTGCGCCCCGGTGGCCATCGTCATGGCGGCTACCAATGGTAGTATTATATGTCTTACACTGAGTTTCATGCTTTGAGATGAGGATTGGCGTTGTGCGATGAATTATTATATTGCATTGTGATGATTGGGGCTTATTTGATTACTACCTTTTGGGCTTTGTACCCGTCGGGCGCGGCCAGGTAGACGCCTTGCGTTAGCCTGCCGTTGAGAGCTGTCACATCCCTGCCATAGAGGTTGAACACTCGCAGCGAGGGAGCCGTCGAGAGCACAGTGGAGCCGTCGACCCACACTTTCGGTTGGGCTTGGTCGTCGAGCATCTCCGTGCCGTCGAGCGAGCGGGTCACGGGTGCATTACGCGTGCCCGCCTTGGGGGCATAGTCGACAGGCTCCTCGATATCGGTAGCCTCGCCGGTGAAGCGGTCGATCAGCGACAGGTGGATTTCGTCGCCCATCTCTCCCTGCACGCCCACATACCATAGGCCGTTGACCATCGTTCCTTTTCCGCGGCATTCGCCATCGACGTAAGCGCCGATGATGTAGCGCTCGGGAGTGGCCAAATTCTCAATCTTGAGGAGCAGCGCCATGCAGTCGATGTAACGGTGGATGTCGTAGCTCAGCAGTTCGTCCTCCTCTTCATCCTCCTCCTGGGCTGCCTCTTCGTCATTCATGGGCAGCAGGTCGTACGCGGGCCAGGTGAGGGTGTAAGGCTCGCCCTCATGGTAGAGCATATAGCCCATGCCTGGCTCGAGGAGCTTGATTGAGCCTTCCCACTGGCCAAGGGAGTCGACGGCAACGAACGCGCCGTCCTTCGACTTGATCACGTCGTCGGGCTGGAATCCCGGCGTTGCCATCGGCAACACGGTCGACGGACGATAGGCGTGGGGCAGCGGATAGCCGATCCAAGTCCAGCCGTTGGCCACCTCCACCGTCAGGCTTTGGCTCTGGGGGGCCGCGTCGCTGTAATAGACACTGGCAACATCATCGGCGAGTTTCACCTTATATAAAGTGTTGCTCATGAAATGGTCGCCCTGGTCGAGCATATCGCCGAAGTAGCCCAGCTCGGGGTCATTGTAGAGGAGGGTTGTTTTGGAGCGTGCCTCCACCAGGTTGTCGCCCATCCATCCGGCGATACTTTGGGAGGCGTGGAGCGAGGAGTCGCTGTGGGCGCTTTCGCCTGGAAGCGACATCCAGTTCCAGCCCTGCGACAAGTCGTAGGCAATGCCTCCCTCGGCGCGGGCAGTGGCGAATGTGGCGCCGTTGTAGGTGACAGTGATTTCCGACGCGGCGAGGGAATTGGGCTTGAAATAGGCGTTGCCGCTCTCATCCATCGTCACCTCGTTGCCGGGGTCGCCGCTCAGGGCGTTGAGGCTGCGTATATTGTATTGCACTGCTGAATAATCGATAAGGGCGTCGGCCGGGACAGGCGTAAGCTCGATGGCCACGCTGTCGCCAAGGGCGCATCTTAGCGCCTGATTGCCATTCACCACCACCGAGGTAAGCTCAACGCTCACCTCGATGGTAGCCATGGCGTAGACATCGCTGTCGGCCTCGCTGCTTATTTTCAAAGTGTGCGTGCCGGTGACGTTACCTACAAAAGTCCATCCCTGGGCTTCCCATGCCAAATTGCTATCGGAACCGTTCATCACTTCTACCTTGATTTTCTGATCAGCTTCATCGGGAAGCACACTTACATACCTGTCGATTACAAATCTTTCGTATTTAGCGATGGCCTTGGGGAAGGAATCGGCGATGACGATCTCTTCAGGCTCAGCCTCCCCCTCGCGGGGAAGCACAATCACATCAAAGCCATAAAATGCAGAACCTAAACATGAGTAAAGCTCTATGGGCACATATTGGCCGTCTTTTCTTGCCGAGCTGCGCAGGCCCGTGATGCTCAGGCCGTCGTCGAGCACTTCCAGGCGGGAGTTGTCGCCGTTGGTCCACGAGGGGATCACGGGGGTGTGATTCTCGGGTAATATCGTGAGCGGTAGCTCTATGGTGTCACCGCGCTCGATGGTGAGCGTGGTGTTGATATATGTGGAATCGGGTGATTGGTAATATTCGGGGAGTATGCTGGCCACTGGCACCAGCTCGAGCACATAGGGGAGCGAGGGGGTGCCGATTGTGCCGCTATAGGTATAGGTGGCAGTCGGCGTGAAACGATACTCCAAATCGGTGCCGTGGTCGTAGAGGCGGAAGGAGATGTCGCGCCCCTGGTCGTCGGCTGTGCCCTTCACGCGCATCGCCCAATAATGGAGCGATTCGTCGTCGTACTGGAACTCAATGCAATAGCCCTTGTAGCGTAGCTCTCCATCCACAAACGCGGCGAGCTCGTAATCGTTTAAGTTGAATTGCTCGGCTTCGACATCGACCACGGCGTAGATCACCGTCTCGTCGTCGTAGGCGTTAGGCACGTCACCCCAGCGGTCCTGGGCCGAGCCGCTGATCGTTGATGCCAAAAATATGAGGGTCGCTATGAGTCCAAAAGGTTTCATGGGCTGTAATTACTATATTTGCTAAAAAGAGAAGAAACTCCCCGGCGACCCGGCTTTGCCGTCGGCGGCTCCCAAGCCACCGGGGAGGATTTATGAAAAAGTGTGCTCGGTGTTTAGCGGACGATAACCTTTGAAGTCAGGCCGTTGTCTTTCACTATATACATGCCGGGGGTGAGGTGGCCGTTGGAGCCGGTCACGTCCTGGCCGCTGAGGTTGTAGATGCGCATCGAGGCTGAGCCTGCGATGGTGCCAGCCACGCGGTTCATCACAAGCGAGCCATCGGCGGCGATGCTCTGGATGCCGGTGGTGTTGGAGGTAAATAGCACGGGGTCGCTAACGGTGCCGGCCGAGGCGGTGATGGCTACGGTGCCTCCAATCTCGGTGATCTGGTCGGTGAGGGTGTCAAGCACCTTGAAGGTGACGGTCTCACCGGCGTCGCCGGCCACACCCACAAACCATAAGCCGTTGACGAGCTGGCCTTCGCCGCGGCACTCATCGCCCACGAACGCTCCCACGCTGTAGCGGTCGCTCTCCAGTCCCTCGATCTTGGCGATCAGGGCCATGTTGTCGGCGTAAGCGGCGCGGTTGGCATTCCAAAGGGCCTGTGTGCCTTTCGATTTCAGGCGAGCACTTTGCATTTGAGCATTAGCGGTAGTGTTGTCGAGATTGAACAGGGCCGGCCATTCAACCTCCTGCCCGTACTCGTTGGTGCACTTCACCATGTAGCCTTCGCCAGCCACAAGACCCTCAAGGGTGCCTTCCCAACCGCCGTTGTTCATAATGGCGAATGTGCCGTCGTGAGCCTTGATCATCGATTCGTCACCAAGCAGCTCCAGTCCGTAAAGGTCGCTGAGGCTCACGTTGATGGGGTAAGGATTAACCATCCAGTTCCAGCCGTAGTACATGCCGATGGTGGAGGGATTTTTAACTATATCGCCGTAGAGATCGACGGCCTGCGACTCCTTAAGGTTGATCTTGTACATGACGCCCGACGAGAGAGTCTGGCTCATCGTGCCGAAGTAGCCGTAGGTGGGATCGTTGTAAAGCAGATCGCTTGCGCTGCGGGCTTCCTGGAGGTTATCGCCGAAGATGTCAGCCATATCCAGCGAAAGCTCGTCAGCCGTAATGTAGGTCACCGCTGAGGCGGGATAGCTGTGCCAACCCCAACCCGAGGTGTGGGTATACTCCTGGCCTACGATAGCTCTGAAGGCACCAATCACATTGTAATCTCCATTCTTCAGTTGATTGCCGTCGGCATCGTAAACGCAATACTCCACAGCACAGCTGGCACCGGGAAGGTTGGCGCTGAAGGTGTAAGTGCCGTCGCCGTTATCGGTGAACGTGTTATGTTCCCATCCTTTGCCTGAGGCGTTGGCAATGGGGTCATTGACGTAACCGCAGTTAAACTCAACGGTATACCATCCGTCGATCAGCGATTCCTCGGGTTGCGGGGAAAGAGTGAATGTCTTGGTGTCGCCTACAAGACAGGTGAAGTATTTGTTGTAGTTGCTTACGCTGACCCCGTTAACGGTGATGCCGGTCAAGGCCGGCACTACCTCAACGGTAGCGTCCTTGGTGATTGCCGTGTTACCCGTGGCGATCACAGTGTAGGTGGCGTTACCCTCGCTTGCGGCATTGATGTAGAGCACGCCGTCGTTATCGGTCGTTGTCGAGATGATGTTGCCGCTATCGTTGGCTACCTCCACAGTGAAGCTCTGGTCGGCACCCTCGGGGAGGATTTTCACATAGTCGGCCAAGGCAAACTTGCAGCCATTGGGCATCTTCTCGGGAGCGGTGATCTCGATGCCGGTGGGCTTGATCACGCAGATAAATCGGGCAGCATAAATTGAAGCATCTTCCAGATCGGGAGCATGACCGGTAGCCAAAATAGTGATAAATATCGTCTCGGGGGTCACGGCGTCGAAGGTGACTGCCGCATTCTCTGTGCCGTTATTAGTAATGGTCAGGTGAGAGTCTACCCACGCAGCAAGGTCGTCAGTAAGAAATCCTGGTTCTACTTCGAGAGTAATATCTTTGTTGATGTAATCGGTCAGGACAACGCCTGTAGAGGTCTGGTATTCCAACAGAGGAGCGATTTCCAGGGGAACGTTAACCTCGCACTCAAATTCGTTATGGTAGTAGAAAATCTGTCCAACGTTGTTGTAAACGTCGATATCCAGAACCTGATGGTAGTTGGTGTCGTACATGCTCCACAACTCCACGCCAGCTTTGCCGGCGGTCGAGCCCTTAATTGCGGGATTGCCATCCGAGTCCTCGTCACCCATTACGCTGCCGGTGTAGGTGCCATAGTTGTCGGAATAGTAATCTCCTAACAACCAAATAGATGAAGGATCTCCAGCGACCAGGTCGGTAAGTGCCACTGATTCATCCACATATATATAATCACGGCGTAGCTCCAGGAGGTTTGTCATCTTGTTGTAGAAGATGACCCGGAACTGAGTGTCCACCACGTTGGTGGCCGTCGCACCCTGATTGGCGACGGTTACCTTGATGTCGGCCACGCCCTCATCTTCGCAGGTGAGCAGCCAGATGTTGCCATCCTTATCCGGGTTTATCGATGTAAGGTAATGGTCTACATCATCCACATTTTCAAGGATTTCAAGATATACCGTCTGGTCGGTTGCGAGGATCTGGTTGGTATAGTCGTACCATACCTTGATGTCGAGTCGGTTGAGTTCCAATGTAGGCAAGGCAAGATTGTTCTCCAACCCTACCACCTGGATCTCGCGTGCCGGGGCTTTCACCTCAAAGGATACTGTGGCCGACGCGGGCGTCGTGCCGTCGTTAACGTCCGGAGCGGTGAAGGTAAGGGTAACGCTACCGGTGTTTACTGGGGTGATCACCCATCCCTGGGCGTTGGCGCTGTACTCGCAGGTTACCGAGCCGGTATCGGAGACTCCCGCGGTGACGGTAAGCGACGAGGCGTCGGCAGCGACCGGATCCAGTGTCATATACTGCGACATTCTATAATCCTGACCCATCCATAGTTCGGACGGGAAATCGGTGATAGTGATCGAGTTGATCTTCTCAACCACGGTCACGTCCCAACCATAGCAATCGTTCCCTATGTAGGTATATACATTGGTGGGGCTGTCGGTAGCGGTGGCCTGCACGCCCGTGATGGTCTGTGCGTCGTTGTCGATGGTCAAGTAAGTTGTGCCCCCCGTGGCTCTAATGCCGCCCATCCATTCCAGAATCGGGGTGGAGGCGTTCTCCGGCTGGAGGGTAAGCGCGATGGCCTTGGTTTCGCCCACACAGAGAGTAAGCGTGGAGTTGTCGGAGCCATACCAAGTGTAGGTGGGTGTGGCCCCGGTCACAGGCACAAGCTCCAAAGCGTAGAGATTGGACAGCGTGCCCGTGGTGGCTGCGTCGCCCCCGAACGCCAAAGTCTGATTCAGGCGATACTCGAGAGCCGTATTATTGTCGTAGACGCGGAACTCAATGTCCTGGCCTGCCTCGTCGGCGGTGCCCTTGACACGCATCGGGTAGTAGTAGATGCCCTCTCCAGCGGTGGGGTCAGCGCTGTAAAGGGTGGCATCCGTTGCCGAATAGCGCAACGTGCCGTCGATTAAGGCGGCGATCTGGTACCGGCGCATGTTTTCGGTAGTGATCGCTGTGCCATCCACCGTCAAGGTGGCGTAAATCACATGCTCGGCTTCGTAATCGGAGGAAACAAAGCTGTTGGCCCAAGATTGGGCTGAGGCTCCACTCCATCCTGCCAAAGCCATAAGCAGCGTAAGCGAGTAATTTAACAATTTCATAATGCTTTGAATATTATGTTATTTATAGATTGATGATTACGTTGGTCCTATGGGGGTAACTCTTCATGGTATCATTATTCAAGTTTTAAAATTCCTTTGCAAATTTAAACTACCCTTACTCCAATTTTCTTGACTATTGTCCAAAAATTCCTTGAATAAATCGGTAAAATTTGCTTCAAATTATGCTAAATCACGCGCAATAAATAATATAAACGACATAGAATCAGGATGCTGCGTTGGTCTAATTTGCCAAAGCTTGGAAGAAAGGTCGAAACATTGACTTTTGTTCCGTCGGTTAAATTTGGTTTATGGTTTCCAAGAAAGAATGGGGAAATAGACCATCGCAATCATTTGACACATAAATGTATAAATGCTTTTCAATGCACGATTTTTCATAGTTGAGGAGCATTTGGAGGTTTTTTGGCGAGCCTTTTTGGTGTTTTGGTCTACTACCTTAACCCACATTTGGCTTATTTTTGCAAAAATTGACAGAACGACCCCCCTTCACCCCATCAATTCATCATGAAACGTTCACTCCTTAGCATCCTCTCACTCGCAGCCATATCCTTCATTGGTTACGCCCAAACGAGTGATACAGCCCCGACCAACCTTCCCTCCCAATTCCCTGCTGCTTACTCCCGGCCCAACGCTATCAACATCTACACGGTGTGCGGTGACCTGGCCGAGTGCATCTCGGAGCCGTGTCTCGACAGTTTCGGCATGGGATCAACAACGCGGGTTGCGGGATTGCGTCAAGCCGACCTAAAATATAATACGGTGAAATTGGTGCCCGACGACGAAAGCCTCCCCGTGTTCCAATGCAAATACTGGGTAGGTGCTCCAGGGCCCTACCTCACTGTTGGGCTGATCTATTCCGACCGCCAACGCCCCGGCAACGACCGTATCTACTTCTACGCCTACAACCCTGAGCAGAACAAGTACTTCCGCCGTTATGACCCTTGGCCCCGCGACATCCCCACCGACCACTCCTTAGGCTACGAGATCCCGGATGAGAGCGACGACCTTATTATACTCGACTATACCAACGCCTCGGCCGACGGGACGCCCCGCCGCATCCAGCTGTGCTGGCAAAGCGGCGCTTTCCAATACAAATAGCCACGTGTAATTATCATCTAACGATTTACAAATATGAAGAAATTAACGACTTTTAAGCGAGCCAGCCTCATGGCCTCAGCTCTCGGCGTCGCATTGCCCATATTGGCTGCGGGAGTGAAACCTCGCCCTACCGAGCACGTGCCGTTGTCGAAAATTGAATTCGATGAGTACGTCGCGCTTACCGCGGAATGCGACAGTGCCGTAGTAGCGGAATTCCTCGAGCACAACTACGACCAATGGCTGAATGGTTGTGACGAAAACGAGCTTTGGGGCATACACCCCTTGTTTCTCGATCTCCTTGAGGCGGCTTATGACTACGAATGTGAGGAAGGGCGGCATTGCTACGCCTGGTACGATCTGCGCACCAGCGCGCAGGACGGCAAGCCCGATAGCGACGGGCGCAACGGCTATGTATCTACCAGGTGGGCCGGTGACGGGTGGTGGCTCGTGGAGTACTACGACGCTGGCTGGCATGGAATGCACTACATACGCATGCTGTGGGACACCGGCATGCCCATGATGTTCGATTATGACCGCGCCTACGATGAATGTTCAGAATACTACGGTTATGGTACATATTGACAAGACATTACGGGTCATGCTCACAGTTCTGGCGGTGAGCTTCGTCAGCTGCCTCGGCGCCCGGGCAGACGAGAATTTGGCGGGCCGTTGGAGCCAGGTGGTGCCCGAGCAGGCACGCGGCCTGGTCTACCGGATGACACTTGAGGACGGCAAGCTCCACCTGTGGCAGGCGGGCTTCAACGATCTGGGCATGAGCCTGACGGGCACGGCCGAGGTGATGCCGGGCAACAGCCTCGATCCCTCGGCCCAGGGCCACTGGCGGACGCTGCGTTGCAGCCTCAAAGACGACCATGCCTTGGCCGGCGAGCCGGTCAGGACGTTCGACTTCGTGCTACCCTTGCGCCTGGACGGCGAATATGTAGCAACCTTCGACCTCACCGACGCACGGCGCGCCGGCGCGGCCAACAACCACGGACTGCAGTCGGCGCCCCAGACGATGAAGATGGTGCGCGTCGAGTCCGACGACTGGTATCCCGACGGGTTCCCGGCAATCTATGCCACCAAAGACTATATCACTATCTTCGATGTGTGCTACGACCTTGCTGCCTATATCTTCGACGAGAGCCTGATACAGCTCGGGCGCAACTCGCAATATGACCTCCCCGCCGACTATATGGAGGAGAAAGCCTTCTACAAAGTATGGCTTGGCTATGAAGACAGTGACGAGGACTACCGGCAATGCGCTGTGGAGTATTGGAAACACAGCGACGAACCCGGACTCAGTATCCTGGTATATCATTCCTTCAAAGGGCGCCCCGACGTGCCGGATGCGGTATGTTACTGGCTTGACACCACCAGTGGAGAATACATGCGAGTCCCGTCGGTCACGACGCGCAACTTCCCGCCCAACCACCGCATGGAGCTGAAGCCCATCTCGTGCAGCGACGAGATCGAGGTGCTCGACTACGACGAACCCGACACCCAAGGCACTCCCTCGCGCCACACGCTGAAATGGAACGGCTATCTGCTCAACTATGAATAGTCGGTGCTACCGTTGAGAGCATGATCATGAAAGTGATAAGCCGGGGTTCCGCTTTGTGGCTGCTGCTTCTGGCCGTGGCCCCGTTCTTGGCCGTGGCCAACGAGGTCCACGGTCTCGCAATAGAGGTGCTGCTGCACCCCGACGGTAGCGCCGACGTGACGGAACGGTGGGACCTCACCTTCGATGCTGGCACAGAGTTTTATGTGCGTCACACCAGAATGGGCGACATGACCCTCAGCGGTTGGACCATCTGTGAGACTACCGACGGCAAAGCCCTGCCATTCACTGAACGCACCCCCTGGGAGGGTGATACCTCGCGCCAGGACAAGGCCGCCCACTTCGGCATCAGCGAGCTGAAAGGTGGCACCTTCGAGCGTTGTTGGGGCTGGGGCACGCCGGGACGCCATATATATGAAAGCCGATACCACCTCGACGGACTGGTACGCTCCTTCTCGGATGCCGACGGCTTCAATCACACCTTCATGGAGCTCGGAGTACCCATCGAGGAGGCCAGCCTTACGGTTAGCCGCGCCGACGGCCAGAAGATCTTCACCGACGACAGCGCTTTCTGGGGTTTCGGCTACGAAGGTACCGTATCCACCGACGCCGACAGCCTCACCGTAACCCTCGCCACCGACCAGCCGATGGAGAAAGGAGACCACCTGACGCTGATGGCCTCCTGGCCCAAGGGCTGGTTTGCCCCTGCTCATGAGGGGCACCCGGACGGCCGGGGCGACGGCACATTCGAGGAGGTGAAACAGATGGCCCTCGAGGGAAGCAGTTTCGAAAAAGATGACACCGACGGCGAGGAATTCACCCTCTGGGAGATCTTTGTGATCATTTGGATGGTGGGAGGCATAGTGATGGTAGTGATTCTCGCCCTTACCCGTTGGAGGGAATACGCAGCCTATGGATTCCTACTCCCCTTCCTGATAATATGGTGGATCACCACCCCGATCAAGCGCCTCAATCGCAAGATGCGCCTCGAGCGCGACTACCCCGACGGCTTCAAGAGCTGGCGGCGTGACGTGCCGCTTCCGATGGGCTACCCCGAGGCCTGCGCCATCGGCCAGGAGGTGAACGTCAAGAGCCGCTATCCTTGGCTTTGGGAGGCGGAAGAAAACTATCGCCGCAACCTTGTGCAGGGCCAGATCACCCAGCTGGTGGCCTGGGGCTGCCTGGAGGTAGCCCGTAACGGCAAGAAGGATGTGCTGCGCACCGTGCGGCCGCCGCTGCCGCGCGAGAAGGGGGCGCATCACGGCGCAGCCGTCCTCGGCGAGCTACTCATCGCTGACCTTGGCCCCGGAAAGGACCTCACCGACAAGGAGATTGAGCAGTTTGGCAAGCGCCACCGCAAGGATCTCATCCCACTCTACGAAAAGAAGCGCAACCAGTATCTGGAGAAATATGATCCCAAGCGCGTGGTGGAGGTAATCCGTCTGCGCCGCTTCCTCACCGACAGCACCCTCATCGAGGAGCGCCGGCTCACGGAGGCCCCCCTGTGGGAAGGCCTTATGGTCTACGCTACAATGTTCGGGGTGACCCGGCAGGTGCAGAAGGAGTTGCGCAAGACCAATCCCGCACTCTTCGAGCTGGGCGTGCCTCTGATGACCCCCACCGACCTGAAAGTTGACCGTCTGAGCCGCCACCTCAGCCGCCACATGCAGGAATATACCACCCACGATACCTCCTCCTCGAGCTCCAGCGGCCGTAGCCACAGAAGCAGCCGCAGCGGCGGCCGCGGTCGCAGCGGTGGTGGAGGCGGCGGATTCAGATAACTCTCTTGCCTATCACGAGTAATCTCCCTTATAATAAGTTTATCGCATGAAAAGGAAAGCCATTATGTATTTAGCGGCAGCCGCCATTATGACGGGTTGCTCCACAAAGGCTACCGGTCAAAAAGAAGAAAGCGTGACTGAGGACGAAGGCTTTGTCTCGCAAGAGCAGGTCGACTCGCTGTTGCGCAGCCTCACCGAGACCCAGATGTCGAGCTACTCGACCGACGGCAAGCCTGAAAGCCCGCAGTTCTGGATCACTGCCAACGCCGACGGCTTGGGCATCACTTTCGCCCAGGCCACGCAGCTTGAGCAACACTACGGCTGTGTAAGCCGACTTGTGCCAGTCGCCGACAAACCGGGAACCTACACTGTCGCCATGGAAGACAATTTCAACGGCCACGTGGGCGAGCCTTGGGAAGGCACTGTCACATTCGAGAAGATCGCCCCCGGCGACAGCGTGGTGATGACCATCGACTGCGCGGGACTGGTGGGGTGTATCAACCAATACGCCCCCGAAGAGCCGCTGGTGTACAACAACATGTCGATGACCTGGCATATCATCAACGAATCGGCATGCGCGGAGGCTGATGATGAAGCTCTTTCCGACGAGGAGCGCCGCAAGCTGGCCTACACGGGCAGCTGGGAGGGACCCAGCGAATGGGACGACCCGTGGCGCCTCGACCTGTGGTTTGACCCCGACAAGGACAATGCCTGCGGCTACTTCTACTGCGCCTCGCCGATGTACAAGGGCCTGAAGAAGCCGGTGACCATGCTCTATTACGACCCCGAGGACGACTCGGTGATATTTGAAATCCCGTGGGAGGGCGACAACGTGACGCATTGTCGCTTCAAGGGGTCCATTTCCAGCGACGGGCAGAGCCTCACGATAAAGTCGGTACGCTGTGCCATAGACCCTGAGTGCCCGTTCTGCGGATTCACCCAGCCGGTGTATCACAAGATCGCCGGATAGCCTCTAACAGCGCGCGTCAGCTCCGGGAGGCTTCGATAAGCCACGCGTTGATATTGCGCTTCTCCGACGAGAAGGAAACACCGATTTTGTAGACCTCGCGGCCGTCGGCGCTCCACCGCAGTGGATAGCCGCGGCCGTTGATTTGTCGCAGCGCTTCCTCGGCGCTGCCGTCGAGCTTGAACTCGAAGATGTAGACGCGCTGTGGCGACTGGCACAACATATCGATGCGGCCACCGCTCACGGCGCGCTCGCTCTGCGTGGCCACCCCGGCCATCATGAAGAACACGTGTATAAGCCGGTGATAGGTCTTCTCCTTGTCCTCGTTGTCCCATAAATGGTAAGGCACGCTGGCCAAAAGCGACTGCAGGCTGCGCATCACCGCGTCGATCTCTCCGTCAGCAAGGGCTCGCTTGACATCGCGTAAGGCGAACGACACTTTATCTTCCTTCACCTCCATAAACACGGGTGCCAGATTCTCAAGCATGGCTTGTCTTACCTCCGCATTGGGGAAAGTGAGGGTGACGAAGTCGTCATGGATGGAGGAGATCGTCAGATACCCCGTCTGATAGAAAAGGGGTAAGGGATTGTCGTTGGTGTAGATATCCCCAAGCCGATGCTTTTCTATTTCGGCACCGTCGATATCGTTCATGTCATAGTGGCTTTGGCGTATGAAATCCACAAGTATCTTCGACGTGCCCGAATAGACCCAGTAGTTGTCCAACGACATCTTTTCCAGGCAGTTGACTATGCTGAATGGATTGTACACCAGCACATTCTTTCCCGTGAATCGATATCCGTCATATTTCTGCTTCAGTTGGGCCATAAGATATTCCATCGACCACTCTTTTTCGTCAGCGAGACTCGCGAGCGCCCGGTTAAAATTGCTCGCCAATTCCTCCTGGGTGAAGCCGCAGATAGTAGCGTAGCGGCTATCGAGGGATATGTCGTTAAGATTGTTCAGCCCCGAGAAAATGGTGACGTGGCGGAAACGTGCCACACCAGTGATGAACGTAAAGCGTAAACATTCGCCTTGGGCTTTTATTTGTGTAAAGAACGGCCGCAAAACCTGGGTGTTACTTTCCAGACGCTCCTCATCGCGCAAAACATCCACCAGCCCCTTGTCATACTCGTCGATGAGTAATACCACCCCCTTGCCAGTCGTGCTGTAGAGGGTGTTGATGAGATTACGGAAAAGGCCGGAAGCTGTAAGCGTGCTGTCAGCATTTAGGTTGTGGCGTTTATATTCCTCACGCAGTAGTTGAGATAGTGTATCTTCGAGTTTGTCGCTGGTGGTAGATTCCACTTGCGAAAGGTCGAGGCGAATCACCGGGTAAACGGTCCAGTCCTTCTCCAGCTCCATAATCGCCAGCCCTTGAAAGAGATGTTTCTTCCCCTCGAAATAAGCTTGCATGGTGTCGAGCAGCAGGCTCTTGCCGAAGCGGCGGGGCCGCGACAAGAAGTAAGCGTAGTCCCGGCAGCCCAGCTCGTAGATTAAGGCAGTCTTATCAACATAAGTGTATCCCTTTTCGCGTATTTTCGCGAAACTCTGGATGCCTACTGGCAATTTTTGGCGTTCGGTTGGTTTCATGCCGCAAATTTACGAAATATCTTGTGCAATTACAAGGCATGTGGGTGGGATTGGGGAGGGCTGAGAGGCTGTTTTGAAAATGGACTAACTGATAACACTGATTTTAAGGATAATAACCGAGGTAGGATGCACGATTTAGCATAGTATAATGGCAGTTTGGCCGAAATTTCATAGAAGTTTTCGCCGTTTGGTCAATAACTCTTGGGGCTGTCGGGTTGTACCTTTGCATTAGTTTCAAAAATTTATCACATGAAGACAATGCGAATACTCGCTGCAGCGCTTGCCTTGGCGCTCGCATGCGGCACGGCATCGGCCCAGTTGAACAAGTTGGGCAAAAAGATCAAGGACAAGGCCAAAGATAAAGTAGAGCAGACCGTAAAGGAGACCACCCAGAAAGCCGCCGACAAGACCGGCGTCAGTAGCGCCGTGTCTACGGCTACGAGCTCCAGCATCTCGAGCACAGACCAGGAAGAGAATTCCAACAGCAGTTCCTCATCCAGCAGCTCCTCCTCAACGAGTGGCACTGGCTCGGATGTATGGGTGTGGGAGTGGAAGGTCTATGAGCCGTCTGACCAGGCCAAGGCCAACCTGCCCATGGCATTGAAGCAGGAGAAGCGTGGCAATCTGACCCAGGCCGAATATGTCGGTGCTTGGGAACATCTACCTACCGACGTTTTCCCCTATCAGCCTATATGGGAGGAGCAAAACGCTACCCTCTACTCCATTGACGAAAATCTTGTCGAGAAAAATCCTTTCGTTGAAGAGACTATTAAGAATGTGGAAGGCTCGGATATAGCTGTGAAAGTCTACAAGGTTGCCAACACTCCTGCCAATTGGGTCAAGGTGAAGACCGCCTCCGGTAAAACAGGGTACGTACCCAAGAAAGAGCTGGTCATCAATGCGTTGTTGGCTGATTTCTTTGCAGATCCCACCAATAACCTGAAAAGCCTCATGATGGCCAAAGGCTTCGAGAGCTATACCTGTTCCAAAGTAACTCACAAGCAGGACAACTTAGATACAGGCGAGGTCAACCGAAGCGAAGGCATGACTATGCCGTTTCCGTCATGGTGGGGTTACTGGGATATGTTGACCCTGCGAAGCCAATGGGGCTATAACTATGCAGTGAAAAACATACCTGTCAGCCAGTTGGATGAGTTTATGACTGAGTGTGAGACCAAGATACCGGCACTCATCAAGAGCGGCGATTATGTTGGCGCACGGGCCTGGCTTTTGATGGCCGGTGCCTGTAGCAATGTAAGCAAAGTGTATCTTGGTGAAACCAAAGGAGTTGCCGCTGTGAACATCACCCCCGAAGAGAAAGCCACTGTCCAAAGCATCATGCAGCGCAATGAAAAGCTTGACAAGACTTATCGAGAGGACGTCAGCAACGCTGTATGGGAGAACAACATCGCTGTCAAGGAGATGCCTACGGAAATCGCTGCTCCCTCCACTTCAGCCCAGGCAGATCTCGACCGACTTGCCAAGGCTCAGTTCGGATCAAGTTTTGTAAAGGCTTACTTCTTCCGAGGTTGGGATTTGAAGAAAGACGATAAGTGGCCCTATCCGGTCATCGGTCGTGTGGCCGAAGTAGTAGTAGTGTTCACTAAGGACGGCCAGAAGGTTTGGCAGTCGTTGATGCTGAGGCAGACCTCCAGCAACAAGGGTCAGAGCTTCACCAACACCACTCTGGGCACGACCAAGCAAACCTACAAGGTACCCTGATGCAACAACCTCCAACCCTAACGGACTCCTCCGCGAGAGGGTAGAGATTTTTTCATAGAATGGCAGGCCTCCGCATTGCGCGGGGGCTTGCCGTAATTAAAAAATTGAAGTATCTTTGTTTGCTGAAATTCAACGTGCCACTCTGAAACCAATAGCTCTCATATCAGCAACCCTGCTAATGATGCTTGCCTCGTGCGGCTCCGGCTCCGACTGGACAGAGCGCGAGATCGCCGCCAGCGACCGCGCCGTCGAGGACGCCCACGGCGACCTCGACGCCCTGTATGCCACTTACACCGGCATGTCGGGCCGCACTGCCGTGCGCACGGCCACGATGTTGATGCGGCAGCTCGACGAGCTGGAATTCCTCGATGAGCCTATCACCTACTCACCCTCCGACAATCCCAAGCAGGTGCGCGCCGAGGTGGACTGGTGGATGGCCGAGTGGCTCAACGACCAGGGCCGCTGGGCCGACGCCGAGGCGCAGGCGCAGCGCGCCGTGGAGAGTGCCCGCGCCGCAGGCGACAAGCGACTCGAGGCCGACGCCTGGAGCACCATGACCCTCTCGCGCCAGCAACAGGGCGACCCCCACGGCGCCCTCGCCGCCACCGAGGAGAGCTACCGTATCAATCAGATGACCGGCGACAAGAAGGCCCTGTCGAGCGACCTCAACAACCTTGCCTTCCTGGCCCTGGCTCTCGACAAGGCCGAGACTGCCCGGCAATACATCGACCGCGCCATCGAGACCGAGGAGGCCCTGGGGCGCGACGATACCGGGCCGCTGGCCATCCGCTACGGCACAGCCTCGGAGGTGTACATGAAACTTGGCCAGGCGCAGAAGGCCCTGACGTTCGCCGCCAAGGCCCTGGCGCTCGACAGCGTGGCCGGACGCGACGGCAAAACAGCCATACGCCGCAGCCAGGTGGCCAACGCACTGCTGGCGTCGGCCACAACAGCCGATACCGCCCGGGCCGCGCTGCAGCTGAAGCTCGCCCTCCCCGCGCTGTGCGAGTGCGGCAACGTGCGCTCACAGGCGATAGTGCTCAACCAGCTTGCCGACATCGAGAGCCACCGCGACCGGGCCGCAGCCTCCGCCCTTTACGAAGAGGCGTGGACCACCGCCATGCGCAGCGGTGACGCCGTGCAGCGGCTACGCGCTTCGCGAGGCCTGTGGCGTCTGGGAGCCGGACAGCAGTGGGTGGAGCGATACGCCCTGCTCACCGACAGCGTGCACCGCACCGAGATCGATGCCCGGATGCAGGCCATGCAGCGCGGCTTTGAGAACCGCGAGCTCGAGCTGGAGAACCAACGCCTCGAGGCCCAGGCCACTTACCGCTTATGGGTAGGTGTGCTGCTGCTGATAATGGTGCTTGGCCTTACCTTCGTCATCTACTGGATAAAGATGAACCACCGCCGTCTGCGCCACGAGCAGCAACAATTTGAGCACCTGCGCGTCGACATCGTGAAACACATGTCGGAGAAGATGAGCGACCCTCTCAACGCCATCGTGGCCATTGGCAAGCAGGTAGAGGCCGACCGCCGATTGCGCGAGCGAGGCCACATCATCGTGCAGCAGGCCGAGTTGATCCTGGGAATGCTCCTCAACCAGGGCATTATCAACAGAACCGAGGAGGGAAATCTCCCTGAACCAGCCGGCGAGGATACCCGTCTGTTCCTGGGCCGACTGATGGACGAGACCTATAAGCTGATGAAATGCGGCAACTGCTCCGTGGGCCAGGTGGCACAAGGCCTTGGGATGTCGTCGTCGACACTCAACCGCCGCGTGCGTGAGGCCACCGACGCCACTGCCTCCCAGTATATTATGCGTATACGCATCGAGCACGCCCGCAACGAGCTAAAGGCCCACCCCGACCGATCCATCAACGAGATAGGCCATCAGTGTGGATTCGACGACATGAGTCATTTCGGACGCATATTCAAGCAGGTAACCGGCATGACCCCTACCGAGTTCCGCAAGGCGCCCTAAACCTCCCTGAGCCTTAAAAACGATATTTTACACTCCGCGATGCGAATGTCCACAATGGACTTTCGCATCGCATTGTATATCAACATATTGCTTCTGTATTGTTGATTGATTTTTCATATTTTAGGTGATAATTGGATGATTTGGTAGAGTGTTTATTGAACTTTGGTCAACGATAAAAGTCGCTTTCCACACTAAATTTGCAACGTCATCCCAGAAGTGTTCACGGGATTACGTTCAATAATTAGCAATTCATTACATTATCCCTACGCCATGACCATAGCATTGATCATCACCATCCTGCTCCTGCTGCTTGCGGCGTGGGTGGTGTCGACCCAGAAAAGGCTTGTCAAATGCGACGAGACTTCCAAAAATGCCCTCAGCCAGATAGGCGTCCAGCTCGATGCCCGCTGGGGAGCATTGCTCGCCTTGGCCAAGACCGCCTCGCAGTACGCCACCCATGAGAAAGAAACCCTTGTGAAAACCATCGAGATGCGCCGCCCGGTGCAAGTGTCGATGATGCACCTCAACGATATCCGCGACAGCGAGACCCAGCTGGGCAACCTCCTGGGGCGCCTCAACATGCTGCAGGAACAATACCCCAATCTGAAGGCCGACACGCTCTTCCAGCAGCAGATGCGCGACATTGACCGCTACGAAAACATGGTGCGCACCTCGCGTATGGTGTACAACGACGCTGTCACCATCAAGAACCGCCTCGTGCGTCAGCTCCCATCGTCGATCGTCGCCGCGATGTTCGGCTTCTCGACCGACGCCTACATCGATCTCCCCTCCAATCCGGCCCTCGCCAACAACCCCCTGGCCATCGTCTAAATTCCAGCAAATGAAAAAGTCACTTATTATTCTCGGGCTGGCCGCGCTTACCCTCAGCGCCTGCAACCCCAAGGCCAACGCCGACACCGCCACGGTCGATACTGCCACCGCCGACTCCATTACCGTCGCTGAAGCCTCGGCCGACATGGAAGCCCCTAACACTGTCACCGAGACCGCCATCCAAGGCTCTTGGCAGTCGCTCGTAGAGCCGTGCGAAGACCAGCGCATCGTGGTGGAAGTCGACGACAACGACATCTCGGTAAGAATCATAACCGCCTATGAAGTAAGCGCCAACTTCAGCGGCACCGCCGTCTTCGCCCCGGTCGACGCCGGCAACCGCGGGATGATGCTCAACGCCGACTGCAACATGACCGACCTCTACACCAACGAGTACCAACGCATGAGCATGCGCTTCCAGCCCCAGGGAGAGGGTGTGATGGACATCGAATTCACATCCACCCACGACTCTGCCGCCAAGGCCGGTCTCGGCACCAACTTCAAGCGTATCACCGCCCTTAAAGTGGGGGAAGCATTCACCTATCCGGCACGTCACACCGATCCCGAAAACCCCACGGTCGTAGATATGCTCGCCGACTCCTACGCCTTCACCTTCGACCAGGACGCCTTCACGCTGTTGGGACAATTTTACCCCGGTTGCCGCGAAGTCGACAACTCGCTACAGTATGGCAGCAACGACGACCGCAATTTCATCTCGTTCTGGGACAGCGAAAACTACCGGGGTTTCAGTGCCCGCCTGTACAAGGCGCCCAACAAAGGTGGCCGAGCCGTGCTCGTGACAAGCCTCTGCGAGACCCCCGGCGTGGATCCCGGTCGACCTCTCAATTTCTACGTTCTCAACTCCAATCCGGCCCGCATCACCGTGGTATATGCCCCCGACATTCTACCCGAAGCGGCGCAGGCTGAGGGCATCGAGTATGAGCTTGACCACCCTGGGCAAAACGCACTCATGTATTGTCCGGGCCAAGATCCGTCGCCGGAGAACCGCCGCGTTCTCCACTGGAACGGCAACCGCTTTACTGAATAACCCACAAACCATGATGCAATGTGCAACAAAATCTTGATTGCGACTGTAACAGCCACAGCGCTTGCGTCCTGCGGCGCAAGGTCATCCGACAAGGTGGCAGCTGAAGCTCCGCCAGCCGCCCAGGGCCACAGGACGGCAGCCTATGCCCTCACCTGGTCCATTGTATCCGCCCTCCCGGCCGACGCCTTCGATGACGCCATAATGCAGACGCCCGACGAGCGCCGCGAGTACCTCGACATCTACTACGACGCAAAGGACACACCGCAAGACGTGGCGCGCATGGAGTGGTTTAACTACACCGAGAAGCGCTATGGGACGCTCGAGACCTACCGCGTGGCCGACCCTGCCTCAGAGCGCTACTTGATCACTGTCGTGAGCTACGGAGGCGCCCCGGCGGTAACGACCCGGCAGAACTGGTATGTCTATGACACGGCCAAGGGGCTGGTGCTCAAAGGCAACAATTCCGGGCTCCCCGGTATCGACGTTGCCCTCATCGTCGACGAAAACAGGCTGCGCGCCATTGACGCCGACGGCGCCAAGACAATCCTCGCCCTGGGGACTGCCTATTACACCAGTCACCTCAAGGTCAGCCGCATGGCCGAGGGTCATCCTCCAGTCTATACCGACTCGGTGAGGGCATATATCGACCTTAGCGATATAAAGCTCTCCGACGACCCCATTACTTCGGCTGAGCTGAAAGAAGCCTGCTCAACGGTGCGAGTGTGGGACGGAACCAGGTTTGCTTACCCTAACTAAACATAATTATATGGCATATACAGAAACAACACGTCAAAGTTACGGCAGCCGTGTAGGGCAGTCGTTTAAAAACATCATAAGCGGCTTAGTGCTGTTCATCGGCGCCACATGCCTACTGTGGTGGAACGAGGGCCGTGCCGTCCACACAGCCGACATGCTTCAGGAGGCAGGCAGCGCTGTGCAACCTCTCGACAACGTTGACCAAATCGACAACTCGCTCAACGGCATGCTTGTGCACGCAACAGGCATGGCCATGACCACCGACTCGGTGCGCGACGGCCTCTTCGGCATTGCCGAGAACGCCCTGGCGCTCAAGCGCGAGGTGCAGTACTACCAATGGGTAGAGAAATCCAAGTCGGAAACCAAGGAGAAGCTCGGAGGAGCCAAGGAGACCGTCACCACCTACACCTACGAGCAGAAGTGGGTCTCTAACCTATATTATTCACACCATAACATTTAGGGCATAAAAAAAGAACGCTCC
>JAJBVP010000153.1 GCA_020859755.1 Bacteroidales bacterium | reverse complement strand
CAAAGACCACCCCAGTTCGACATATTCCAATTTTTGTCATGTAGTTAAGTCAAATTATTCAATTATTTACTTACCTTTGCGGTTATCAAAAGCCCAAATTGTGGGCATTTTGTCACGGTGCGAACATTAATGCGCTATGTATCACCCTTTTAACTAATTGCAAGAGGAAATCAACTAATTTAACACGGAGCTTGGCCTCCACCCGGAAAAAGAAATCAACTAATCACAATATGTCTAATTAAAGTAAAGTATGAAAAAGCTGTTTCTATTACTCTTAACGGTAGTAACGATGGCTGTGTGCGCGCAGGCGCAAACACGCACCGTCCGCGGTACCGTTATCGACGCCAGCGACAATGAGCCGTTACCCGGCGCTACCGTTGTACCCGTTGGCGGGGGACAGGGCGTGGCCACCGACCACGATGGCAACTTCTCGCTGACAGTGCCCCAGAAAGTGACGCAATTGACAGTATCTTACGTGGGCATGAAGACCCAGACGGTGCGCATCACCGAGGGTAACATGCGCATCGCCCTTGAGAACGCCGACACCAAGCTCGACGAGGTGATGGTCGTCGCCTACGGTACGGCCAAGAAGAGCGCGTTCACCGGCTCGGCTGCCGTCGTGGGCTCCGCCGAGATCGAGCAGCTGCAGGTGTCCAACGCGTTGGACGCTCTCAACGGCTCCGTTTCCGGTGTGCAGCTCAACAACGCCTCAGGTGCCCCCGGTGGCTCCAACCCCACAATCCGTATCCGTGGTATCTCCTCGATCAACGCCGAGAACACCCCGCTGATCGTCGTGGACGGCGTGCCCTACTCGGGTGACGTCAACAACTTCAACACCGCCGATATCGAGTCGATGACCGTGTTGAAGGACGCCGCCTCCAACGCCCTCTACGGTGCACGTGGCGCCAACGGCGTTATCCTTATCACCACCAAGAAGGGTAAGAGCGCAAACGCTCAGATCACCGTCGACGCAAAGTGGGGTGCCAACTCCCGCTCCACCAGCGACTACAACACGATCAAAAACCCTGGCGAGTACTACGAGATGTACTACAAGTACCTCAACAACTACGCCAAAAACTCCTTGAAATACAGCGCCGAACAAGCTCACGCTTGGGCCAACAACAACATCACGGCCTCCAACGACTACGGCTTGTATTATAATGTGTACAAGCTCCCCGACGGCGAGGGCCTGATCGGCACCAACGGCAAGCTCAACCCCAACGCCGTGCTGGGCAACGTGGTCAACTACAACGGTCAGGACTACCTGCTCACCGCCGACGACTGGCTCGATGAGGCTTACCGCACCAGCTTGCGCCAGGAGTACAACATGTCGATCTCCCAGGCTACCGAGACCAGCTCGTTCTACGCGTCGGTTGGTTACCTCGACAACCAGGGTATCGTACAGAACTCCAACTTCCGCCGCTTGACCACCCGTCTGGCCGCCGAGATCCAGGCTAAGCCCTGGTTGAAGGTGGGCGCCAACGCCAACTACGCCCGCTTCAAACGCAACGAGATGGACGAGGACGGCACCTCCAACTCCTCGGCCAACATCTTCGCCGCCGCAACCCAGATCGCACCTATCTATCCTATTTACGTGCGCGACGGAGAGGGCAACATCATGAAGAATGAGTACGGCGTGACGATGTACGACTTCGGTGACGGCTCCAACGCCGGCCTCGAGCGTCCCTCCTACACCGACTCCAACGCCCTGGGCTCATCGCGTATCGACCGCAACTCCTCGGAAGGCAACGCCTTGAACGCCAACGGATACCTCGAGATCCGCTTCTTGAAAGACTTCAAGTTCACCGCCAACCAGAGCATCTCGCTCGACGAGACACGCTTCTCCATGGTTACCAACCCCTACTTCGGCACCTACGCCGCCTCCAACGGTATCACCACCCAGGAGCAGATGCGCGCTACCGACTACACCTTCCAGCAACTGTTGAACTGGAACCACCAGTTTGGCAAGCACAACGTAGCTGTATTGCTCGGTCATGAGAACTACTGGCAGAAGCAAAAAGTGCTCTACGCCACCCGTTCCAACATGTTCAACCCCAACAACCCCGACCTCGCCGGCGCTATCATCAACGAGAACGGCAACTCCTACTCGATGGACTACGACAACGAGGGCTGGCTATTCCGCGGCCAATACGACTTCGACTCCAAGTACTTCGGCTCGGTATCGGTACGTCGCGACGCTTCGTCGCGCTTCCACCCCGATCACCGCTGGGGCACATTCTGGTCGGTAGGCGCGGCTTGGTTGATGCACAAGGAGAGCTGGTTCACCGCTCCCTGGGTCGACGAGCTGAAAATCAAGGCCTCTTACGGCGAGCAGGGTAACGACCGTATCGGTAACCTTCGCTACGTCAACACCTACACTATCGTCAACTCCAACGGCTATCCCGCTGCCCAGCCCGCTTCGATGGGTAACGAGAATATCACCTGGGAGAAAGGTGGCAACTTCAACGCCGGTGTCGAGTTCTCGTTCTGGAACGAGCGCTTGAGCGGATCGGTTGAAGGCTTCTACCGCAAGACGCATGATATGTTGTTCTCGTTCCCCCTGCCCCTGTCGTTCGGCTTCTCAAGCTATTGGGCCAACGTGGGTGACATGTCCAACAAGGGCATCGAGATCGAGCTGAGCGCCGACGTGCTCCGTGGCCGCGACTACTCGATCAACGTATACGGCAACTTGACATTCTACAAGAACACTATCGACAATCTCCCCGAGGAGCGCAAGACTGCTACCTACGACGGCCACGACGGCTACGCATCGGGCAACTACTTCTTCACCGAGGGCAAGTCGATCTACACTTACCTGCTTCCCAAGTACGCCGGCACCAACAAGACCAACGGTGAACCCCTATGGTACGTGACCAACGAGGACGGATCCCTTGGCGTGACCAACGACTACTCGGAGGCCGACTACTACCTGTGCGGCACCGCCCTTCCCTCCACCTACGGCGGCTTCGGCACCACGATGAAGTGGAAAGGCTTCGACCTCACCGTCGACTTCAACTACCAGATCGGTGGCCGTATCTACGACGGCGACTACGCTGCGTTGATGGGTTCTCCCTACGCCTCGTCCAAGGGTATGAACTTCCACAAGGACCTGTACAACGCTTGGAGCGTTGACAACCCCACGAGCGATATCCCCCGCCTGCAATTCGGCGACCTTTACAGCTCGGCCTCCAGCGACCGTTGGCTCGTAAGCGCCTCCTACCTGTCGCTGCGCAACATCAACTTCGGCTACACCCTGCCCACCAAGCTCGTGCGCAAGGCTTATCTTGAGAAAGTGCGCATCTACTTGACTTGCGACAACGTTGCCGTATGGTCGGCACGCAAGGGTCTTGACCCCCGCCAGAGCATTTCCGGCTCGTCGACCAACAGCTACTACGCTCCTATGCGTACAATCTCAGGAGGTATCAATGTAGTATTCTAAACATCCCCGATAACTCATGAAAAAAGCAATTATAAAAACCACATTAGCCTTGGCGATAGGCTTCCCCATGTTGCTTACGAGCTGCATCGAGGACGCGCCCTATACCTACTACGTGACCGCCGATGAGCTCGGCGAGTCGTCCAAGGCAACGGAGGCCCTCGTGTGGGAGCTCCCCGTAATCTACAATATGTACAACTCGATGAGCTACTCGTCGGTCAACCATTACGACTGGGGCTACGGCTCGCTGATGCACGTGCGCGACGTCATGGGCGACGATATGGCCATCGTGTCGTCAGGCTACGACTGGTACTCGTCGTGGGAGAACAACGAGTACATGGGCTCCGACTACCGCTACGCCCAGTTCATCTGGACCATCCTCTACAAGCTCGTCCTCTCCACCAACAACGCTATTGGCGCTGTGGGCGACGCTCCCACCGATGAGATGCAACAAGGCTACGCCGCCCTGGCTAAAGCAATGCGCGCCTCGGCCTACTTGGACCTAGCCCGTATGTACGAGTGTCTTGACGCTACGGTCGACAAAGGCACCTACTACACCAAATGGGTAGTTGACCTCACCGTGCCTATCGTGACCGAGCAAACCGCCGAGGCCGACGCCTACAACAACCCCCGCGCCACCCGCGAGGAGATGGCCGAGTTCATCCTCAAGGACCTCGACTACGCCGAGCAATATATCTCCAACATATCCCGCATGTCGAAGACTTTCCCCGACCTCGCTGTCGTTTACGGATTGAAAGCCCGCTACTACATGTGGCTTGGCCAAACATTCGTAGGCCTTGAGGACAAAGAGATGTATCAGAAAGCCGCCGAATACGCGCAAAAGGCTATCGCTCAGTCCAACGCCACTCCTCTTTCACGCGACCAGTGGCTTGACCCAAAGACCGGTTTCAACAACCTCTCCACCAGCTCATGGATGTGGGGTATGCAGCTCGTCGAGGAGGACCGTATCGTTACCTCCGGTATCTTGAACTGGACTTCCTGGATGTCCAACGAGACCTCCTACGGCTACGCGTCCGCCGGTCCCTTCCTTCAGATCCCCTCCAACTACTACCAGTACATCAGCGACACCGACTTCCGCAAGCTCTCTTGGGTAGCCCCCACCAGCAGCCCTCTCTATCAGGAACAGGTGATCGACAATCCCGACCAGTACTTCATCAACGAGGACTACTATCCCACCAACTCCAAGTCGCCGCTTAAGGAGTACTACTCCCTTAAGTTCCGTCCTGGCCAGGGCAACCCCGACAGCTACCTCGTGGGCTCCGTGGTAGGTATCCCCTTGATGCGTGTCGAGGAGATGTGGTTCATCTGGGCTGAGGCTTTGGCTCACGTATCTCCTGGTGCGGGCAAGGCTAAGCTCGACGAGTTCATGAAAGCCTACCGCGACAGCAACTACACGTCGCCCAACCTCTCGGCTGTCAACTTCCCCGTGCAGACCAACAGCATCGTTACCTCGGAAATCGCCGAGATTATCTTCCAGAAACGTATCGAGCTCTGGGGCGAGGGTCTCAACTACTTCGACACCAAGCGCTTGAACATCTCCGTGAACCGTACCCAAGCCAACTCGCAATGGGCCGCAACTCGCCGTTACAAAACCAACGGACGTCCCGCTTGGATGAACATCGTGATTATCCGCACCGAGATCAACTCCAACAAGGCTCTTGACGGCTTGAACAACCCCGACCCCTCGGGCAAGTACAACGCTAACTAATCACCGCTAAAACGTAAAAAAGATGAAAATCAAATTCGTAACACCCCTTCTTCTTGTTGCGGCGGTGCTCGGAACGCTCACAAGCTGCAACGACGACGGCTACTGGAAGGCCTACGACCCCGGTCGTGTCACATATACCTTCCTCGACGCTTCTCAGGCCACTACTTTCAAGCGTAACGACAACACCCAGGACCCCATGCTCTCTATCGATATCCGTCGCTCGGAAGCCACCGAGGAGAGCACCCTAAAGGTCGACGTTAGCCTCAAGTCTTCCGTTAGCAACGTCACTCTCCCCGATATGTTTAATATCGACGGCCTCCAGAGCGAAATGCGCGACGTATACGTCACCTATAAGCTCTACTACGATGAGAATGGCGAGAAGACCACTACCAAAACCGATAATCCCGTTTATATTCCCCTTTACAACGCCGAAGGCAAGCGCCTCTATTACGTCGTTGATGCCGATGGCCAATATGAGCAGGATAAAACCGGTATGGCAGTGACCACCGATGTCCCCAACGACTATCCCGCTTACGAGCAATCGGTAGGCTCCGATGGCGTGGGCGAGTGGAACGACGACGGCTCCCCCGCTTGGGTACAGGAGAGTGAGACTGTGATCGAGCAGAAACAGTTCTATTACACCTACATCACTTTCCCCAAGGACGAGTATCAGATAGCTTACCAATTTGAGTGGGCTTATGGTTTCTCAAAGATTGTGGCTGAGGCCGTGATCACCTTTAAGTTCACCACCGAGGACGAGCTTGAGGGAGTGGACAACGTCACTGCTCCTGGCGGCTACAACTCCTGCGCTTACACCGTTAAGGTAGCTGGCGGCCGTTAATCCTCACCGACATCCCAATCCCTCTATATCATCGAGGCTCCGCGCTCCCGCGGGGCCTCGATTGTGTTAAAAACAATTTATTTTACTATAAAATTCACTATTCAGTGAATTTTATGGCTATATTTGCATTCCATTAATAATCTTCCATGAAAGTAACCTTCAACACTCAAGATTTAGAACTACTTTATATCTCAGGCTCGGGAAACGGGCCATACAAGAAATTGGCCCGAGACCAACGTTTTGTCAAGCTTCATAGATATTGTCAATCTTATGATGTCGTTGAATCACACTTCCCTTCTTTAATCCTTCAGTTATTTGCATTATGAAAAGCTGAAGCATGAAAGAGAAGGCCAAAGTTCGGTAAGAATTATCAACGGGAGAGTGGAAAGGTTGATTTTCACGGAATCGGAAGATGGAATTGAAATTGAATTAATAGAAATTAATGATACCCACTATGGAAGTAAGAGATGAAAATAAGATTCCTTGGAAAGCAACTCATCCGGGAGAGATCTTGCTACCTGAACTTGAAGAGAGGGGTTTGAGCCAACGTGCTTTAGCTCGAATGATTGGAATGAATCCTTCGCAACTCAATGAGTTGATCAAAGGCAAGCGTCCAATGACCGAGTCGGTTGCCATAAAGTTGGAGCAGGCCTTGGGAATTGACGCTTCTGTTTGGATGAACCTACAACTTATGTATGTACGTCACAGCGAGGCAATTAAAAAGAGAGACAGTCATCCAACCAAGAACCAGCAAGTGATGACATTCACTTTAAGAATGCCACAGAAAATGCGAGGAGAGGTGCAGGCTCGAGCCGATGCGCTGGGTACGTCCATCAATCATTTCATCAACATGGCAATCAGTAATGAGCTAAGCCATGGTGCTACGCAACGATGACTAAGGTACATGCGATAGTAGTGGCGGCCGGGAGCGGGACGAGGTTCGGCTCCCAGGTGCCGAAACAGTTTTTGCCGCTGGCCGGCAAGCCGGTGGTCGTGAGGGCGATTGAAGCTTTGAGCCCGCGCGTGAACGGGCGAATGGTGATCGCCATCTCCCCCGACGAGGACGACCGTTGGCGTCATATCGCCCGGGAATACGCCCTCGACGACGTCATCGTAGCCCACGGCGGCTCCTCGCGCTACCAATCGGTCCACAACGCCCTCCACGCCCTAATGTCAGAAACGTCCGCGGATGACTTAGGGGGGCCGGCCTTGGACGGCCGTCACGCGGAAGCCTTAGGGGGGCCGGCCTTGGACGGCCATCACGCGGAAGCCTTAGGGGGGCCGGCCTTGGACGGCCATCACGCGGATGCCTTAGCACCCCAGCGTTCAACGCCTAACATCAACGTTTCCCCAAATGATATAATCCTGATTCACGACGGCGCGCGCCCTCTCCCCTCTCAGGCGCTCATCCAGGCCGTCATAGAGGGTGCCCAGAACCACGACGGAGCCATCCCCGCAATCCCCGTTACCGACTCGCTACGACGTGGCACAACCTCGCATAGCGACGCTGTCGACCGCTCCCGTTACTTCGCCGTGCAGACTCCCCAGGGATTCCCCCTCGACCGCTTGGTTCAGGCTTACCACTTCGCCGAGACATCCCTCGACCCCGCCAAGCCGTTCACCGACGACGCCTCGGTGATGGAGCATGCCGGCCTCTCCGACCTTGTCATCACCCCTGGCGACCCTCGAAACATCAAGATTACCAACCCCTTGGATATCGAAATCGCCCAACTCTACCTACAACCGTGAACACCCTGCGCCAACGCGACATAACTTACCTCAAAGGCGTCGGGCCGAAACGTGCCGAGCTCCTTGGCAAGGAATTGGGAATCAAGTCGTTCCGCGATTTGCTCTACCACTTCCCCAGCCACTATATCGACCGCAAGACGATATACCGTATCGCCCAATTCGCGGGCGAGATGCCTTATGTGCAAGTGCAGGGCCGGTTTGTGTCGTTCAACGTGTTGGGCGAGGGAGCCAAGATGCGGCTCGTGGGGCTGTTCACCGATGGCGAAAGGACCATGGAAGTCGTGTGGTTTCGACAGATAAAGGCCTTAAAAACAGCCTATAACGTGGGAGCCACCTACATCCTTTTCGGCAAACCCACGCTATTCAACGGCCACTGGAGCATGGCCCACCCCGAAATCGATACCCCGGGCGCCCCGGGAGCGTTGCAGGGCTTGCGCGGCGTGTATCCGTTGACCGAACGCCTTCGCAACCAAGGGATTACCTCCCGCACTCTGTTCCTGTGGAGTCAAAACGCGTTGGCCGCCGTACGACAGATTCAGGAGTTCCTCCCACCTGAGATTCTGGCCCGATACCAGCTAATGTCCTTGCAGGAGGCCCTGGTGACGATCCATAATCCCAAGGACAATGAGAGCCTGCAACGGGCCAAATTGCGCTTGAAATTCGAGGAACTCCTTCTGCTTCAGATAAATATCCAAAAATATTCGCGTCATCGCAAGGCAGAGGCTCAGGGCTTCTATTTCCCGCGGGTGGGCACATTTTTCAACCGATTTTACTCGGAGTGCCTGCCGTTCGAGCTAACAGGCGCCCAAAAGCGCGTGATCAAAGAGATACGTGCCGACATGATCACCGGGCGCCAGATGAACCGCCTCGTGCAAGGCGACGTAGGTTCTGGCAAAACCATGGTAGCCCTGTTGACGATGCTCATCGCCGTCGACAACGGCTATCAAGCCGCGCTGATGGCTCCCACCGAGATCCTCGCCCAGCAACATTTCGACTCCTTGCGCCATATGCTCGCGCCGATAGGCGTGAACGTCAGGTTGTTGACCGGTTCGACTCGCAAGAAGCAGCGCGGTGAGATTCATGCCCAGCTACAGGACGGCTCGCTTCACATCCTCGTGGGTACCCACGCCCTGATCGAGGACAATGTGCAATTTGCCCGCCTGGGCATGGCCGTGATCGACGAGCAGCACCGTTTCGGTGTGGCCCAGCGAGCCAAGATGTGGAAAAAGAGCCAGATAGCTCCTCACGTGCTGGTGATGACTGCCACACCCATTCCGCGTACGTTGGCAATGACCGTGTACGGCGATCTCGACGTGTCGGTAATCGACGAATTGCCCCCGGGTCGAAAGCCCGTGCTCACCATCCTGCGCTACGACAACCGCCGCCACGACGTGATGCGAGGCATCGGCAAGCAGTTGGCCCAAGGGCGCCAAGTTTACATCGTCTACCCCTTGATTGAGGAGAATAAGGACTTGGACCTCAAGTCGTTGGAGGAGGGATACGAGTTCGTCAAGGAAACTTTCCCTTCTTATCGCGTGGCCTTTGTGCACGGCAAGATGAAGCCGGCCGAGAAGGATTATCAGATGCAGCTTTTCGCCTCCCATCAAGCTGATATCCTGGTTGCCACGACAGTGATAGAGGTGGGCGTGAATGTCCCCAATGCCTCGACAATGGTGATAGAGAACGCCGAGCGGTTCGGCTTGTCGCAATTACACCAGTTGCGCGGGCGCGTGGGTCGAGGCGCCGACCAGAGCTACTGCATTCTCATGACCAAATTCAACATCGCCTCCGAGACACGTAAACGCTTGGAAATCATGACCTCAACCACCGACGGCTTTGTCGTGGCCGAGGCCGACCTGAAGATGCGTGGCCCGGGCGACATCGAGGGCACCATGCAGAGCGGTATCCCCTTCGACCTCCATATCGCCAACCTCGCCACCGACGGCCCCATCGTCGAGATGGCGCGCAACTCGGCCGCCGCCCTCCTCGACGACGACCCCGACCTCGCCCGTCCCGAGCACTACCTCCTGCGCCAAGCCCTCCTCCACGCCCAAGGCCCCGCCATCGACTGGTCGCGCATCTCCTAAATTAAGTCGAAACTAAACAGGTTTAAAAAATTTGCTTATCTTCGCGAAAAACATAGTTCTATGCTCAGTCAATACGTTCAATCGGTTTTGCCCCAGTTGCGCGATTATTTTGCCACTACTCCAATCGTGAAAGCCTGGTTGTTTGGATCTTGCTCTCGAGGAGAGGAGGGACCCGAGAGCGATGTTGATATTCTTGTAAGGTTTGATGAAAATGCTCGCGTTTCGCTAATGTCATTGAGCCATATGCGTAATGCCTTGAGGAAGATCCTTAATCGTGAAGTAGATTTGGTAGAAGAAGGCTATCTTCGTCCCTTTGCAGTTCCATCAGCCAACCGAGATAAAGTAGAAATTTATGCGAGAACCATTGGAAGTGGTAAAGCAAGATATTCCTCATTTAAAAAATCAAATTGAATTGCTATTGGGGATATGAGAATTGTGATACAACGGGTGACGCGGGCGAGCGTCGAGATTGAGGGAAAGGTCGTGGGTCAGATAGGCTCGGGCATGATGGTGCTCGTGGGCGTCGAGACGGGCGACACCCAGGACGACGCGCGCTGGCTGGCTACCAAGCTGCTGGCCTTGCGCATCTTTGACGACGACGCTGGAGTGATGAACCGCTCGATCGTCGACGTTGGCGGCGACGTGCTGTCGATCAGCCAATTCACCCTCACCGCCTCCACGCGCAAGGGCAACCGCCCCAGCTATATCCGCGCCGCTCGACCCGAGGAGGCGATTCCCCTTTACGAATACTTCAACTCGCTGGTTTCCGACGGGCTGGGTCACCCGATCCCCGCGGGCGTCTTCGGCGCCGACATGCAAGTGACCCTCACCAATGACGGCCCCGTCACCATCCTCATCGACTCCCGCCTCCGCGAATAACCCCCATCCACAAATCAGGAGCGAGGGCGCCCCCACCTGCGCCAGATGCACATGAGCGGCCAAAAAGAAGGTCACCAAACACCGGGTCGAAACTCCCTTCCACGATCTCACGCAGACACGATCTCACGCAGCCACGATCTCACGTAGACACGATCTCACGCAGAGGATCGCGGAGGGACGCAGCAGGATTTTTGGCACGCAGTAGGCCGCAGTCTATTGCGGTCTTTCCCCGCAGATGCCCTCCGCTCTCCTCTTCGTCCATCCGCGTCCCTCTGCGCTCCACTGCGTCCCTCTGCGTGCTAAATTCACCTCAAAGCGCCTGCATGAAGCCCCTGCGTGAAGGTAGCGCCGTATCTTTATCTTCCCACAGAGTCCCGTAAGGGTCGCAGATTATTGAGATGTGCGACCCCTACGGGGCCTATGGGGGGATAGGTGGGTCCATTGACCGTGGGCAACCGACCCCCCTGGGGCCGGTCACCCACGGCTACCATCTGTCGCACCTACGGCGCTACCCCAACGACAGCCTTAGCCTCTCCAAGATCGCGGAGGTCGGTGAAAACTTATTTGTATAATTACGTGCCACTCTGAATGAAAAAGCAACTAGATCCATATATTTAGTTAAATAAATTTAATTATTTGTTTAGATGTTGATTTTTGTCTTTTAATTTGCTGAATTTGGAGGTTGATTATTAACCTTAACATAAATTTAAACCGAAAATGAGAAACTTTTTATCTTATTTATTACACACGCTTGTCTTGACCTTGTGTACAGCCCCTTTGGCTAGTGGCAAGACGCACTATGTGAAATACCAGGGATCTCACCAAGTCTTAATAGAAAATCTCAAGCCCGGTATTTATTTCGTGAATGCTGTGGTTAATGGTAGATTTAATGTGAAAAAAATTTCAGTACATGACAAAATTTGAATTCTTAAATTTAAATATCTGATTTACA
>JAJBVP010000233.1 GCA_020859755.1 Bacteroidales bacterium | reverse complement strand
ACAACTAACAACTAACAACTAACAACTAACAACTAACAACTAACAACTAAAAACTCACCACTCATGGCCCCTCCCAAGCCCCGCCTCACCTATTTCGACATCATCAAGGGCATTGCCATCTTCATGGTGGTGATGGGCCACGTGTTGACCATGTGCGTGCGCGACATCGACTCGGCTGTCCTGTTCAAGATGATCAAGAACATCCACATGCCCTTGTTCTTCTTCATCAGCGGATTCTTCACCTTTAAGGTCACGGCCGAGGGACGACCCTTCGCCTTTCCTAAGCTGGGCCAGCGAGCCGTGCAACTCTTGGTGCCGTTTGTCGTGGTAAGCGCGTTGTGGATATGGTATTACCCTCATAGCGGCCTGCGCTCACCGCTGGTGAGCACCTTCCATGGCCTCTACGCCGACGTGTGGAAAAACGGCTACTGGTTCACCCTCGTGCTCTTCGAGATCATCGTCATATACTGGGCTACAGCCTTGGTGTACAGGGCCGTAGGGGTCAAGGCAAGCGATAGGCCGTATGGCGAGATCCCCATCGCGGTGGCAATCTGGGTAGTGCTCTGCGCCATCCAGATGCTTGTGCCAATCCTCATCACCGTAAGATTCAGCTGGGAATTTGTGGCAGCCTACTACCCCGTGTTCATGTTTGGCGTCTTCGCCCGCAAATACCGCGACTGGTTCCTCCCCTGGGTGCAACGCGGCTCCACAATGACCGTCGCCATCATCCTCGGCGCCCTGCTCATCTACCTGCTCATGTACCCCTGGGAATTCCCCTTCATGGAATGGTGGGGCGTCTCCCTGGTGATCCCCCCGCTGCTACACGCCGCTCTCGTCCCCATCGCCTTCGGCACCGTAATCCCCTGGACACAAGGCTCGGGCAACGTCTCCCCCCAGGGGGAGGGAAGTCAATCCGCCTCGTCCAATCCCACCCCATGCCAGCGCTACTGGATACTGCTGGGAAAAGAGTCGCTCGCCATCTATCTCCTCCACTATTTTTTCCTGTTCCCTCTCACCTCCCTCCAAGAGCCACTCCGGGCACTGTCGCTCGGGTTTACACCCACGTTTGTGCTGGCCGCAGTGGTGGCGTTCATCGTCATCGCCCTGGTGCTTGGAGTCAACTACATAATTCAAAAGAGCCCATTGCTGGCTCTCTTGCTCACCGGTAAACCTTTAAAAAAGCTATGAAAATCTCAGTTGTGATCGCTGTAAAGGACGGAGAGCGATGGATCGACAAAGCCATTCGCTCGGTGTTGCGCCAAAAGGGTGTTGACATTGAGCTGATAGTAGTGGAGGACGGCTCCACCGACTCCACCCTCCGACGCTTGCGCCGCTACGGACGCCGATTGCGTGTCCACGTCCACCCCTTCACCAAGGGACTCTACTTCTCCCGCAACGAAGGGTTGAAACTCGCCAACGGCGATTACATCACCTTTGTTGACGCCGACGATTGGCTCTCGAAAGATTCACTACGCCACGCCTACGAAACCGCCGAGGCCACCCAAGCCGATGTCACCCAGATGACGGTCAAACGTCGCACGCCCCGATTCGCTTTCCCACTGCCACACCCTCAGAATTACCACCCCGATTCGCTGCTCGACTCCCTCTCGGGCGACGATTCGCTGTTCCCAGTGCAGTGCTGGGGCAAGCTCTACAAGACTTCATTCCTGCGCGAACACCAAGGCGAGGTGCTCGACTTCGACGGATTTTGGGGCGAGGACCGTCTTTTCCTCCTCCCTCTGGCAGCCGCCAACCCACGCATCGCCGTGTGCCCCGCGGCCAAATACAACTACCGCTGGGGCGGACTCACCACCTACAAGCGTATCAAGCCCCAAGAGGTGTCACACGTGCATCGCACCACCGAGGAGTTCCTCCAATCCCGAGGCTTACTCTCCCCCGAGCGAAAACGCGCCCTCCAAGAACAAGAAATGCGCTTTCTTGATTATATAAGTAGACCCCTTGGCCTGCGAAGCCGACTGGCCCTGAGGTTGTGACCCCCACTTATCCCTAACGTTTCAACCACTACACTATCGACTATGGTTATCGGATTTGACCTCGACGACACCCTATACAAGGAGCAAACCTACGTTGACTCGGCGCGCGCCGTCATCGCAGCCCACCTTGAGGAAAAATACGGCATGCCCTACCACGAGATTTACGACATGATGATGCCCCCCAAGGCAATGTTCCACCGCCTCGAGCCACTCCTGGCTCGCAAGGTACCCGAAGGAGCCCCGGAGAACATCGGCTGGCTGGTCGACCAATTCCGTCACCACAAGCCCAACATCGAGCTACCAGCCGACTCCCGCCGTACACTCACTGAATTGAAAAAAGCCGGGCATCACCTTGTGTTAGTTACCGACGGACGTGTGCGCACCCAAATGTCCAAAATCAACACCCTCGGCCTTGACCAATTCTTCGCCCCCGATTGCATCTACATATCCGAGGCTGTAGGCTCCGAGAAAGGCGAGGGACAAGCTTTCCGCATCATCGAGCGGCGATGGCCAGGGGAGAAGAAAGTGTTCGTCGGCGACAACTCCCGTAAGGACTTCCTGTGGCCCAACAAACTCGGCTGGATGACATTCCGCCTAGAGGATCCAAAAAACGTCAACATCCACCCCGACTGGGCAGAAGCCCCCGACGAGTACCGTGCCCAGCGCGTAATCCAATTTCTCTCCCAGGTATCGGATATCTTCGCTCCCCGATAACCCCCTCTTTCCTCCTTTATTCCTTTATTCCTTTATTCCTTTAAAGAATGAAAGGATTAAAAGATAAAAGCCCATTAACAAAAAACTAGAAACTAAAAACTAGAAACTCTCTTGAAGAATATCGCTCTCATCACAGGCATCACCGGCCAAGACGGCTCTTACTTGGCTGAATTTTTGTTGAAAAAAGGCTACGAAGTGCACGGCATCCTCCGTCGCAGCTCATCGTTCAACACCGGTCGTATCGAGCACCTTTACCTCGACGAGTGGGTGCGCGACATGCACGGCAAACGCCTAATCGACCTCCACTGGGGCGACATGACCGACTCCTCGTCGCTCATCCGCATCATCCAGGAGGTGTGTCCCACCGAGATTTACAACCTCGCCGCCCAGAGCCATGTGAAAGTGTCGTTCGACGTCCCCGAGTACACCGCCGACGCCGACGCGATCGGCACCCTCCGCCTGCTGGAGGCCGTGCGCATCCTCGGTCGCGACAAGTCGACGCGCATCTACCAGGCTTCCACCTCCGAGCTCTTCGGCAAGGTGCAGGAGATTCCGCAGCGCGAGACTACCCCCTTCTACCCCCGATCCCCCTACGCCGTGGCCAAGCTTTACGGCTACTGGATTACCAAAAACTACCGCGAGAGCTACGGAATGTACGCCGCCAACGGAATCCTCTTCAATCACGAAAGCGAGCGCCGTGGCGAGAACTTCGTGACCCGAAAGATCACCCTCGCCGCCGCTCGCATCGCCGCCGGCCTGCAGGACAAGCTCTACTTGGGCAACCTCAACGCCCGACGCGACTGGGGGTACGCCCCCGACTATGTAGAATGCATGTGGCTCATCCTACAGCAACCCGAGCCTGAGGATTACGTCATCGCTACCGGCGAATACCACTCCGTGCGCGAGTTTACAGAGCTGGCTTTCCGACGCGTGGGCATCGACCTCCGATGGGATGGCCAGGGCATCGACGAGAAAGGCATCGACAAGGCATCTGGAAAGGTGCTGGTGGAGGTCGACAAACGCTTCTTCCGTCCCGCTGAGGTGGAGCAACTCCTCGGCGACCCCACCAAGGCACGTACAAAACTCGGCTGGAATCCCCGCAAAACATCCTTCGAGGACCTGGTGAACATTATGGTCGACCATGACATGAAGGAGGTGGCGAAAAGATGATACCCAAGGACGCTAAAATTTATGTCGCTGGCCACCGCGGATTGGTAGGCTCTGCAATCTGGAACAACCTCCTCCGTCGCGGATACACCAATCTCGTGGGCCGAACCCATGCCGAATTGGACCTGCTCGACCAGCAAGCCGTCAAGGAGTTCTTTGACCAAGAGCGCCCCCACTGTGTGGTCTTGGCCGCCGCCCATGTGGGGGGTATCATGGCCAACTCCCTCTACCGTGCCGATTTCATCTATCAAAACCTTGGCATTCAGCAGAATGTGATCGGTGAGGCGTTGCGCCACGGCGTGAAAAAGCTGCTGTTCCTCGGATCCACTTGCATTTACCCTCGCGAGGCTCCCCAGCCTATCCCCGAGGACGCCCTGTTGACATCCCCCTTGGAGTACACCAACGAGCCCTACGCTCTGGCCAAAATCGCGGGGCTGAAAATGTGCGAAAGCTTCAACCTGCAACATGGCACCGACTATCTCGCCGTAATGCCCACCAACCTCTACGGCCCCCGCGACAATTTCCACCTGCAGAATTCCCACGTGCTACCCGCCATGATTCGCAAGATGCACCTCGCCAAGCTGCTAAAGAAGGGTGACCAAGCCGCCGTCCGCGCCGACCTCGCCAAGCGACCCTTGGACAACGCCAACGGTGAATCCTCTTGGGACGACATCCTCAACGCCCTCGCTGGCTACGGTATCACCCCTGAATCACTCACCCTCTGGGGCACTGGCGCACCCCTGCGCGAATTCCTGTGGAGCGAAGACATGGCCGACGCCTCGGTGCACATCCTTTTGAACGTCACATTCGACGACGTGCGACCCAAGGAGGGACCCGTGCGCAACTGTCACATCAATATCGGCACCGGAAAGGAGTTGACAATCCGTGAATTAGCCTATTTAGTAAAGGAGGTCGTTGCCTACGACGGAGAAATCCTATGGGACGCCACAAAGCCCGACGGCACCATGCGCAAGCTCTGCGACGTTACCAAGCTCCACTCCCTGGGCTGGCACCACACCGTAGAGCTACCCGACGGCGTCCAGCGCCTCTACTCCTGGTACCTCGAGAATTAACAAACAAAGAGCGTGGGTGCCACCGCCCCGCCTCGCAAAGCCTCTTACGCCCCCGCCTCTCGCAACGCCTGCTCACGCTCCCGGCATGTGGCGCACTTGCCGCACGGCGGCTCCGTACCCTTATAGCAGGAATAAGTAAGCGAGTAATCCACGCCTATGGCCAGGCCCCGACGAGCGATGTCGGTCTTGCTCAAGTGGGTATAGGGTGCCTCCACGTGTATACCCGCGTAGGTGCCAAGCTGGGCCACCCGGTCGATCGCCTCAATAAACTCAGGACGGCAATCGGGATAGATGGCATGGTCGCCAGCATGGTTGGCGATCATCACCCGTTTCAGCCCTCGGCTCTCGGCCAAGCCCACAGCAATCGTCAGCATTATGCCGTTGCGCAAGGGCACCACCGTGGAAGCCATGTTCTCGCCGTCATACTCCCCCTCGGGGATAGCGTCAGCCCCCTCCAGCAGCGACGAATGGAAATACTTGGCCATGAATCCCAGGGGTATCACCACATGCTCTATCCCAAGCTTCTCGCAGTTGATGCGAGCCATGGGTATCTCTCGCTGGGCGTGATTCGACCCGTAGTCGAAGGTTATGGCCAGCGCTATCTCGTCCTTTTTGTCGTGCAGAAGTGTCACCGAGTCCATTCCCCCCGACAACACTATCGCCGCGTCCTTTGCTTTTTCCATATCGCCCACAAAGGTACAAAAAATACCCCATTGTGCCCTCGTCCCTCCCGTAAATCCCAGCAATCCCGGTAATCCCGGTAATATCTGAAATCTCGGAAAGGGATTAGGGGGTGGTGAGGCGCATGAGGCAGCGGGGACAGTCGAACTGGGCGTGGAGAGTGATGCCGTTGGGACCTTTGAGGGTGAGGGGCCCCTTTAGCAGGCGTCCTTCGGGGGTGAGAAGGCAGCGGCCGAGCTCGCGCCGCAGGCAGTAACGGGTGGTCATCACGGTGGTCTCTCCCTTGGGTTGTTTCACCTCAATGGCGTCGGCCACGGTGGTCGCTCCATGTTCGGTGGCAAGTTGGCGTGCCAGACGGTTGGCCACGTTGTCGTGATAGGTGAGTGTCTCGTTGGGTATCTCGGCTGCACGGTCTTCCGCCATGCGATAGTCAACCTTGCGGGTGGCTGCGATGCAGTGCCCAAGAGCATCGGCTACCGAGCGGCGCAGGCTGCTGATTACCGACGCGGGCACGAACAGATCTCCCACCGTATCCACCACCTCCCGGCACTCATATACGGTGGCACCCCATTTCATCAGGTTCACGCGTCGTTGCTCCCCTTGTGGCGTCTTGGCCGTTGCCAATTCAAAGGGCTGGCTAACAGTCACCGTCTGCCCAGTAGCTATAATCGTGGCATCCAAAGCCAATCCCCATGACAACGGTCTAAGAGCAAGCGTGATAGGAATCAGGCGCTCGGGTTGGGCATGCTCTATGGTGTCCTCCCATTGCTTGTCGAAATTGCGGTAGAGTAGGGTGCCGGCGGGTATGGACTGGGGCCGGGCTGGCGAGACACTGCCTACAGCCGCGGTATTCACCCTAAATCCCTTGAATTCACCGCTTTGGTCGAAATATCCCAGGCCATCACCGTTGTGAAGACGGGTTTCGGTGTTATCCAGCAAGATTCGGCCCGGGAGTGCCTTTTTCACCTTGGCGACAGGCGTGCCGATATCCTTGGGCGAGCGCATGGAGGCCAATGAACCGGGTTGCGACGTGTCGTTGAGGAAATAATCGGTGTAGGAGCGGTTGAAGCTCTTCGTGAGGTCGGGGAGGAATCCCGGGTCGCTCACGCCAAGCGACGATCGGCTATATTTGTCGGGATTGGCGGCGATAATCTCATCCAGCAGCCCACGATAGGCGGCGGTAACATTGCGCACGTAGGCCGCGTCCTTCAGTCGGCCCTCAATCTTGAACGAGGATATGCCTGCTTCCAGCATCCCCGCAAGGCTTTGCGAGCGATTCAGGTCACGTAGCGACAGCAGATGTGCGCCACGGGTGGCAACGACGTTGCCATCGCCGTCCAGCAAGCGGTAGGGTAGGCGGCAAATCTGGGCGCACTCTCCACGGTTGGCGCTACGCCCTTTCAGCACCTGGCTCGCCTGGCAGTCACCCGAATAGCTTACGCATAAAGCCCCGTGAACAAATACCTCCAACGGCACCTTAACCACCCGATGTATCTCCTCTATCTCCTTGAGCGACAACTCACGGGCGAGCACCAGTTGGGAGAACCCCAGTTGCTCCAGCCAGCGTGCCTTCCGTGCGTCGCGGATGTCGCACTGGGTGCTGGCATGCAAGGCGATTGGGGGAATGTCAAGGCGTAGTATGCCCAGGTCTTGCACTATAAGAGCGTCCACGCCAGCGTAGAAGAGTTGGCTGATTAGCCTCTCCACTTGGCGTAGCTCCTTGTCGTAGACGATGGTGTTGAGGGTTACATAGACACGCGCGCAGTAGCGATGGGCCCACTCGCACAGCCCCCCTATGTCGCTTACCGAATTGGCCGCCGCCGCCCTCGCCCCATGGCTCGTCGCACCGATATACACGGCATCGGCACCACACAGGATAGCGTCGCGAGCTACGGTTACGTCCCTGGCGGGAGCAAGCAATTCTATCGGGCGAGCCATGCTGGTTTATTTTTCAGAATTATCGGGAACTTCGGAATTTCCGGGAATTCCTGGCTTACCGGGAATCTCGGGATTACCGATTGGAGAGAGTCCCAGTTTTTTGCCTTCGGCGAGCATCAGGGCGTGGGCGGCCTCGTGGGTGTTGGGGATCACGCCGTCCAGGATAGCGTCGCGGATTGCCTGCTTGATCACGCCTACCTCGCGGCTGGGCTCCAGGCCGAAGGTTTCCATGATCTCAAGACCGTCGACGGGCGGTTGCCAGTTGCGAAGGGCGTCCTTCTCCTCAATCTCGGCCATCTTGGCAACGAGGTAGTCGAAATTGGCCAGGTGACGGCGCACCTTCTCGGGATTCTTGGACGTGATGTCGCATTGGCAGAGGATCATCAAGTCGTCAAGATCATCCCCGGCGTCAACAATCAGGCGCCGCACGGCCGAGTCGGTAACCTCCTCCTCCACCAGCGCAATGGGGCGCATGTGCAGTTCCACCATCTTCTGCACGTACTTCATCTTGGTGTCCATCGGCAGGCGCAACTCCTTGAATATCTTGGGAATCATCTTCGAGCCGATGAAGTTGTGGTTGTGGAAAGTCCACCCCTGTGGTTCTTCCCAACGCTTGGTGACGGGCTTGGCAATGTCGTGGAGCAGAGCCGCCCAGCGAAGCCACACGTTGTCGCTCTTCTGGGCCACCTTGTCGAGCACCTGCATAGTGTGGTCAAAATTGTCCTTATGCCCACGGCCACGCACCGTCTCCACCCCTTTCATGGCCTCCAGCTGGGGCAACACGTAGGGGAGCAAGCCCGACTGATTAAGCAACCGCCAGCCGATAGATGGACGGGGCGATGCCATGATTTTCATCAGCTCGTCGGCAATGCGCTCGCGGGATATGATTTTGAGCCGTTCGGCGTTGCGGCCTAAAGCGGCGAAAGTGTCGGGATGGATCTCGAATTGCAATTGGGTGGCGAATCTCACAGCGCGCATCATCCTCAAGGGGTCGTCGCTGAAGGTGATGTCGGGGTCGAGGGGAGTGCGCAGGATACGGTTTCCCATGTCCTGAAGCCCGTCCCACATATCCACAAGTTCGCCACGGCCGTCACTGTTGACCTTGATAGCCAGAGCGTTGACGGTGAAATCCCGGCGCGACAGGTCGTCCTTCAGGGTGCCATCCTCAACGATAGGCTTACGGGAGTCGCGGTGATAGCTCTCACGTCGGGCACCGACGAATTCCAATTCCGTTTTGCCGTAGTGTAGCTGTGCTGTGCCGAAATTCTTGAACACGGCAAGCCGGGCCTTTTTCCCGATCTTGTCGGCTACTGCCTGGGCCAACTCTATGCCGCTACCCACGGTGACGAAGTCGATATCCTTGGAGTGGCGCTTGAGGATAAGATCGCGCACATAGCCGCCGACGACGTAGCACTCACGCCCAAGGGCATCGGCCACGTCGCCAACAAGCGACATTATCTTCAAGTCGCCAGCCGGTGGAACTATCTTATCCATTAGCTTTCAACGCTTTCGGGATTGCCAGGATTCTCGGTGGGCTCGGGGTCGACGATCTCCATGGTCACCTTCTCGGCTGCAGGGTCGGGACAACTGACACGGATAATCTGCCCGGGCTTGAGCGAGGCGTTGATGATAAGCTCGGCAAGCTCGTCCTCGAGGTACTTCTGGATGGCTCGCTTCAAGGGACGGGCGCCATATTGAGCGTCGTAGCCCTTGTTGGCGATGAACGTGCGCGCGTCGTCGTCAATCTCAAGCATGTAGCCCAGCTGGTCGATGCGCTTGTAGAAGCCACGGAGCTCGATGTCGATAATCTTGAAGATGGCCTCCTTGCTCAGGGCATCAAACATCACTATGTCGTCGATACGGTTCAAGAACTCGGGAGCGAAAGCCTTGTTCAACGCCTTTTGGAGCACCGAGTGGGTGTACTCCTGATCGATCGTGCGGGTGTTGAAACCGACACCGGCGCCGAAGTCCTTCAGCTGGCGCGTGCCGATATTGGAGGTCATGATCAGGATGGTGTTCTTGAAGTCGACCTTGCGGCCAAGGGAGTCGGTAAGACGTCCCTCGTCCATCACTTGGAGCAGGAGATTGAACACGTCGGGGTGGGCTTTCTCAATCTCGTCAAGCAGCACGACGGAGTAAGGGTGACGGCGCACCTTCTCGGTCAATTGTCCCCCCTCCTCGTAGCCCACGTATCCCGGAGGGGCCCCTACCAATCGGCTCACGGTGAACTTCTCCATATACTCGCTCATGTCGACGCGTATCAGCGTGTCGGCCGAGTCAAATAGGTACTCCGCAAGTTTCTTGGCCAGATGGGTTTTGCCCACGCCGGTAGGACCGAGGAACATGAATGTGCCGATGGGCTTGTTGGGATCCTTCAGGCCCACGCGGTTGCGCTGTATAGCCTTGACAATTTTCTCGATAGCCTTGTCTTGACCGATGATGTCACCCTTGAGCTTAGGGGCCATCTCGCGCAGTCGGCCAGCCTCATCCTGGGCGATACGCTGCACGGGCACGCCGGTCATCATCGCCACCACCTCGGCCACCTTGTCGTCGTCCACCGTCTCGCGATGGGCGTCCAATTCAGCCTCCCAGCGCTGAGTAGCGTCGTCCAATTGGCGCTTCAACTCCTGGCCTTGGTCGCGGAAAGAGGCCGCCGATGCGTAGTTTTTATCGGCCACGGCGTGCATCTTCTGTTGCTCGATGTTCTCGATCTTCTTCTCCAGGTCCTCAATCTCTTGGGGCACGTCGATGTTGGTCACGTGCACGCGCGAGCCAGCCTCGTCCATGGCGTCGATAGCCTTGTCCGGGAAGTTGCGGTCGCTCACGTAGCGCTCGGTCAATGTCACGCAAGCCTTGAGGGCCTCGGGGGTATAGTTGACGTTGTGGTGCTCCTCGTATTTGTCCTTGATGTTGTTGAGGATCACGAGAGTTTCCTCGGCGGTGGTAGGCTCCACCATCACCTTCTGGAATCGGCGTTCAAGGGCGCCATCCTTTTCGATATTCTTGCGGTACTCGTCGAGGGTGGTGGCGCCGATGCACTGGATTTCACCACGGGCGAGGGCCGGTTTCAGCAGGTTGGCGGCGTCCATCGACCCAGCGGCGTTGCCGGCACCCACGATGGTGTGGAGCTCGTCGATGAACAGGATCACGTCGTCGTTCTTGGCCAGCTCGTTGAGGATGGCCTTGATACGCTCCTCGAATTGGCCGCGGTACTTGGTGCCCGCCACGATCGAGGCCATGTCGAGCGAGATCAGGCGCTTGCCGAAGAGAATACGCGACACCTTACGCTGAACGATCCTCAGAGCCAAGCCCTCGACGATGGCGCTTTTGCCCACGCCAGGCTCGCCGATAAGTACCGGGTTGTTCTTCTTGCGGCGGCTGAGGATTTGAGCCAGTCGCTCAATCTCCACGTCACGTCCTACCACCGGATCCAACCGTCCTTCCTGGGCCGCGAGGGTCATGTCGTTGCCAAATTTGTCAAGCACAGGGGTGTCCTGGCCAGTCTTAGCCTTGCCACGGTCGCCTTGGCGGGCTTGGTTGGCCGATTGTGACGGGTCGTCGCCGAATGGGAGGTCGTCATCGTCCTCATCCTCATCGGTGAAGCCCGAGGTGTCGCGGGGAGATTCGCCCACATTGGTAAGTTGTTTATAGAGAGCCTCGTAGGTTACACCCGCCTTGAGGAACGGCTGCAGGTAGTCCTTGCCGCGCACTTCCGAGTTGCGGAAGATGGCGAGCAGCAGGTGCTCCACGCCCACCTCTTGTGAGCGAAGCATCCGAGCCTCCAGAACGCTCAGCTTGATAATACGGTTGGCCAAGTCGGTGATGGTCACCTCGTATGGGGCAGGCGAGGGCTGTTCGTACAGCTCCCGGTCGAGATTTTGTTGTAGCTCGTAAGCCGACACGCTATCCGAGGCGGTTTCAACCATCTGGAACGGCTTGCCGCCGAAATCGCTGATCAGGGCCAGCAGATAGTGGGCCGGGGTAAGCGACGCGTTGTTGTGCCTTACTGCCTCGCGACGGCTCTTTTCAAGCGTGTCGCGGAATTGTTGAGAGAAATTAGTATCCATGTGTATGTGTATGCGGATGCGATTTGCAAGTACAATAGTTCGTTAAAAATTTGACATATGGTTAAGCGGCTGCGGCCGCCACG
>JAJBVP010000246.1 GCA_020859755.1 Bacteroidales bacterium | reverse complement strand
CGTGGCGGCCGCAGCCGCTTAACCATATGTCAAATTTTTAACGAACTATTGTAAAAAAGTATTGTATCATTAAAAACTTTACTCACGATGAAAACTAACATGCTTTTGGTAATGGCCGCATGCTCGGGCATGCTTCTCAGTGCCAACCGCGCGAGCGCCCAGGATGAAGTGGTCGTAGTATCGGAAGACATCACGACCTACCAGGCACTCGACTGCAAAGACCACTACTACTGCGACGGCAAGGACAACTGGTTCATCCAGCTCGGCGCCGGTATCCAATCGCCATTTGTTGAGAATGAGCTCAAGGGCGGTGGAAGAAAGCATCATATCACCGCTGCCTATAATCTTGGCTTCGGCAAGTTCTGGAGTCCTTATTTGGGATTCCGTATTGCGTTCCAGTACGGTGCCATCCACTGGGATTGCGAGAGGTTTAGCAAGGCCCAATCGGTAAGCGCCTATGGCGACTTGATGTGGGATATGTTCAACACGTTCGGTGGCTATAACCCCAACCGCGTGTTCTCGATTGTGCCCTTCGTGGGAATCGGCGGCACGTTCAACTGGGATTTCTACGGCGACGAGAACATCAAGCAGAACAAGTCGTTGACGGCGCGCAAGCACAACACTTGGACGTTGCCCGTGAGCGCCGGCTTGCAGTTCCGCTTCCGTCTGTGCAAGTATGTCGACTTCTTCGTTGAGGGTCGCGCTTCGTTCCACGGCGACAATTACAACAACTACGCTTATGGCGAGCCCGTTGACGTGAACATCTCGGCTATCGGTGGCTTCACCATCAAGTTTGGTGGCCGCGAGTTCAAGAGCTACAACGCTTGCAAGGATGCCGCTTACATCGCTGGCTTGAACGACCAGATCAACACCCTGCGTGGCCAGCTGGCCGACTGCGAGGCTACAGCAGCCGCATTGGCAGCACAGCCCAAGGAGGTGATCGTTGCCGACTGCCCCGAGACCGCCGCTCCGCTGATGTCGACCGTACGCTTCACCATCAACTCCTCCAAGATCTCCGACGAGGAAATGGTCAACGTCTACAATACCGCCGAGTACATGAAGGCCAACCCCAATGTTAACGTCACCATCAAGGGCTACGCCGACAAGGACACCGGCACGTCGACCTACAACATGGGTCTTTCCGAGCGCCGCGCACAGGCTGTTTACGACGCCCTCACCAAGACCTACGGCATCGACGGCTCGCGCCTGACCATCGAGAAGTTCGGCTCCGACGTTCAGCCTTACTCGACCAACGACTGGAACCGCATCGTGATCTTCTCCAACGGCAACTAAAGGAGTGCAAAGTAAAAAGTAGAAAGTTAAAAGTTAAAAGTAAAAAGTTAAAAGTAAAAAGTTAAAAGTTGAAAGTTGAAAGTTAAAAGTAAAAAGTAAAAAGTTAATACCTTAGTAGTCGCTTTCAACCTTTAGGACATAGCTTATTCGCCCCCGCGTGGTATGGATTCCAGGCGGGGGCTTTTTCTTGGGCTGGGGGCCACCGTGGCAAACCTCGGGGCGCGGTGGCTCTATATGTTGGAATTACTGTTTTTTACTGTCGGGGGAGGGGTGGCGTTTGTGTGTTTGAGGAAAAACGCGTAACTTTGCACGGTTTTCCCGCGAATAGGTCGGAGAGAGCCGATAAATTCTTACACATATCTTGAGTTTAAGTATGCGCGAAACAAAGAGCGCCCTCCTTGTGCTGGAGGACGGCACCACATTCAAGGGAAAATCTTTCGGCCACGAGGGTTCCACGGCCGGCGAGGTAGTGTTCAACACGGCGATGACCGGCTACCCCGAGAGCCTTACCGACCCCTCTTACGAAGGTCAGATACTCGTCACCACGTTCCCGTTGCTCGGTAACTACGGCGTGCCTCCTCGCCGAGAGAAGGACGACGTGAGCCAATATTACGAGAGCACCAACATCCATTGCAAAGCTATCATCGCCCAGGATTATTCTTGGGAGCATTCCCATTGGCAGGCCGACCGCTCGCTGGCCGATTGGCTGCGTGAGGAGAAGATACCCGGCATCTACGATATCGACACCCGCGCCTTGACCAAGCACCTGCGCGAGAAGGGCTCTATGCTGGGCAAGATTATCGTCGAGGGGTGTGACGACGTGGAGTTCTACGACCCCAACAAGGACAACCTGGTGGCTCGCGTGAGCTGCAAGGAGGTGGAACACCATGGCGAGGGCGACAAGACGGTGGTGCTGGTGGATTGCGGCGTGAAGCACAACATCATCCGTTGCTTGACAAGAAGGGGCGTAAAAGTGATCCGCGTGCCTTGGGATTACGATTTCACCACGATCCCTTACGACGGGTTGTTCATCTCCAACGGCCCGGGCAATCCCGAAATGGCCGAGAAGACAGTGGAGCATATCCGCAAGGCGATCGAGATAGGCAAGCCCATCTGCGGCATATGCATGGGCAACCAGTTGCTCTCCAAGGCCGCCGGGGCCAAGACATACAAGCTGAAATACGGCCATCGCAGCCACAACCAGCCAGTGCGCCGTGTGGGCACCGATACTTGTTATATCACCTCGCAGAACCACGGCTTTGCTGTCGACTCGTCCACCCTGGGCGACGACTGGGAACCGTTGTTCGTCAACATGAACGACGGTACCAACGAGGGTATCCGCCACAAATCTAAGCCGTTCTTCTCGGCGCAGTTCCATCCCGAGGCCGCTTCTGGCCCAAAAGACACGGAATTCCTCTTCGACGAATTCATCAAGCTATTATAATCCCCATCCACCACTTTCCTCCTTAATCCATTAAAGGAGGAAAGGATAAAAAGGATAAAAGAAGGGCTGAAAACCAAAAAACTGAAAACAGAAAACTCCATAATGAAGAAGATAAAGAAAGTGCTGCTGCTCGGCTCGGGCGCCCTGAAGATTGGCGAGGCCGGCGAGTTTGACTACTCCGGCTCCCAGGCCCTCAAAGCGATGAAAGAGGAGGGGATTACCACGGTGCTGATCAACCCCAACATCGCCACGGTGCAAACCTCGGACGGTTTCGCCGACAAGATCTACTTCCTGCCCGTCACGGCCCACTTCGTGGAAAAGGTGATCCAGAAGGAGCGTCCCGATGGTATCCTGTTGGCGTTCGGCGGCCAGACGGCTCTCAATTGCGGCGTTGACCTCTACCGCCAGGGTATTCTGGAGAAATACGGCGTAGAAGTACTCGGTACTCCCGTGCAGGCCATTATGGACACTGAGGACCGTGAGCTCTTTGTCAAGAAGCTTGACGAGATCGATATCAAGACCATCAAGAGTGAGGCCGTATCTACCGTCGACGATGCTCTGAAAGCCGCCCGCGACCTGGGTTTCCCGGTGATCGTGCGCGCGGCTTACGCCTTGGGCGGCCTTGGCTCGGGCTTCTGCGACAATGAGGAGGAGCTGGTGGCGTTGACCGAGAAGGCTCTGTCGTTTTCCCCTCAGGTGTTGGTGGAGAAGTCGTTGAAGGGATGGAAAGAGGTGGAATACGAGGTGGTGCGTGACCGCTTCGACAACTGTATCACCGTGTGCAACATGGAGAACTTCGACCCGCTGGGCATCCACACGGGCGAGAGCATCGTTGTGGCTCCCTCGCAGACGCTTTCCAACGAGGATTACCACTACCTGCGCCAGTTGGCCATCAAGATCATACGCCACATAGGCATCGTGGGCGAGTGTAACGTGCAATACGCTTTCGACCCCAAGTCGATGGACTACCGCGTGATTGAGGTGAACGCCCGCCTGAGCCGCTCCTCGGCCCTCGCCTCCAAGGCCACGGGCTACCCCTTGGCGTTCGTCGCCGCTAAGCTGGGCTTGGGTTACGGCCTATTTGACCTGAAGAACTCGGTGACCAAGGAGACCTCGGCATTCTTCGAGCCTGCCCTCGACTATATAGTGGTGAAGATTCCTCGCTGGGACCTTGGCAAGTTCCATGGCGTAAGGCGCGAGATCGGCTCGTCGATGAAGTCGGTGGGCGAGGTTATGGCCATCGGCCGCACCTTCGAGGAGGCTATCCAGAAGGGCTTGCGCATGATCGGCCAGGGGATGCATGGATTTGTGGAGAACCGCCCGGTCAACATCCCCGACATCGAAAAAGAGCTGAAGGAACCCACCGACAAGCGTATCTTCGTCATCGCCAGGGCCATGCAACAGGGCTACTCGGTGGACAAGATCCACGACCTGACGAAAATCGACAAGTGGTTCCTCTACAAGCTGCAAAATATTATCAACACCAGCCACGAGCTGGAGCGGTACAACTCATTAGAGGAACTCCCCGCCGAGCTGCTTCGCCAAGCCAAGCAGCAGGGGTTCAGCGACTTCCAAGTGGGTCGCTCGATCTTCAAGGAGCGCATGAGCCAGGAGGCCGAGCAGTGCAATCTCGAGGTGCGCGCCCGCCGCAAGGAATTGGGCATCCTCCCCGTGGTGAAGCAGATTGACACCCTTGGCGCAGAGTACCCCGCGCAAACCAACTATCTCTACCTCACCTACAACGGCTCAGAGAACGACGTCCACTACCTCCACGACCACCGCTCGATCGTGGTGCTCGGCTCGGGAGCCTACCGTATCGGGTCGTCGGTGGAATTCGACTGGTGTTCGGTCAACGCCCTTATGACCGTCAAGAAGCAAGGATGGCGCTCGGTGATGATCAACTACAACCCCGAGACCGTGTCGACCGACTACGACATGTGCGACCGTCTCTACTTCGACGAGCTCACCTTTGAGCGCGTGATGGACATCCTCGACTTGGAGCAACCCCATGGCGCTATCCTGTCGGTGGGTGGCCAGATTCCCAACAACCTCGCCACCCGCCTCGACGAGCAGGGCGTGAACATCCTTGGCACCTCGGCCCAGAGCATCGACAACGCCGAGGACCGCCACAAATTCTCATCGATGCTCGACCGCATAGGCGTTGACCAACCCCGCTGGCGCGAGCTGACATCGCTGGAGGATATCTACGAGTTTATCGACGAGGTGGGCTTCCCCGTGCTTGTGCGACCCAGCTACGTGCTCTCGGGAGCAGCCATGAACGTGTGCTCCAACAACGAGGAGCTTGAGCGCTTCCTCAAATTGGCTGCCAACGTTTCGAAGAAGCATCCTGTGGTGGTTTCTGAGTTTATCCAGAATGCCAAGGAGATCGAGATGGATGCTGTGGCCCAGAACGGCCAGATAAAAGTTTACGCCATCTCGGAGCATATCGAGTTTGCCGGTGTTCACTCGGGCGACGCCACCATCCAGTTCCCGCCTCAGAAGCTCTACGTGGAGACCATGCGCCGCATCAAGAAGGTATCGTCCAAGATTGCCGAGGCGCTGAACATCTCGGGCCCGTTCAACATCCAGTTCCTGGCCAAGAACAACGACATCAAGGTCATCGAGTGCAACCTGCGCGCCTCGCGTAGCTTCCCATTCGTGTCCAAGGTGTTGAAAATCAACTTTATCGACCTTGCCACACAGGTGATGATGGGCTTGGATGTGGAGAAACCCAAGAAGAACGCTTTCGACCTCGATTACGTGGGCATCAAGGCCTCGCAATTCAGTTTCTCGCGCTTGCAGGGTGCCGATCCCGTGCTTGGTGTCGACATGTCGTCCACGGGTGAGGTGGGTTGCCTTGGCGACGACACCTCGGAGGCCATCCTCAAGGCGATGCTGTCGGTAGGCTTGAAGGTGCCCAAGAAAGGAGTCCTGCTCTCCACGGGTACGGCCAAACAGAAGGCCGACATGCTCGACGCCGCCCATCGCCTCCACAACAAGGGCTACAAACTTTACGCTACGGGTGGCACGCATCAGTTCCTCAACGACAACGGCATCCCCGCCGTGCGTGTCTACTGGCCCTCTCAGCCCGACATGCAGCCACAGGCCCTGGAGTTGCTCCACAACAAGGAGGTGGACCTCGTGGTGAATATCCCCAAGAACCTTACCTCCACCGAGCTTAGCAACGGCTACAAGATACGTCGCGCGGCCATCGACCTGAATATCCCCTTGTTGACCAACGCGCGCCTTGCGTCGGCCTTCATCGAGGCGTTCACCACGATGACCATCGACGACATCGAGATCAAGAGTTGGGACGAATATCGGTAAAGTTTCTAGTTTCTAGTTTCTAGTTTCTAGTAGTTAGTAGAAGCTAAGCAGCAATTCAGCGAAGGAATTTTTTAACCACAAAAAACACTAAAGACACTTAGTAGTGGAAGAGGGGTCGCAAGCTCCCAAAACATTTAACCGGATGGTTTTGTGTTTTTTAGCGAGTTTACGAGCATAAATTTTGATTTGCAACAGGCGTGTTTGTGTTTTTTGTGTTTTTAGTGGTTAAAATTTTTTTCGGTGATTAGATAGAAGGAGATCATCGGGAGCCTGATGGGCCCTTTCCCTTGTTTCCCCTCAAAACTGGTAACTACTAGAAACTATAAACTATAAACTAGAAACTATAAACTCTGTTAACCCTAAAGAACCATGAAGCATATATTATCTATAATTCTATCGGCGGTAGCCCTGCTATGCGGGGCCACTCGCATTGTGATCCTGAGCGACGTGCATGTCACCCCGGGCAACCCCAACGACTCCATGCTCCGCGTGGCTGTTGACGAGATTAATGTAATGCCAGGCGTCGACCTGGTAGTGATGAACGGCGACTTGACCAACGAGGGCTCCGACGAACAGCTACGCAACGTGAAGTCAATCCTCGACCGTATCCAGCGACCCCTCTACGTCATCCCCGGCAACCATGAGAACAACTGGAGCCAGTCGGCCACCAAGACGTTCCCCGACCTGTGGGGCGACGACCGTTTCCTGTGCGTCACCGATTCACTGGTGATCACGGGCACCAATTGCGGTCCGTTTATGAAAATGGGCGACGGCCACGTCAAGCAGGAGGATCTGCATTGGCTCGATCGTGTGCTTGAGGAAAACGTCAAGGATGGGCGTAAAGTGGTGTCGTTCAACCATTACGCACTCAACCCCGACCTCGACAACTACCTCGACTACGCCGCTATCCTCGAGAAATACCCCACGCTGGTGCATATCAACGGCCACTACCACCGCTTTGAGCCGTACGAGTGCGAGGGGATTCCCGGCATGATGGTGCGCGCTCTCGAGACCCGTGACCACACGTGGGGCTACACCGTTCTCGACATCGCCACCGACTCCCTGCGCTTTTACAACAAGCCCATTGGCGGCGAAAGGGAGTTGATCCATGCAATAGCAAACAAGGAGCGTGGACGCCTCGCCCGCGCTATAGCCGTCGAGGAGCGTGGGCATCTCTCCGGCGCTTTCCACGCTGATTCCGCCTCGATTTTCACCCGACTGGGATTCACCCCCGGGGAGGTGATCTTCGGCACGTCGCTGGGCGAAATCAAAGCCCTCGACAAGGCCACTGGCGAGTTGAAATGGGTGGTGAAAACCGACGCGTCGGTATTCTCACGCCCCGTCTACGTTGACGGTCTCGTGGCGGCTCCCACGGCCGACCATCGCCTGCTGTGGATAAAGGACGGACAGATTGTGGCCGAAAACGCCTCCGAAGGGCCCTACGTGGCCGACGGACTGGCCGTAGCCGATACCCTCTACCAAGGTGGCTACATGAAGATGGAGAAATGGGGTAGGGGAGGCCAGCTGATTTGGCGTTACGACTCGATCAACAACTATTGCCAAGCGGCTCCCGTGCTGGTGGGCGACAACCTCATCTTCGGGGCTTGGGACACCTACCTGCGCTGCCTGGATTCCCGCTCAGGCAAGCTGCGCTGGCGGTGGAGCAACGGCAAGAAAGCCAACATGCTCGGCCCCGGCAATGTCGTGCCGGTAGTTTACAATGACAAGGTAATAATCGTGGCTCCCGACCGCTACATTACCGCTATCGACCTCGCAACGGGCGCTACACTGTGGCGCGACAATTCCCACCGCTACCGTGAGAGTCTTGGCCAAAGCGAGGACGGCACCGTGGCCTACGCCAAGACCATGGACGGCGAATTGGTGGCTGTCGACCTTACCAGCCCCGAGTTCAAGGAGCTGTGGACGCTCGACATGGGCCTGGGCTACGAGCACGCCCCGTGCATTGTGGCCGAGAAGGATGGCATCGTCTATGCCGGCTCCCGTCGCGGGCTGGTGGTGAAATCCCAGGGCAACAAGGTGATTGACACCCTTGAGCTGGGCGTCTCCGAGGTGAATGGCATCGATATCGATCCGTGGGACGGCTCAGTGTGGGTATCCCTGGTCGAAGGCCGCATTTACCGCCTCCCCGAGTAGCTCGATATTGCAATCAAGGGGGCTTCACCTTCATCCTTGGCCAGAGGCTGTTGGGCCAAATTTGGAGGGGAATTACAATTATTGGCCCGCATGGAGGCGTTTTCTCGGGAATTTTGCGTAATTTTGAGCCGATTTTTTAACCACCCCATCACTCCAATGAATAAACTATTAGCGATTGTGGCAATGGCAAGCATCAGCATGGGCGCGACAGCCCAGGAGGCTACGGCCACCGACTCCAAGGACGACGCGCTGCCTATCGTCGAGAAGCCCGATTTCAAGCCCCAAGGGCGACAGTATTCAATCGACGCCCTGCTATCTTTTGGCCGCGTCACCGACCCTCAGGTGTCGCCCGACGGAAAGAAGGTGCTTTACGGTGTATCCTACGAGAGCGTTGAGCACAACCGCTCCAACCGCGACCTGTACGTGATGAACATCGACGGCACCAACCCCACCCGCCTTACCCGCACCGCCACCAGCGAGAACAACGCCGTGTGGATCGACGGTGGCGCTCGTATCGCCTACATGTGGGCCAAGGACAAGGACGCCAAGCCGCAAATGTGGGTGATGAACGCCGATGGCAGTAATCCCCAGCAGGTGAGCGACATAGAGAAAGGTATCGAGGGATTTGTCATCTCCCCTGACGGCAAGAAGGTGGTGCTGATCTCAACCGTGAAATACGCCCGCACCGCCGCTGACGTTTACCCCGACCTCGCCCAATCCACCGGACGCATCATTGACGACCTAATGTACAAGCACTGGGACGAGTGGGTCACCGAGATTCCCCATCCCTTCATAGCCGATTTCGACGGCTCGCAGCTCTCCAACATCAAGGATATCCTTGGCGACGAGCCGTTTGAGGCCCCCATGCGCCCCTGGGGCGGCGTGGAATCGTTCGCCTTCAGCCCCGATAGCCAGAAGCTGATCTACGTTTCCCGCAAGAAGACCGGCATGGACTACTCCCTTTCGACCAACTCCGACCTCTTCCTCTACGACATCGCCACCGGCTCCACCGAGAACCTCACCGAAGGGATGGAGGGCTACGACACCTGCCCCGCCTTCTCCCCCGACGGCAAATACGTGGCTTGGCTTTCCATGGAGCACGACGGCTACGAGAGCGACAAAAATCGCATCTTCATCCACGAGCTGTCAACCGGCAAGAAAACCGACCTCACCGAGGACTGGGACTACGCCGCCGACGCCATAGCCTGGGCCCCCGACTCCAAGAGCGTGCTATTCCTCGCCCCCTATCAGGGTGGTATCCCCATCTTCTCGGTCAACATCAAGAACCGCAAGGTTGCGACTGTGGCCGACGGCGAATGCGACTACGCCGCAATCGTCCCAGTCGACAACAAATCCCTCCTCACCCTGCGCCACTCCCTGCTCTACCCCAACGAGATATGCGCCGTGTCGCTCAAGGACGGCCAAGTGACCCAACTCTCTCACGTCAACGACGAGTTGCTGGCCGCTGTGGACATGCCCACGGTGGAGAAGCATTGGGTGACCACCACCGACGGCAAGCAGATGCTTACATGGGTACTACTGCCCCCCAATATCGACCGCTCCAAGCAATATCCGGCCCTCCTCTACTGCCAAGGCGGTCCCCAAAGCCCCGTGAGCCAATTCTGGAGCTACCGCTGGAACCTGGCCTTGATGGCCGCCCAGGGATACGTGGTGATAGCCCCCAACCGTCGCGGCCTGCCCGGATTCGGCACCGAGTGGAACGCCCAAATCTCGGGTGACTACGGTGGACAGAACATGCAGGACTACCTCTCGGCCGTCGACCAGATCAAGCAGGAGCCCTACGTCGACTCCAAGCACATCGGTGCCCTCGGTGCCAGCTACGGCGGCTTCTCGGTCTACTGGCTCGCTGGTCACCACGAGGGACGTTTCGCCTGCTTCGTGGCACATGCCGGCATCTTCAACACCGAGGCGCAGTACCTGGAGACTGAAGAGATGTGGTTTGCCAACTGGGATCTCGGCGGTCCCTACTGGGAAACCAACAACCCCGTGGCCAAGCGCTCGTTTGAGAACTCTCCCCACCGTTTTGTGGATAAGTGGGACACCCCCATCCTCGTCACCCATGGCGAATACGATTTCCGCATCCTCGCCTCGCAGGGCATGATGGCATTCAACGCCGCCAAGCTGCGAGGAATCCCCGCCGAGATGCTCATCTTCCCCGACGAGAACCACTGGATCCTCAAGCCCCAGAACTCAGCCCTGTGGCTCCGCGTGCTCTTCCGCTGGACCGACCGCTGGCTGAAGGACAGCAAGTAAAGATTATAGTAGATAGAAGATTATAGTAGTTACAAGTTTTGAGGGTGAAATTCTCTTGACTTTTATCCGGCGTCCCTCCGGCGTCTCTCAGGCTTCTACTAACTACTAAAAACTACTAACTACTAAAAACTACCAACTCTAAAGTGTCGAAAGCGCAATTGAGGAAAGAGCTGGCGGCGATGTCGCAAGAACAGCTAATTGAGGTGATACTCGAAGCCTACTCCGCCCGCAAGGAGACCAAGGAGTACTTCGAGTATTTCCTCAACCCCGACCCGCAAGCCCTCACCGAACGCTATCTCAAGGCCATCAACAAGGAGATACAGCGGGTGAAGCGAGGGTCGATGCGCATGCGCGTATCCACGGTCAAAAAGCTGCTCAAGGAATACGCTTCGTTCCAGCCCGGGGTTGCCCTCGAGTTGCAACTCCTTTACCACGCCTGGGACTCCACACTCGTTATGGCAATCTCCTGGCGCCGCACCGACACTATCGAGCGATTCCTCACCGACACCATCGCCACCCTCGTCGCCCGCGCCGACTCGGAAATGCTGCTCGACCGATATGCCCCATCCATCGAGAAAGCTATCGCAATGACCAGCCGATGGGGTGGCCTGCGCCCTCTGCTCACCCACGCCCTCGAGGACGCCCTTGAATCACTCACGCCCCAAATCCCACCCGCGAAATGACCTGGCTCTGGACCATCATCCTGCTCATCGTAAGCAACATTTTCATGACCTTCGCTTGGTATGGCCACCTGAAGCTGCAACAGATGCACGTCACCTCCAATTGGCCACTCTTCGGGGTTATCCTCCTATCCTGGGGCATAGCCCTGCTCGAATACTCGTGCCAAGTGCCGGCCAACCGCATCGGTTTTCAGGGCAACGGGGGTCCCTATTCCCTCATGCAGCTAAAGGTAATACAGGAGGTGATTACCCTGACGGTGTTCACCCTATTCGCCACGCTGCTGTTCAAGGGAGAGTCGCTCCACTGGAACCATCTGGCCGCCTTCGGCTGCCTGGTGTTGGCTGTGTATTTCGTGTTCATGAAGTGAACCCCTCGCCACTGCTGGGCGTTATTTCTTAAAAAGCTTAAGAAAATGAAAACCGATAAAGACCTCAGCAAAGAGCAAATCATCGCGGCCGACGAGCTCCCTGGCGCAGCCATCGACATCGCCGACGACGAGAAAGTGAAGAACGACGACGTGAAGGAGCGCACCCACGTCCTTGGCAACAACCCCCGCAACACCGACGGCCCCGCCCC
>JAJBVP010000119.1:7301-11749 GCA_020859755.1 Bacteroidales bacterium | reverse complement strand
AACTGCCGAAATCTTATTTACCGAAAACTTATGAAATTTTATTTGCAGATTACAGACGCTTGTGATGGCCGTCCAAGGCCGGCCCCCCTGGCCCCCTGGGGCCCTTGGGGTGGCGGTTTCGGGATTTTTTTGTATCTTTGGGGTGACGAAATATGTATGTTGTGCTCTGAGTGGGGCGCCGAGGCGGAAATCATCACCCGCAAGGCGCTCACAGTCAGTGCGTTAACTTATGTGCAAAGGTAGTAACGGAAATAACGGCAAGGGCATGTCGCGCTTGGCGGTCGCCGTCCTCGGGGTGGTGATCGCGGCGCTCGTATACCCTTTTAACCTTTTTTCAACTTCTTTGGGCGATGAGGAGGAAATGGCCGATCAGCTATGGGCCGTCGAACGCCGGGGCGCCCGGGCTGAAGCGGAGGCTATTGACACGCTGTATCTGCCGAGCGACTCGGTGACGGCGTGGGAGGATCGTGCCGCGTTGGCCGTGGGCGACTCGCTGGCGGCCGCGGTGGTGGGGGACTCGCTGGTGTCGGTGGCCGATTCGATCCTCGCGGCGCATCAGCACCGGGAGATCCCGGAGTGGGAGGAGCGTGAGGTGGTGTTCAACCCCGACCCTACGCGTGCCGTTTGGCTTGGGGCGTTGTTCCCGGGCTTGGGCCAGATCTACAACCGGCGCTACTGGAAGTTGCCGATCGTGGTGGGCGGTTTCCTGGGCCTGGGCTACGCCACCAACTGGAACAACACGATGCTCAAGGACTACACGCGCGCCTACGCGGACATAATGGACAACGACCCGTCGTCGAAGAGCTATATGGACTTCTTTCCCTCCACCACCAAGGAGGAGGACCTCGATAAAACGTGGCTCACCAACATCCTTAAAAGCCGCAAGGACTATTACCGGCGCAACCGCGACTTGTGTATCATATGCATGGTGGCGCTGTACCTGGTGGCGATGGTCGACGCTTATGTCGACGCGTCGCTGGCACATTTCGACATCTCGCCTGATTTGTCGGTCGACTGGGCCCCGGCGGTAATGCAGGACGGACGCAACAAGTATCCGTCGCTGGGCTTGCAATGGGCCATCAATTTCTGAATTAACTCATTCTCTCAATCCAATAAAGACGCATGAAGAAAACCCTATCAACAATGATCCTCGCCGCATTGACGGCCACGGCAGCGTGGGCTGCCCCTTCTATACTGACGCTTAAAAATACCATAACCGACGACGCGATCGTCTACCCTGAAAGCTTCGAGACCGATACCCACAAGATGATGCAGAACTGGTATCTGCAGAATTACACCGACCTTGACCACGAGGCCGACTCGCGGCCGGTGGTGAACGTGACCGACGAGGTGTACATCCAGCGCCTGAGCCAGATGCCCACCACGATCGAGATGCCGTTCAACCAGGTGGTGAAGAGCTACATCGAGATGTATACCCAGCGCAAGCGCGGGCTGGTGGAGAATATGCTGGGCATGAGCCTGTACTATATGCCCATCTTCGAGCAGGCGCTCGAGAAGGAGGGGTTGCCGCTGGAGCTGAAGTATCTGCCGGTGATCGAGTCGGCCTTGAACCCCGACGCTGTGTCGCGCGCCGGTGCCACCGGCTTGTGGCAGTTTATGCTTCCCACGGCCCGCGGATTGAGCCTGGAGATCAACTCGATAGTTGACGAGCGCCGCGACCCGGTGAGGTCGTCGGAGGCTGCAGCCAAGTACCTCAAGCAGCTATACAATATATATAATGACTGGTCGCTGGCCATCGCGGCCTACAACTGCGGCCCGGGCAACGTCAACAAGGCGTTGCGCCGCGCGGGTGGCGACCAGAAGGATTTCTGGGCCATCTACCCGTTGCTTCCGGCCGAGACGCGCGGCTATGTGCCGTGCTTCATCGCCGCCAACTACGCGATGACCTATTACGCCGAGCACAACATCTCGCCGGCGCTGGCCAAGCGGCCGATTATCACCGATTCGATCCACGTGGACAAGCGCGTGCACTTCAACCAGATTTCCGACGTGCTCAACATCCCCGTTGAGGAGTTGAGGGTGTTGAACCCGCAATTCCGCCAGGACGTGATTCCGGGCGACTCGCGGCCCTACGCGCTGGTGTTGCCATCGCGTCAGGTGTATTGCTACATCATGAGCGAGGACTCGATCCTGGCCCACAACGCCGACCTCTACGCCCGTCGCACTGTCGCCGAGCCGGCCACGCTGGCCGACCTGCGCGGGGAGAACATCTCGGGCGACTACATCACCAAGGAGCAGGTGAAGTACCACAAGGTGCGCAAGGGCGAGACCCTGGCGTCGATCGCCAAGCGTTACGGCGTGTCGACCAAGTCGATCAAGTCGACCAACCGCTGCGGCAACAAGGTGAAACGCGGCCAGACGCTCAAGATCGTCACCTACTACCGCGTGCCTGTGCCCAAGAAGGAGGAGCCGGCCAAGGAGTTGGCCGCCACCGAGACGCCGGCTGAAGGCTCGGAGGGAGCAGCCGAGGGTGGCGAGCTTGCCTCAGCCCAAGGTGACGACACTGTAGCCAACCAAGCCCCTGTCGAGCCTGTCAAGGAGGTAGCCCAGGAGGTGAAGACTGAGACTAAGCAGTCGACGTCGCAAGCCCGTCGAGCCACTCAGAAAGCCCAAACCAAGAAGAAGGACCGAGCTGTCCACGTCACCGTCAAGAAGGGCGAGACCCTCACCAAGATCGCCAAACGCAACGGCACGACAGTGGCCCAGCTCCAAAAGCTCAACAATATCAAAGGCTCCAACATCCAGCCTGGACAAAAGCTAAGAGTGAAATAGCCGGCTGGGGGCGTGCGCGCTCTCAAGCAAGGAGCGTGGGCGCCGTCGCCCGCACTGGATATCAAACGAGCGAGGGGGCGGTGCTCCTGGGAATAAACGGGCGAGGGCGCCCGTTCTCCTTGTCGGATAATACGATAAAGCGATAAAAATGATAGAAGAACTCAGCGATAGCTTTGATAGAATCCACCTGTGGCATCCGTATACCTCGGCGATCGACCCGCTACCCACGTATAAGGTGACGTCGGCCGAGGGGGCTGAAATTGTGCTTGAGGACGGCACGCGCCTGATCGACGGCATGTCGTCGTGGTGGTGCGTGATTCACGGCTACAACCACCCGGCGATCAACGCGGCGGCCAAGGCACAGATCGACCGGATGAGCCACGTGATGTTCGGGGGGTTGACCCACGAGCCGGCCATCGAGTTGGGTAAGATGCTCCTCGAGGTTGCCCCGCCGTCGATGCACAATATTTTCTACGCCGACTCGGGATCGGTGGCCGTTGAGGTGGCTATGAAGATGGCTATCCAAGCGGCAGTGAGCCGCCACGGGACGCATCGGCGCACCAACTTCGTGACCATCCGCTCGGGTTATCACGGCGACACGTGGAACGCGATGAGCGTGTGCGATCCCGTTACGGGCATGCACGGAGCGTTCGGCTCGGCGTTGCCCATCCGATTCTTCCTCCCTTCGCCCAAGGCAGGATACTATGACGAGTGGGATCCCGCTGCTATTGAGCCACTTAAGGAGTGCCTCGAGCGACACGCCGATGAATTGGCCGCCCTTATCCTTGAGCCTGTCGTACAGGGTGCTGGCGGCATGCGATTCTACCATCCGCAGTACCTTGTGGAGGCTCGCAAGCTGTGCGACCAATACGGTATTTACCTGATTTTCGACGAGATAGCCACCGGCTTCTGGCGCACAGGCAAGATGTTTGCCTGGGAGCACGCTGGCGTTGAGCCGGATATCATGTGCATCGGTAAAGGCTTGACGGCTGGCTACTTGACTATGAGTGCGGTGCTGACGACCAAAGAGGTAGCCGAAACGATTTCGCGCGGCGAAGCGGGGGTGTTGATGCACGGGCCCACGTTCATGGGCAACCCGCTCGCGTGCGCCATCGCCATCGCGTCGTTGAAACTGCTTCAGTCGCAGGACATGGCCGCACGCCTCAACCATCTACACGAGGTGATCGCCGAGGAGTTGGAGCCGGCCAAGGCGCTCCCCGGAGTGAAGGAGGTGCGCTCGCTGGGCTCCATCGGCGTGATCGAGATGAAGGAGCCGGTTGACGTGGGCGAGTTCCAGAAACGGTGTGTCAAGGAGGGTGTGTGGATCCGTCCCTTTGGGCGATTGGTCTACGTGATGCCCCCCTACGTGATCAGCGACGAGCAGCTTAGTACGCTGATACGCAAGATGATCAAGATAATAGCCCAATAAACGGGCGAGGGCGCCCGTTCTCCTTGTCGGAGGATGGAAGCCCAAAACCAATGAAGCCTATGCAAACGACGAGAGAAGTTTTAGACAATTTGGCAGCCACTGGCAATCTGCGCCGCCTCCCCGACGACCTCCCCGCCGGCGTGCTCGACTTCTCCACCAACGATTATATGGGTTTAGGGGGTCCGGCCTTGGACGGACATCACGCGGATGCCCTAGGGGGTCCGGC
>JAJBVP010000119.1:0-7201 GCA_020859755.1 Bacteroidales bacterium | reverse complement strand
CTTGGACGGACATCACGCGGATGCCCCAGGGGGTCCGGCCTTGGACGGACATCACGCGGATGCCCCAGGGGGTCCGGCCTTGGACGGACATCACTCTTTGCCCAATTCTCTACGGCCGCCCAAGGCCGACCCCCCTGGGGCTGACGCATACGTTTCCGGGTCGACGGCAGCGAGGTTGCTGGCACCGGTGCAGAGACCGTATAAAGCCTTGGAGGACAGGCTGGAAGAGTTGTATGGGCGACCGGCGTTGACATTCAATTCGGGGTATCACGCCAATACGGGATTGGTGCCAGTGCTGGCTCCCAAGGGCACCCTCATCCTTGCCGACCGACTAGTGCACGCGTCAATCATCGATGGCATCACCCTCAGCAAAGCGCCATTCCAGCGATTCCGCCACAACGATTTTGATCACCTCGAGCAACTAATCGCCCGATTCCAAGGCGATTATGAGCGCATATTGGTCCTTGCCGAAAGCGTCTATTCTATGGATGGCGACCGCGCCGACATAGCCCGACTGGTCGACATACGCCGTCGCAACCCCAAGGTGATGCTCTACGTCGACGAGGCACATGCGTTTGGTGTGCTGGGTGACAAGGGTTTAGGCCTATGCGCACCCTACGGCGAAGAGGTGGACATAGTAATCGGCACGTTCGGTAAGGCGGCCGCCTCGATGGGTGCCTTCTGCGTTTGCTCGCAAGAACTTAAAGACTTGGCTATCAACCAAGCGCGCTCGTTTATCTTCTCCACGGCGTTGCCCCCGGCCGTATTGGAACGGTCCCTGCAGTCGGTCAACCGCCTTGTGGAGATGGATGCCGAGCGTGTCCACTTGCGGGAATTGGCGCAGGCCCTCCACGAGGTGCTGCAACCCCTTCAGGCACAGCCCATTGAAGTGTCGCATATCCAACCGTTGATTGTGGGTGACGCCGTCCGTGCAGTGGAGCTATCGCAAAAGCTTAGATCCTTAGGGTTCAACGCCATGGCCATCCGCCGTCCCACAGTTCCGCCGGGCACCGAGCGATTGCGCTTCAGCCTCTCAGCCGCTATGTCGCTCTCTGATATTCAACAACTTAAAGCCGCTCTCCACTCGCTCTTATGAAGCATGAATTTATATCCACCAAGCCCGGCAACCAGCGCCTTATCTTGATTTTTTCGGGCTGGGGAAGCCATCCCACTATGTTTCAAGGCCTTAGCAAGCCTGGATACGATATTTTGGTAGTGTGGGATTATACCGAGGAAACGCCCCTACCCTCCCAGGTAAACACTTACTCAGAGATTGTGCTAATCGCCTGGTCGATGGGAGTTTACGAATCTCAACGTTTACTCGCCGACGCAAAATTGCCATTTACAGCCAAGATAGCGGTTAACGGCACGCTATGGCCGCGACACAACACGCTGGGGATAAGCGAGGCGGTGTTTGACGCCACGCTCGAGCGTCTGGATGCCCGCACGTTGCTGAAATTCTACATGCGCATGTGTGGTGGCACGCGCGCCATGTCGGCCAACCCCTCGTACCTCCCGGCTCGCGACCTCGACGACCAATTGGCTGAGCTACAAGCGATTGCCAAGCGCCTTCCTGAGGACGCTGACCGATGGAACGAGAAAATCCCCGATGACATCCCCCCGTGGCTGTGGCGACAGATGAATCATCCGCCGCTGGCCCAGCAATGGTGGAGCCAGGCCGTGATTGGCACCCGCGACCTGATTTTTCCCGTTGATAATCAGCGGGCTGCGTGGAAAAAAGTGCCGCAACTGGAGCTTGAAATCCCCCATCTACCCGACTGGCAATCGCTGATTGACCGTGTTGTAGTTGACAAACTCCTTGTGGCAGAGCGATTTGATGCCGCCCGCGAGGATTACGCCAAGCTCGCCGAAGTGCAGGAACGTGTAGCCAAGCGGCTCGTGTGGGCATGGGCACAAAATTGGCACGAGGACTACATCGAGTCGGCAGATGAGGAAAAGCAGGCCGCGCGCTACTTCCCCCACATCCTTGAAATCGGCACCGGCACCGGTTTCCTCACCCGCGAGATCCGCTCCTTCTTCCGCCACGACGCCCTCGAGCTTTGGGATCTCTGCCCCATCAGCATCCCCCTGGAGGAGAACGAAACAGCCCGCGTGGGCGACGCCGAGGTGATGATCAAGGGACTGCCCGACAACTCGATTGACATGATTGCGTCGGCCTCTACCGTGCAGTGGTTCAACTCGTTACCCACGTTCTTGGAGGAGTGTTGGCGCGTGCTAAAGCCGGGAGGCTACCTGCTGCTGTCGACGTTCGGCCCACGCACCTTCGAGGAATTGCGCAACCTTGGCGTTGACTTGCCCCAGTACCCTGACTATAAGGATATTTGTGACATGATTGGCCCCGAGTGGATGATTGATTACTTGGAGCCGAAGATCATGCGCGTAGAAAAGCGTAACGCCCAGGAGGTGCTCGACTATATGCGCCGATTGGGGGTCAACTGCGTGAACCGCAAGCCATTGGATGTGGCTCAGATGCGGAAAATCATCGAGGAATATCCCCAGCCCCCGTTCTGCCACATCACCTACCAACCTATCTATATTTCACTTATAAAACCGAAGCAATGAGCGGAAAAAAGATATTTGTCACCGGAATCGACACCGACGCCGGCAAGAGCTACTGCACGGGCTACATCGCCCGCCAAATGATGGAGCAGGGATTGCGTGTAATCACCTTAAAACCAGTGCAAACCGGTTGCGGGGAGTGGGCGGATGATATCCTGACGCATCGCCGTATCATGGGCCTACCGCTGCAGCCGCGCGATCTCGACCACACGACGGCTCCGATCATCTTCTCCTACCCCGCATCGCCCCACCTGGCGGCCGAGAAGGATGGGGGCACAATCGACGTAGCGCTTATCGACGCGGCGGCCGAGAGGCTGGCCGAGGAGTATGACGTGGTGCTGATTGAGGGCGCTGGGGGGCTGATGGTGCCGCTGACCCGGGAGTTGTTGACGATCGACTACGTGGCGCGAAGCGGTTGGCCGGTGATGCTGGTAACCAATGCCCGGCTGGGGTCGATCAACCATACTCTGCTGTCGCTGGAGGCGCTGACGGCCCGCGGAATGGAGGTGCATTCGGTGGTGTACAACGAGCATTTCGACACCGATCCGGTGATAGCGCCCGACACCCGCGCCTACATCGCCGATTTCGTGGCCACCCACTACCCCCAAGCTCAATTCATCCAAGTTCCATCTCTGGTATAACGAATCTTACGAATTTTTGAGGGGAAGGAAGAAACACGCTTACGCTTGACGAATCGGCACGAATCCATTCGGATGGCTATTCCTACCGATTAGCAAAGCGTAAGCGTGATTTGTTTACAATCTCTAAATTCGTTTTATTCGTGAGATTCGTAGTCAATTCCTGTCCCTCCGATTTTGGAGAGGCGGCTTCTTTGAGGTGACCGGGGCCGGCGGGAAACCAGCCGCGCTCCACTCGCTGGCGCTGCTGGAATATCTCGCCGATTGTCCAAAAGGACGAGAAGGCCAATACGCCGAGCAACGACGACCAGAAAATGTGGTGGACGAGCAGCGAGGCCCCCACACCGATGATTCCCAGCAACAGGAACCACCACCAGCAGCGCGTGCCGAAATAGTACTCACACTTGATCGTGAGCGGGTGAAACATACCTATTATTAAAAATGTACAAATGCCTATCGTTAGGCCAAGAAAGCTATATTCCATAAGTTGCCAAATTCAATAAGGGCCGTCGAACGCCGGCCCGCCCAGGCTTATTTACCGCCGTGGCGGGCGTAGGCCGAGGCCATCTTGGTGTGGTAGCCGCGCGAGGCGTAGCTGGGGCCGTTGTAACGCAGGGCAAACGCGCTCCAGTTTTTGGCCTTCAGATACTTCGTCAGCCCTGAGTTTTCGATAAATCGGGCGAACAGTTCCAGCTGCTCGCGCTCGGATCGGCTCATGCGCTCCACAAACTCGTCCATCGACTCGCAGCCGCACTTCTTCCAGTTGAAACCGCCGATCTGGAACATGCCCCAGAACGTGCCCTCGATCGCGGCCTGCTCGTTGATGAGCTTGGCGGCGTCCAAGCGCGCTTGCTGGCCAGCCTGACGCGAACCGTACCTCGATGCGTTGGGACCGGAGAACACCACGGCGTGCGACGAGCGGAATTTCGACAGGTTGACGCCGCGCTTCTGAGCGAACTTGCGGAACATCGTCAAGTCGAAGTTGATCAACGGCTTGCCCGGAGCCCAAAAGCCCTGGTGGCTCTTGCCGGCCTCGATGTCGACCACTGCCTTGATAGCCGCTACCTCCACGCCCAGCTCGCGGGCCACCTCGATATAGTCCTCCTCGGTCAAGCGCTTGATTTCCAGTGGCGACTCCTCGCCGATCGCGATGAGCGAATCGGGAGGCAGCACCTCCAAGGGGTCGAGCGGATCGGCGGCGTGGGCCGCGGCGGCAGTGGCCGCGAGAGCTATGGCGATGGCGCAATGGCGTGGTTGTAGCATGGCTTGGGCTTTAAGGTTAATAATAATTTCGGGAATCCCGGAAACCCCGAGGATCCCGGAAATCCCGGAAATCCCGGGATTCCCGAGAAATAAGATTATAGGTCGGCGACCTTCTCGAGGATGCGGGTCAACTGGCCGTAGAAGCGCTCAACAGCGGGGATGTGCATGCGCTCCGAGGGGGAATGCACGCCCTGGAGCGTGGGGCCGAACGACACCATGTCGAGATGGGGATACTTCTGGCGGAACAGGCCGCACTCCAATCCGGCGTGAATAGCCTTGATGGCGGGAGTGATGCCGTATAGCTCTTTGTAGGCGTCGGAGGCGATGTGCATGAGCTTGGAATCCATGTTGGGAGCCCATCCGGGGTATCCGTCGCCATGGGTAACGGTTGCGCCGGCCAGCGAGAACAGGGCCTCCACCTGGTTGGCGATGTCCCACTTGCGGGAGTCGACGTCGGAACGCTGCGAGGTGGTGACCAGGATATGGTTTTCGGGGAGCATCTTGATCGAGGCGAGGTTGGTCGACGACTCCACGAGCCCCTCGATGGAGCGGCTCATCGACATCACGCCGTGGGGAGCCGAGTAAACGGCTTCGATAAGCTTGGCGGTAGTCTCGGAATCGACGCAGTACTCGGGACGGTCGACGCTCTCGAGGGTGATTTTGAGCGTTGGCTCCAAGCCGGCGAACTCGGCCTCGACGTCGGCCACGAAATGGTTGAGGGCCACGCGCACGTCCTCCTTGCGCGATGTGTGGACGCCGATTACGGCATGTGCGGCGCGGGGGATGGCGTTGCGCAGGTTGCCGCCGTCGATCTCGGCCAGGGCGATCTCGTGTTCCTTGCTCAGGCTCCACAAGAAACGGCACAAGAGCTTGTTGGCGTTGGCGCGACCCAGGTGTATGTCGCCGCCCGAGTGTCCGCCCAGGCCTCCCGAGATGTCGATCTTGAAGTAGTGGAAATCGGTGGGAGAGAGGGAGCGGTCGTAGTGGAAATCGCAGGTGGTGTCGACGCCACCGGCGCATCCCACGAAGATTTCGGCGTCGTCCTCCGAGTCGAGGTTGACGAGCATGGAGCCGGTGATCATGCCGTCGCCGAGGTTGTTGGCGCCGGTAAGGCCGGTTTCCTCATCGACGGTGAACAGGGCCTCCACGGGACCGTGGACGAGCTTGTCGTCGACCATCACGGCCAGAGCGGCGGCCATGCCGATACCGTTGTCGGCGCCGAGGGTGGTGCCGTCGGCGTGCACCCACTCCCCGTCGACGATGGTGGTGATGGGGTTGTTCTCGAAGTCGAAATTCTTGTCGTTGCTCTCGCACACCATATCCATGTGGCCCTGGAGGATGATTGTGGGGGCATTCTCCTTTCCGGGGGTGGCAGGCTTTGACATCACGACGTTGCCAATGGCATCGGTTTTCACAGCTATATTGTGCTTGGCAGCGAAGTCGAGCAGGAACTTGCGAATCTTCTCCTCTTTCTTGGAGGGGCGGGGCACTTTGGTAATCTGGTCAAAAATATCCCAGATCAACGCGGGTTGTAAATCCTTAATTGTCATTTTTCAGTGAGGTATTATGGAGTTATAAAATATTTCACAGATTGAAAATAAGTTAAATAAATGCGTTTAACCGCTCTAAGTTACAAAATAAAATTTACACGCGACGAAAAATTCGGCAACCTTTCTTATATTTGCATTGATTTTTGGCGTTTCGCCCACTTTTTAACACCCATTCACCACCCGAGGCGACTGTTACAAAGTGTAAAATCGCCCCGTCCCTCCGGGATCGACTTCCCTCGATTTCCCTCGAGCGCCAAAAACCAAAAAACTATAAACTAGAAACTAGAAACTAAAAACTAGAAACTAGAAACTAGAAACCAGAAACTAGAAACTAGAAACCAGAAACTTAAAAACTCTCAATATAGTAATTTAAACAATGAGCCACTTTACCTTAGCCACCCGCGCCGCCCTGCTGATGGGCCTATGCCTCGTGGCTGCCTCTTGCGCCGGCGACAAAAAAGATGAAGCCCCCAAAGGCCAAAATCCCGAAAAAGCCAAAGCCGTAGCCGAGGGCAATGTCCCCACCATCAACATCCGCTACATCGATGGCGACTCCATCTCGGAGCACTACAACCTGGCCAAGGACTACAAGGACTTCTATCAGCGCACGCTTACCTCGCTGTCGCAAGCCGAGCGCACCAAAGCCGCTGAAATCCAGAAATTTGCCAACCAAATCGACGAGAAGCTCAAATCCAACGGGTACCTCTCGGAAGCCTCCTACAACGGCGACATGCAGAAGCTCAACAAAATGCAGCAGGATGCCCAAAATTACATGGCGCAGCTCCAGCGTAAAGCCGACCAGGAGAACGCCGAGTACCTGCAGCAGCTCAACGACTCCATCGAAAGCTATATTAAGGTATACAATAAGGGCAAAGGCTACGACGCCATCCTTTACCGCACCGCCGGCGTATACTACAACCCCGCCTTGGACATCACCGACGAGGTAATCGCCGGCCTCAACGAGCGCTACAAAAAGCCCGCCAAGGACGATAAGAAATAGCGTTTAGCGTTTAGCATTTAGCGTTTAGCGTTTAGCGTTTAGCGTTTAGCCGAATAGCTAGGATACTGCTCCATAGAGAAAAATAACTCTCCAAGATTTATCCAAGAATTATCACATCCCCAAATAGTAACATCCCTGTAGGGGGGCCCACCCCCAACCAAGGCCCCCCA
>JAJBVP010000137.1 GCA_020859755.1 Bacteroidales bacterium | reverse complement strand
GTGGCGGCCGCAGCCGCTTAACCATATGTCAAATTTTTAACGAACTATTGTTTAATCCTTTATTCCTTTAATCCTTTAAACCTTTAGGGGGCCAAGAAAGAGGAGCCGCTTTTGGCTGAAATCACGAAAAATTTGTAATTTTGTGATTTCAACCAATCCCCTATAAAATGGAGCAAAAGCAACCTCAAAAAGATAAGGAGAAGATGGCCGATCAAAAACAACACCAATACGAGCTGGAGATGAAAGTGCGCGACTACGAAGTCGACGGCCAAGGCATTGTCAACAACGCCAACTATCTCCACTACCTCGAGCACACCCGCCACGAGTTTTGCGAGCATGTGGGTCTCACCTGGCGCGAGATGAACGACCGCGGGTGGATGCCTGTGGTGCGCAAGGTGGAGATCACCTACCTCTCGTCGCTTCGCATGGACGACCGCTTCCTCTCCAGGCTATCCATCACGCGCAAGGGAGTGCGTTTCATTTTCAACCAAGATATCTACAAGCTCGACGGCACCCACGTGATCACGGCCCAAGTGACCGTCGTGTCGGTGGTCAACGGCATGCCGGCTCGCGGTGACGAGTTGGCCGAGGTTTTCAAGGATTATTTCACCGAGTAAACTCCTGTATGTGAGTCAAAAAGAGCTGAAATACCGCATTGCCCTGGCGTCGTTGAAGGGGATGACCGTGGCGCTGGCCGAGCAACTCGTTAACCGTCTGGGGAGTGAGGAGCGCGTGATGTCGTTGCGAGCATCGCAGATAGCCTCGGTGCTTTCGATTTCAACCCAGATGCTCACCGACGCTGCCCGTCGCCAAGCGCTGGAGCAAGCCGAGGCCGAGGTGGCGTTCCTTGAGAGAAGCGGAGTCAAGGCTCTGTATTTCACCGACGAGGAGTATCCCCAGCGTCTGCGGGAATGCGAGGACGCACCCGTCGTGCTCTACACGCTTGGCGAGGCCGACCTCAACGAGGGGCATATGGTGTCGATTGTGGGCACGCGCCACGCCACCTCCTACGGCGAAGGTTTTATAGGCCGATTGGTCGACGACATGAGCAAACGCTTGCCCGATACTACGATTATCAGCGGACTTGCCTATGGAGCCGACATCACAGCCCACCGCGAAGCGCTATCCCACCAGCTGCCCACCATCGCTGTCTTGGCCCACGGATTGACCACAATCTACCCGGCCGCCCACCGCAACGTGGCTGCCCGCATTGTCAAGGAGGGTGGTGCCCTGGTCACGGAATACAGATCGAAGGCACCCGTTCACCGCGGCAACTTCCTGGCCCGCAACCGCATCGTGGCCGGAATGAGCGACGCGTTGATTGTCGTCGAGAGCGCGGCGCGTGGGGGTGCTCTGGTGACGGCGCGCATCGCCTCGAGCTACGACCGCGACGTTTTTGCCGTCCCAGGACGTGTTGGCGACCCCTATAGCGAAGGTTGCAACGACCTGATTTCACGACAATTGGCCTCGCTTCTTTCCTCACCCGACCAGCTATACAACCACATGAACTGGACGCCTCAAGTAGCGGTGGATGAGCAAGCGACGCTTCCCATCACCCTCAACGACGAGGAGCAACGCGTGGTCGACTACCTGCGCCAGAATCCCCAGGCTACAGTCAACGCAATCGCCATCGCGTTCAACACGCCCATCCACCGCATGCTGTCGCTTCTGGGCGACATGGAGTACCGCCAGATTATCACGGCCATCCCCGGCAGCCGATACGCCGTGCTTTGAACCCTAAGGGCTGCTGAAACGTTTCAATTATTTAAGACACTAATTCTCTACTAACCATGGACACCCATCAAGTAATCCCGCCGTCGGAACTGATGATCAACCCCGACGGATCAATTTTTCACCTCCACCTGCGTCCCGACCAGTTGACCGACCGAATCGTGTTAGTGGGCGACCCGGCACGCGTCAACATGGTGGCTGGCTATTTCGACACACGCGACTTCGAGGTGCAGTCGCGCGAATTCCACACCATCGGCGGCACTTACAAGGGTAAACCGGTGATGTGCCTGAGCCACGGCATCGGCCCCGACAACATCGACATCGTGATCAACGAGCTCGACGCGCTTGCCAACATCGACTTCGCCACCCGCGAGGTAAAACCTGAGCACCGCACGTTGACGATGGTGCGCATCGGCACCTCCGGTGCCCTGCAGCCCGACATCATCGTGGGCTCATCGGTAATCGCCGAGAAGGCTATCGGTTTCGACGGCGTGCTCAACTACTACGCTGGCCGCAACTCGGTGGCCGACCTGGGGTTTGAGAAGGCACTCGTCGAGCATACCGACTGGAATCCACTGTGGGCCAAGCCCTACGTGGTGAACGCCGACGAGGATCTCGTTAACCAGATCGATCACGGCGACATGATACGCGGCAACACCATATCGGCAGTAGGTTTCTACGGACCGCAAGGTCGCAAACTGCGCCTGGCGCTGGCCAACCCTGATTTGAACCAGAGAATCGAGGAATTTGAGTACCACGGACGCCGTATCACCAACTACGAGATGGAATCGGCTCCCTTGCAAGGCCTTGGACGTTTGTTGGGTCACAGAGCCATGACAGTATGCTCGATTATCGCCAATCGCATGCGCCACGACGCCACCCCCAACTACAAGACCGCCATGCAAGATCTCGTGGCCACCGTGCTCGATCGCTTATGAACCTACGCCTCCAAGGCTTGTACAAGACACGGCCGATCGGTGTCGCCCTCAGCGGCGGCGCCGACTCGGTTGCGCTCCTTGCCGCATTGACCGCCGAGGGGTATCATTGCGTTGCCCTCCATTGCAACTTCCACCTTCGCGGTGACGAAAGCAACCGCGACGAGGCCCATGCCCGCACGATCGCCGAACGCCTTGGTGCACCGATCCTCGTCAAGGATTTCGACGTGGCAGCACATCAACACGCTACCGGACAATCGGTGGAGATGGCCGCAAGGGAGTTGCGCTACAATTGGTTTGAAAGCACCGCTAAAGAGCATGACCTACAAGCAGTTGCGATTGCCCATAACAGCGACGACCAGGCCGAGACGTTCCTCCTCAACCTTATGCGAGGCAGCGGCGTAAAGGGTCTGAAAGGGATGAGCTACCGCCGCGGCATCTTCGTTCGTCCCATGTTGGAGGTTTCTCGACATGAAATCGAGGATTATTTAGGCGAGCGGGGCCTTGATTACGTGACCGATTCCACCAATCTTTCCACCGATTACCACCGCAACCTCATCCGCCACAAGGTGTTGCCTGCGATGGAGGAGCATCTGCCCGGCATCACCCGCGCGATCCTGCGCTCGATGGAGGTGCTGGGGATGCAGAACGAGATAATCGAGCGGATAGTTGCTGATACCGACGAGGGGGACCATCGCGGATTGTCGTTGGGGGCCAGGTTGGGAGAGGATAGTTTACGGCCTATTGTTGCTGAGAGGCTGGCGCGGCATGGTTTCTCAGCCGCGACCATCAAGGAGATTCTGGGGCAGGAGCACCAGAACGGGGCCATATTCACATCGGCTACCGAGGGAACATTCGTCCTCCACGATGGGAATTTGTTGCCATTGCCGGAAGAAGACTGGCGAGAGGTCGAAGTTGACCTGAGTAAAGACGGCGAAAACGACATCATCAAATGGGAGATCGTGCCTCGCGAGTCGATTAAGTCGCTCCGCGTCACCCCCGACACACTCCTACTGGACGCCGATACCGCGCCCAGCACGGCCATCCTGCGCCACTGGCGCGAGGGCGACCGCATCGCCCCCTTCGGCATGCGGGGCACGCGCCTTGTGAGCGACCTCCTCAGCGACGCCCACCTCCCCCTTCCTGCCAAACGCTCCCTCTGGTTGCTTGCCACCCCCTCCTCAATCCTCTGGGTAGCCTCCCTGCGCGCCTCTCGCCACCACCCCATTACCCCCGCAACTACCCGTGTTCTACGCATTCACCTCAAATAACTAGGCCCATCAACTCTATTTTGGGGGCATATTTTCGATTATTGGATTAAAAATCGTTATCTTTGTGAACTAATAATCAGTAGATTATGGAGCCATTCGACCAGAATCATCAACTGACAATTGCAACCATAGGGAAAGATGTATGAGCATTTGGATGCGGTGGTGCTGAGGGCTGTGCGGCACAGCGACGCTCGGTGGGTGGTGACGTTGTTGACGCGTCAGCGGGGACCGCTGGCGTTTCTGGTGGCCATGGGAGCGACGGCTGGGGCACGACGGCGCCGGGCTGTGCTGGCCCCAATGAACGTCATCGAACTGGAGGGAGACATTCGGCCCAACCGGTCGCTACACACCATGCGCGGGGCGCAACCCGAGACACCCCTACCCTCGCTTGCCACGCATCCCGTGAAGATAATCATGGCCCAACTGATGGCGGAGGTACTGGCGGCCGCCACGCGCGACGAGCAGCACGACCCGTTGCTCTACGATTTCGCGCGTTATTCGGTGTTGGAGTTGGAAGGGCTGGAAGAGAAGGGGATTGCCTTGGCCAATTTCCATTTGGCTTTCTTGGTGGGGCTGACCAGGTTTGTGGGCATCGAGCCCGATTTTACTGATGTGGAGCCGGGTGCGACGTTCTCGCTCGACGAGGGCCGCATGGCTTGGGGTACGCCCAACACGCTATCACCCACCGAAACAGCCTTCGCGGCACGATTGGCGCGGATGAATTACCGCACGTCGCGGGTGTTTCATCTGACCCGCAGGGAGCGTAACGACATCCTCGACGGAATCTTACGCTACTATTCGCTGCACGGCATACCGCTGATGTCGCTGCGCACAGTGGCACTGGCACGCGAGATTTACGATTAGAGGTGGATTTCGCGGAAGGTGGTGGCGAGTCCGTCGAAAATGAGCAGGCGGGAGGCGAGGGGTCGGCCTACGCCGGCAAGGATTTTTATGGCCTCGAGGGATTGGAGTGAGGCGATTACGCCGGGGATAGGGCCGAGGACACCGGCAATAGAGCAGGGGGAGAAGGAGGGGTTGTCGCTGTCGGAGGGGAAAAGGGAGGCCCAGGTGGCTGGGTTGATGGGGGCCGTCGAACGCCGGCCCTCCCAGGCTCCGCTTACGTTCTTGGGGATTTGCGCAAGGATCATGCCGGAGAGGGCCTCGACGCCGCCGATAACGCAGGGGATGGACAAGTCGTCGCACACGCGGGAGGTCATCGCCTTGGTGGCGGGATTGTCACTGCCGTCAATCACAACGTCGTAGGAGGGGAAGAGATTACAGGCCACCTTTTCGGTAATCAGAAGTTGATATTCCTCCACCACGACGCCAGAATTGCGCTGCTCTATCGCACGGCGTATCAAGGTGGACTTTGACTCCCCGGTATCCTCCTCAGTGAAAAAAAGCTGGCGTTGAAGGTTGGAGAGGTCGACCGTATCGAAATCGGCGATGCCTATACGGCCCACACCGGCGGCGGCCAACTGAACAGCGACCAGTGACCCGAGCGCGCCGCACCCTACTACCAACGCGCTGCTTTCCAACAAGCGCGCTTGACCCTCGAGGCCCAATTGCTCGACGTGGATGTTGCGGGCGTATCGACGCCTTTGCTCGGAATTTAGTACCATGTCACGCCATTGGAATATGACGACCGCTTGTCGTACTTGAGGTCGGACAGCAGCGACGAGTTGACAGAGATGTGGAAATTGTAGCTCTTATAGGGACCCACGGGCACGAACGAGGCACGCATCGACCAGCAGTGCATGTCGCGGGAGATGTTACAGTTCATGTAGGCAATCTTGTGGGTGTCAAAGTTGTAGGACGCCGAGAAACCGAAGTTCCAGTTTTTCGTTGGGCGGATGTTGCCCGAGAAACTGAGGTTTTGTGTCCACTTGCCGTTGTACTCCATCTTGTCGTAATTGAACGACCCGTAGGAGTAGTTGACCGAGTAGTTGACCGAGAGGTTCCACGGCACGCTCCAAGGCATGTACCCGTCGCCATCGAGCTGGATGTCGTCGTCCTGGGAGTCCTTTCCGCTGCCCGGCCCGCGAGCACCCGGCTCGTCGTCCATGTTGGAGGAGCTGCCCTTGTTGGAGTTGCCTTTGTTGGAATTGTTGGAGGAACCTCCTTTCTTGAAGGTGGAGTTGTTGAACGTGTAGGAGAACGAGGTGCCGGTACTGGAGAGCTTTGCCAGGCCTTTGCCAGCCTGGAGGCGAGTTTTGTTAATGCGCACTGGCGAGCCGGAGGGGGTGAGGCCATAGGTGTAGACATCCCACACGGCCGAGAGGTTGAGGTTGAAATTCTTCACCAAGCGGAGCAGCAACGAGGTATTGATGTTGCTCCACCGCAGGGAGTCGGCGGCGAAGTTGTAGCTTTGCGATACGGTGAAATTCTCGATCAGCGAGATTTTCTTCTCGCCGGTGGAGTCGGCATCGCTTTTAACCTTCATCTCCACGTTGTTGGCGAGCGAAACCGACACCATTCCGGTTTTGCCCTGTCCTGGCACGCCGTAGAGGGAATTGGGGAACATGGAGTAGATTTTCTGCTGAGTTTTCCCCTCCGAGTCGACATAATTGTAACGGCCGTAGTAGCCGAAGAACGACGAGGAGAAGTCGGGGGCACCAGAGAACGAGATGGTGGGGGTGAAGACGTGTCGAATCATCTTCACCTTGTCGCCAAGGAACGGCAGGGGCTTGAAGAAACCGTATATCTTGGTGTCAAGCGAGACGGAGCCGGAGAAGTCCCACACGTTGTAGAACGAGTAGGATGTGTCGCACACCTCAGCGGCGGCGTTGGGATCCCATTGACGCTTCACCTTGGTGGTGTACATGCGGTCGGTGACAGTGACCGAAGGGGTGACGTTCAAGTAGGAGAACACGTTGAAAGTGGCCGAGATGGGGATTGAGTGCTTCATGCCGTTGCGCCAGTCCTTGATAAGGCTTTTCTTGAAGAACACATCTTGCTTGGCGGTCAACGAGTTTTGCAACTGTCCCGAGTAGCTAAGCTTGATTTTCTCGTACCATTTTTCGGCGCCCACAGCCTTTTTGCGCTTGAAGGGGGCTGTTTGCGACATTGTGACGGTAACGTTGGGGAAGGAGACGTTCAAGGTCGAGTCCTGAGTGCGCTGGCTGATGTTGAGGGTAGTGGAGAGCGACCACTTGCTTTGTGGAAAGCGGTAGGTCATGTTTACCGACGAGCTTTTGGTGTTTTCGGTGAACGCCGAGGAGTAGTAGGAGTTGATGTCGTTGCGGGTGTAGCCCGAGGTGGTGAAGTTGACCGAGGCCGATAGCGACATGTTGGGGTTGGCCTTGGAGTCCTGGGAGTGGGTCCACAGGATTTGGAAATTGGTCTGCTTAGAGTAGTCGGGGAGGCCTTTGTCGCCGTAGATCGACTTTAGGTAGTTGATCTGGAAGTTGCCGTTGTACTTGTATCGCTTGGCGTAGGTCGACTGAGCGGCGAGGCCCCATGAGCCTTTGGTGTAGATCTCGCCCGTGAGCGCGAGATCGATGTTGTCGTTGATGGCGAAGTAATAACCGCCGTCGCTAAGGTAGAAACCGCGCTGGTAGTCGTCGCCAAAGGTGGGGAAGATGATTCCCGAGGAGTATTTGTCGCTGAACGGGAAGTAGCCAAAGGGGATGGCCAGGGGCAGCGGCAGGCCGGCGAGCACCATGTAGGCTGGGCCGGTGACGATGTTTTCGCCTGGGCGCACCTTTGCCTTGGTCAACTGGAGGTAGAAGTGGGGGCAGTCGTGCTTGTCGCAGGTGGTGTAACGGCCGTTCTGGATGTAGTAGTCGTCGTTCTCCATCTTTTTGGTTTGGCCGCCGGTGAGGTAGCCCTCGCCCTGCTGGGTGACGACATCGGTGATGTAGCCGCGCTTGCTTTTGAAGTTGTAGCGCATGGTTTCGGTCTCGTAGGATGTGCCACTCTCGACGAAAACGGGGGCACCTTGCACCTCGCCCGCGGTGTCGGTAGTGCCCACGGCATAGACGGTGGAGGTCTTGAGGTCGAGATCGATGTTGTCGGCATCGAGGGTCATGTCGCCGTAGACGATTTTACCTGTACCGTACATGTAGGCATGGCTTTGGCCGATCATGATCATGGAGTCCTTGGAGGAGAACACCACTTGGTGGTCAAGATCGACTTTCTCCTTACGTATCAGCGACTTGCGAGTGCTGTCGCCACGCAGGCGAGGGCGGATTTCGCTCTTTAGGCTATCGATTTCGATGCTGTCGGTAATCGCGAAATTTCCCATGGAATCGGGGACCTCGGTAGTATCTTGATTTTCGAAGATTTCGACAATATCTGTAAGGGAAATTGTATCATCCTCATTATCAATGGAATCGACCTTAGGGAAGACCACGTCGCCGCTTACATCGTCCCCCGCCCGCGAGAGGAGCGCGGGAGCCAGGAGCGTGACCAAAATTGCGGCGATTATATATAGTGGCGATTTTCTCAATGTGGTCGATTGGGCATAATTCGGTGCAAAGTTACAAAAATCTCCACGTCCCCCAATCAAGGACGTGGAGAAAAATCAGTATAGGGTCGTGCTACGAGCTCAATATAGTATCACTCGGGCAGTCGAACCTTGGCGGCGAATGAGGAGTTGGCCCGATTGTGGAGCGGTAACGCGGATGCCCTGGAGGTTGTAGTACTCAACAGGAGCGTTGGGGTCGAAGGCACCAGGAGATACAGCCGGGATCGACTCAACACCCGAGAAACCGTTATACACCTGGTCGAGGCCCGAAACCTTGATTGTGCCCTCGCCCGTTGCGCCGAACGTGAGCGTAATCGACTGCAGGGTAATGGGATAGACAGCGGGAGACGTGGCGAGTTCGCTCAGGTCGAAGGTCACGTCGCAGGGAGCGTCGAGGGTAACGTCACTGCCCGTGACGCTGGTGTTGCGAGCGCCGTTGGGGGTAACCGTAGCGGCTATCTTGCTTACGGCAGGACCAGTGACAGCAAGGTTGAGGGCAAGAGCGTCGGGCCAGCTCCACAGTTGGACCGGTGTAGCGGGGGTAAGGGTAACCGTGGGGGAACGCGTGGAGGTTACCTTGTGGGAGATCTCCAGGCCGTCGGAGCTCACGGCGTCAATGGTGACGGTGGCCGATGTGCCCTTCACACTCCAAGCGCCCGACTCATAGATGGATTCGATAGGCATCGTGGTACCGGTTGGGCACTCGACAGTGATGGTCGCGGAGGCAGTTTGGCCGCCCACGGTGGCTTCGATGGTGGTAATGCCATCGGCAATACCCGTCACCACGCCATCAGCACCGATCGCGGCCACGGCGGCGTCGGTGGTGTTCCAGGCCAGCGCGGCGGCGTCGAGGGGCATCAACTCGCCGTCAACCACGGCGTTGGCGGGGAGGGTGACAGGATGGATGTTGTCGATGAGCAACGCACTGTAACCCAGAGCTATCTCGCTCGCTTGGGCCACGTAAACGGGGATTGTGGCCGAGGCATCGCCATAGGATGCGGTGAGGGCGAACGAACAGGGCTGCGGAGCCATGATCGAGCGGCCATCGTCGCTTACAGTTACCGTGCCTGCGGGAACCGAGAGGGTATAGTCGCTGAACTCCATGTCAATCAGCTGGCCGTACTGGTTGTAAGCCAAAACTTTAGGCGTATAGTAGCCGTATTGAGGAATCGTTTTTGATTGGTCGTAGAAGCGGATTTCGGCCACCTCGTCGTCCTTGGGGGAGGTGATTACGGCGAACAGCCCCGAACCCACAGCGCGCTCCGAGCCGTCGCTGGGAGTGTTGACGAAACCCTCCTTCTCAAGCCACATCATGGTGGACCCGCCGCCGTCGAGGTCGAGCGCGTCCCAGCAACCCAAGCAGCGCATCAGCTCGGCGCCCTGGGGATAGGATACTCCCGTATTCAGTGCCGTTTTGCCATCGACGGTGCACATCACGAAGATGGTGCGCTCTTTGTCGTAACCGATCATCGTGCGGGGATACTCCGAGTCGCGGGAGTTGATGAAACGGTTGGCGGTGAGGACGGCCTCACCGTTGCGCAGCAGGGTGACATCGCCACCCACCACCTCCTTGACGTCGGGGGCGAGGTTGTCGAAAGTGGGAAGGGTGAGACCGATGTTGACAATCACCTCGTCGCCGGGTTGTAGGCCTGCGATCTGGGATCCCACCGATGGGCCCGCGGCGAGCACCGCTCCGCCCTCGGTGATGGCCATGTTGCCTCCCGTGGAGGGCGCGGCAACAACCTTAAGCTTTACCGGCGAGTTGATTTTCCACTCAGCCCCGTCGGCCAACTCGAGGGCCACCTCGGTCCAACCGGCGGCTGAATGGGTGTAATGGCCGCGGTACTGGTTGAACAGCACCACGTCATTGGAATCGTCCTCGGCATCCTTGCGGGCGTCGTCGCGGCGGGCATAGTTCACTCCGTAGAGCGACAGCACGTCGCCCGAGGGGAGCGTCGCCGTGTTGTTGAGGACTGTTTGGTCACACCACATTCCACGCTGCCAGTCCATAATCCAGCCGTCGATATGATTGTCGTGGTCGACGTTGTCGGAGATGGCCATTTGGCCGTCGTGACAAGCGGTCATGTTGGGGTAGCCGAGCATCAGCGGCGTTGATCCCCAGGTGATGAAGAAGTCGCCGTTGATCCAGGCAACGTATTGGTTGTTGTCGTCGGCGTGACGCTTGGCCACATTGGTCATTTTCTCGGAGGTGTGCACCGAATCGCAACCAAGGTGCATGCGCAGGTCGAGATTGGGCGAGTTGGTCAAGTCAACGGTTAACACGTTGGCTGTAAAGTGCTTGGATGAGGATTCTTGACTCTGGTAGCGCAAGCGGGTGTGCATCATGCCCGGACCGGCCTTGTAATAGGCGACGGTGTCTACATCGTATTTCACGCCACGCAACTCATGTACAGTAGAGGCAGTGGCAACGGCACTCCCAGCCAGCGCCAGGACCAGCAGTAAATGTTGTTTCATGCGGGTTATCGTGTTTAATGTTGGTATTTTAAGGGTAGATTCGACAAATATTCAACACAATCATGCGGCCTTAGCCCTTTCAGGGGCAAAGATACGCGTTTTTGGCGAGAAGGGCAAAGTTTATTCTGTTTTTAGTTCTCAGTTTTCAGTTTTCAGTTAAAGGAGGAAAGGAGGAAAGGAGTAAAGGAGGAAACAACTAGAAACTAGAAACTAGAAACTAGAAACTCGTAAACCAATTGCTCGCCGCAGGTGTTCTATATTTACTGAATAGTCTAAAAAATATACTAATATGGCAAAAGAAAGTGTGGCCTTGTTGAAAGGCAAAATCGATGTGTCGTTGGTCCTCGACCAATTGAACGCCGCCCTTAGTGAGGAGTGGCTCGCATATTATCAATACTGGACCGCCGCCAAGATGGTGAAAGGCGCCCAGAGGGAGTCGATCGAAAAGGAGTTTGAGAAACACGCCGACGCCGAGCTCAAGCATGCCGGCTGGGTAATCGACCGTATTATCGAGCTCGAAGGAGTCCCCGTATTAACCCCTCAGGACTGGCTCACCCACGCTCGCTGCGTGTACGACACCCCCACAGAATTCACATCCGAGTACTTCGTGAAGGTTATCCGCGCCGCCGAGGAATGCGCTATGCGCCGCTACCAGGAGATCGCCGAGCTCACCGAGGGCAAGGACTTCGTCACCTGCGACCTGGCCAAGAAGATCCTGGCCGAGGAGGCCGACCACGAGCAGGATATGCAGGACTACATCGACGACATCGATACGGCCCGCAAGTATTTCCAAGGAAAGGAATAAGCATTTAGCGTTTAAAATGCTAAAAATCGAGTAGGAGGCAGACACTAATCAGAGGTGTTTGCCTCCTTTCGTG
>JAJBVP010000073.1 GCA_020859755.1 Bacteroidales bacterium | reverse complement strand
TATTTTAACTAAATCTGTTTGCTGAAATCATAAGAATATGAATAATGTAGGCTAAGAGAGTTGGTTTTTGAGGGCGTTGTAGGAATCGCCATTTTCCATGTCAGCCCAGAGGTAGCGAGTGAAACGGCGGTCGCTGAACTGACCTTTGGAATCACGCTCATATACTCGAATTTGAGTGTCGTCACAGGTCACAAGCACCTTAGCGTTGCCCCACTTGGCGTATGTCAACCCTTGGTTGAAGTTTTCCTTAATTTCCTTGTCGTTCTTCATGTGTTCCTTAGCCTCAATGATAACGTCAGCAGAAACGACCTGTCCCTCGCGGCGTTTTATTCGCAGGCAGTAGTCCGGTCGTTTGTCGGTGGGATGGTGCGTGGTGCCGCGTCCTGCGGGAAACTCCACCTCGCGCTCAAAGTCACGGCCCAACTCCCAACCCATTTGGTTCAACAGGGGAGTGATGAGCTTGACGTAAATGTCGTTCTCCGAGTTGATTTCAACGCTGCCGATTTTCTTGGGCTGGTAAAGGTCGGGGAGCAGGGATGTGTCAAATCCGTTGGATTCAAGCATACGCTTGATCTCGGCATAGTCCCCACGGTTTATCTCCCAGCCGCTGCAATTCTGGAAGTTCTTGGCGACGAAGTTTTTCTCATGCACGATTACAGGTCGTTTGTTATCGTCAAGTTTCGGCGTGGCGTCCTTCGTCATCAGCACTTTCTCCCCCTTGTGTTTGAAATACTCGCTGGTGCGGAATTGGGAGTTGGTTATAGCCTTTTCTGCGGGGACCTCTATCTTGTTTCCGAGATGTGTATAGGAGTAAAATGTGCCGAACGGGTCACAGAAGCCGTTCTCAGTTGCTATCCATGCGGCGTTCAACGCTGATACGGGGGAGGTTTCGTAGAACATAAGGATGTCGCCCTTTGTGGTAAATGGGCTGGCCTGCCAGTAGCCCGACTGCATCGATTTCTCATACTCGTTCTTCTTCCCGACGAGCAGCCATGCCTGTCCGGCCACCGCGGGCATCGGCTCGTTGTCGCGCTTGCGTTGAAGTTCCTCGTTTGCGATGGCTATTTGGTCGCAGATGAAAGCGCACTGTTCCGCGGGATCGTTGATACCGCCGCGCTCGCACAACTCTCTAAGCGCGTCGAGGATGGGGAGATAGTAAAGGTTGCGCCCTTTGTAGTCAAGCTCGTTTGGAATCATGGGAAGGTCAAGATCGTATGTTTCCGCTATTTGCAGAAGATTATCGAACTGCATCGGGAAGAAATTGGGGAGGAACCATTGCGGGAAATAACTGTAAAGTACCATCGTAAGGAAAAGATTCCCACTGAGGGCGTCCTTGAAAGGTGGCTGCGGGAACTCTTCCCAGAAGCCCACGTCTTGCCATTGGCGGGGACTCTCCCACATCTCACGATATTCATCTTCTGCACCATCGAAAAGGTAGATATTGGCGAGGATTTGGGCGTAAAGCTGATTGCGCTTCTCGGTGTCATTGATTTCAACCGTGTTGAGAAGTAGCTGACAAATATCCATACACCAGCAGATGTAATCGAGAGCGTGTTTTTCTTCCTTGGGCCCAATATTGGTGAAATAAGGGGCATCGAACCGCTTGCAAGCCGCAAGGATGTCAATTGGGGTGGCCTCATCGGTGTGGAGGGTTTTAAATAGGTTGATTGTTTCTTGTCCCTCTTTGGAGGCCTGGTAGCGGTTCCAGAGTGTTTGACTGATTGATTTCATTGGGATGGTATTTTAATATAGTATTATTTGCTTTACAAATCGAATTGGACGGATTTAGCGAAGTAGAGGCGAACTACCTCCTCAGCAGGGATTCGCATAGGATGGTACGCGGGATTATAAGACATCAGCATAAGGCCGTTTTTCCTGTCGGTGTCCTGCTGCACCACCTTTAAGACGGTGTTTCCATCCGCTAGGCAAACGACATATACCCTGCCAAACCTTATTTCCGAGTATTTGGGGACAGGTACATGGCTCAGTAAAACCAAAGCCCCCTCAGGAATATTGGGCGACATCGAGACGCCTTTTACCCTCACGGCCACATCCCCGGGTTCGGCCCCGGGCCAGTCAATTATCTCTTCAACTTCCTCCGAAGTTTCAGGAACACCTGAGAATCCCGCCAACACTTCGTAAGCCAGCACCGGGACCTGAGACGCAGTAGGGAGTTGAGTGTATTTCACCTCTCCCCTAGAGAGGAAGGTCTTATCCGTACCCGTCAGCATTTCTCCCTCACCGGTGAGCAACCACGCTATATCCAGGTCCGGATAACATTTTTGAATTTTGTTCAACTTGTCTGGTGCTATTGACGAGCGCATAGAAGAAATGTAGGCTTTTGACACGCCAATAGCACGGCCAAACTCTGCTTTGCTAATGCGTTTGGCGTCTAAATACTGGGTTAATCTCTGCTTTACCATGATCAAGCATCAAAGGTTAAAATAAGTTAAACTGAGTAAAACATTGCCTTACTTTGAAAAATAATGCTTTACTTTGCGATGTGGTTAAGCAATTCACACCGCAAATATAAGCAAAACGGCAAATAAAATCAAGTTTCACCTTTTAAATAGCAAAGCCTTATGAAAGCTACCGCCTTAAAAACCTACCGCCTGAGCGAGGCCTGCCGCCAAGAGCTGGCCGGGCGTATCATCGACGCCATCACCGACACCGTCAACACCGTGCGCGACGGCGCGGACTTCGCCGAGTTCGACGGCTCGGTCTTCGACGACGAGGTCTTCGACTATGAGAGCCGCATAGGCGACATCGTGACCGCCGACTTCTACTTCGGCCTGTGCGCCGACGGCGCGTTCAATTTCAAGGTCGAGGGCGTGTCCGTCGAGGTCTACCACACCCGCCGTTACACCACACGCTACCGAATGGACGCTGACGCACTCGACGCTACCGCACGCGAGGCCATCCGCGAGATGATAGCCGAGTACCAAGCAAACGGCGAGCTGAACGCCAAGTTATAAACCCTTAACACCGCAAAGCCTTATGATAGCTACCTACAACCAACACCGCATGAACACCACCAGCCTTTTCAAGGCCGGGCGAATCACCGAGGCCCTCGAGGCCGCGGAGCAAGCCGCGAAAGCCATCGCCGAATACACGCCCGAATTTATTGTCGACAACCCATGGCGCAACAGAGAGGTCGAAATCGCCGACGCCATCGTCGCCTACCTGCGCGAGTTGGCGCGCGACAGCCGAACCGAGGGTATCGACCGCCCCATAGAGCCCGAGCTTATGCTCGCCACGACCGAGGTCTTCGAGGGTGAGGGTTACAACAATGCCGAGGTCGAATGGGACTACGGCGAGCCTTATTTCTGGCTCTGGATTTCGGTGCTTCAACCCTCTGACAACAACGTGGTGAACGGCCGATACATATCTTTCGAGGGCAGTCTCAACAACCACGACCTGAGCGCGCACAGCCTGATCTGCGACGCATGCCTATGCGAGATTGTGCGCGAGAACGGCGATTGGTTCGAGAACGGCGAGCGCAAGTTGACGTTGGGCGAGGCCGCCCTGCTTGAAGACTTGATTCGCGAATGGTCGTTCGGCCTTGAGAATGAGATGATGGACGAGCCCCTCTCGTCCTTACGCTACGACAACGACGGGTTCCGCGTTATTGAATGCAACGAATACTAATCACTTCTAACGGCTTTTCGATATGAACACGAACGACACCACCACCCGAGCCGCCAAACGCGGCGAGAACGCGTCAAAAGACATCACCGGCGAGTTTTTCGCCCAGTTAGAGGCCATATGCCGCGGAGATTTCTCCGCGGTGGCCCCCAACGCCCACCTTTACGCCGCGATGGACGCGTGCGAGTTGACCCGGGCGCGCGACAAAGCCCGCGACGCGGAGAGGCTTTTGAAAAACTGCCGCGACGCGGTCTTGACCGTCCTCGCCCTCACCGACAATATTCTCGACCACAAGGTGTGGCTGAAATTGAGCAAGGCCGACGACGCGATGATGGACGCGCTTTTCGAGACGCAACGCCAACTTGGGCTTATAGTGTGCGAGCAGGCCAAGCGAGCCCGCCAAACCCAAAACAGCTACGACTATGACCTTTAGAGAGATGTACCAAAACCTTTTGACGGCGCGCGGGGGCGACCCCCGCGCCCTCATCGACACCGCGATGAGAGCCACCCACGCGGCCCCGAACACCGTCAGGTCGTGGCTCTACGGCTACCGCCGCCCCGACAAGCTGAAACGCGAGCTGATAGGCGAGGCCTTGGGCGTTGACGGCGACGAGCTGTTTCCCGTCGAGAGAGAGCGGGGGACCTCCACGATTTTAGTCAAGAACCCCAAAAGAAACCGCAAGTATGGAAACGTCGATATTTGAGGCCATAGTCACCGGTGACGCGCGTGTCACCCTGAACGTCAACGCGGCCGACCTCCGCGACGCGGTCATAGCGATGGCCGAGGTGGCTATGAACAAAGCCGAGCGAGAGGCCCGCGAGAACCGCTACAAGCCCGCCCTGACCCCCAAAGAGGCGGCGGCCCGAATCGGGTGCTCGACCCGCACCTTGCGCCGCCTTGTGGTCGACGGCATAATCACGCCGGCCCAGCTGGGCCGCAAAATGCCGAGATTCAGCGAGGCCGAGATAGAGCGCGCCCTAAGCACCCCGCCTATGAGAAAGTACAAGCTAAAGCAGAACGCCTAAAAAACGCGAGAGAATGAAAAAGAACGCCCAAAAATGGCCCGGCCTGCGCCTGTTCGCGCTCGACCTTGGCCGAGAGATCAAGAATCTGGCCAAACGCTATGTGGCTTGGTCGCTGAAAGCCGACAAGGCAGAGAACCCCACCCGAATAATCACCCCAAACCTCCACTGATATGAACATCACCGTCGACTCCAAAGAGATATTCAGCCTATGGGACGATTTGCGATACCTGTCCCGCCATATAGGCGACTACAAGCCCGAGCGTTGCCGCCGATATATCGAAGAGCTGGCCGCGCAAGTAAAGAAAATCCACGGGGACGGTTATGCCCGCACCCTGCAACTCCACCCCGAGGACCTGATCGGGCTCACCGACGGCCTTTCGGGCGAGATGATGGTGAAAAGCGCGCGAGAGAACCTGACGGCCCGCCTCGAGGCTTTGCCCGCGTGAACGCCCGGGGGCGAAGTCCGCGGAAAATGGGCAGGCCGCGGGACCGCGAAAGCGGCCAACTCCCTCAGCGGGTTCGAATCCCGACGCCCCCGCCCGCCAAGGTAACCCCTTGTAGTTTTGGACAACCCGGTCAAGCCAAGAGTGGCCCCTGACCCTCGCCGAGAGGCGTAAACGCACTTCAGTATTCATTTAGGTATAAGACTACAAAAGACCCCGCGTTGAGTGAGTTATATTTTTTCGCAAAGTGTGTTGACACGGACTATAAGTCGACTAAGGTTAGCGCGGGGCAAGCGACCAAAGGGCCACCCGAGAGGGCGGCGCGACGGTTCGACTCCGTCGGGTCGCACAACGTTTAACCAACACTTTTTATTCAACGTTATGGACAAATTGATTTACCAAAAAATGGCCGCTATCCTGAGGGACACAAAGGCCATCGGGAAAAACTGCCGCAACCAGCAACAGAACTTCAACTTCCGCGGCATCGACGACGTGATGAACGAAATGCACGACCTCTTCGCCAAGAACGGGGTGATAGTAATCCCCGAGGTCGTCGACTTCACGGTAATGCCCGAGACAACCGCCCGGGGCGGCAAGCTGTTCTACACCCGCGCCCGCATCAAGCACCATTTCACTGCCGAGGACGGCTCCGAGGTGACCACGACCACCGTGGGCGAGGCCATGGACTCGGGCGACAAGGGCATGAACAAGGCGATGAGCATCGCGCTCAAGTACGCCATCCTGCAGTTGTTCATGATCCCGACCGCCGAGCCGAAAGACCCCGACGGCCAAAGTTATGAGGTGATGAGCAACCCCCAACCCCAGCCGGTACCCGAGGCCATCCTGCTCGAGGCGATGACCGGCGTTGAGAACGCGCAGACGAAAGAACGCCTGCAAGAGATTTGGAACTTCTACAAGGCCTCCTACCCGCAGTTGGGCGCGAAAGGCTCGGAGTTGTACAACGCCGTCGCCGCCAAGCTCGCGGCGTTCAAGGCGCAAGAGCAAGCGATATGATGACACTGAACCCGTCAAAGGTGATATTCACCGAGAACCCCCACGGTTACACCCTCAACGGCTTGCCGTTGAGCGGTGTGACGGGGCTGATACACGACGTCCTCAGGCTCGGGGTGTATCCCGACGCGGACGATTTCACCCGCGAGGTGGCCATCCCCCGCGCCGCCGAGTACGGCACCAGCGTCCATCACGCCATCGAGGCGTGGGACACCCGGGGCGAGCGCGTGACCGTCCACCCCAAAACCCCGCGGTTCATCGACCGCTACCATCCCGAGACCGAGTGGGACGTGGCCCGCGAGCTAGACACCTACATCCGTCACAAGCGGGGCTACACCGCCGTGGCCAACGAGTACACCGTGTCGGACAACATCCGCTACGCGTCGAACATCGACAACGTGTGGCTCAAGGACGACACCCGGGGCATCTGGCTCGTCGACACCAAGACCAACAACCTCAAGTACTATCCCGGGGGCGAGAGCGGCCTGAAAGAATACCTTTCGTGGCAACTGAGCGTCTACGCCGAGCTTTTCGAGCGGCAGAACCCCGGCATCAAGGTCGAGGGACTGGCCGCGAATTGGCTCCGCAAGGATCAGGGCGAGTTCTGGGTCATCGACCGCAAGCCCGGGCGTCTGGTGGACATCCTCCTGAGCACCGAGTGTTTCCACGACCCCGCGACCGGGGGGTTCGACTACTTCCCGCCCGCCGAGATCGGCGAGTGCCTCGGCCGCGACCTGGTCCCCTCCTACCCGACCGCCGATAGCGAGGGCGAGGGTGGCGCGCTGGCCAAGCAGGTGGGCCGCCACATCATCCTCGGCATATACGACACCAAGGCGAGGATGGACGCGGCCAAGGCCGAATACGACACCCTCACCGCCGGGCTGCGCGAGGTGATGGAGAGCAACGGCGTGAAATCGTGGGACGCGGGGTGTTTCAAGGCCACCATCGCCGCCGACTCCGAGACCACGCAGTTCGACACCGCCGCTTTCAAAAAAGCCCATCCCGACCTTTACAAGGCGTTCACCAAGAAATCCGTCCGCAAGGGCGGGTTCACCATAAAACTGAGAGAGAAAACAGCATAAACCGACACTTTAAAAACATCCGACAATGGCAAGAAACACCATCACAGGCAAAATCCTCCAAATCTCCCCGGTGCAGACCATCACGGGCAAGACCGGCAAGCAATTCCAAAAGCAAGAGCTGGTGCTCGACTGCACCAAATACGACCCCTACACGGGCGAGCGCGGGTTCGAGAACACTCCCGCCATCGAGTTCACGCAAGACCGGTGCGCCATGCTCAACGGCTTCCAGCCCGGGCAAATCGTGACCGTGGCTTTCGACCTCTTCGGCAGCCGCTCGACCGACGGCACGCGCTGGTTCACGTCCGTCCGCGGCTACGCCGTCGAATTGCGCGCGCCGCGACAGACTCCCGACACGGCCCAACCCTCAGCCGCCGCACCGCAACCGCGGCAGAGCGCGCCGCAGGCCCCTCAAACGCCGTCCTACGCCCAGCCCGCCCAACCCCAGTACTCCGCGCAAGGCTACGCCCCGCAATACGCCCCTCAATCCCCCAACTTTAACGAAGGCCCGTTCTGATGCTTTACAACCTCTCCAACGAGCTTCAACGCAACGACTTCCTCACGCGCGCCCAATTGCTGGCCGCGCGTGGGGACACCGTCGAGCTGACGAGCAAGCGTCCCCGCTCCCTGAGGCAGAACGCCTACCTGCACGTGATAATAGGCTACCTCGCCCTCCAGCTCGGCGAGGACAGCGAGTACGTCAAGCGCGAGTATTTCAAGATACTCTGCAACCCCGCCACGTTCATCCGCGAGACCGACGACCGATTCCGCGGCAAGATAAAGACCCTGCGCTCCACCGCGTCCCTGACCACCGAGGAGATGACCCTTTGCGTCAACCGCTTCCGCGACTGGGCGGCGAGAGAGGCCGGGGTGTACCTCCCCTCCCCCGACGAGAACGAGCTTGTGGCCCAGATGGAGGTGGAAACCTCCCGCGGCGCCCGGTGGCTCGACTAAGGCCAAAATTGAATAAATATGCAAAATATGAACCACGAACCATCAACACCGGGATATCCCGACGCGGACTTCTGTCAAGCCTTGGACAGCCTTTTGGCCGACTTCCGGGCGTGGGCGAGCGACTACGGCAAGATAACCCACGACGGTGGTCTTTTCGGCTACCTGAACCACACGCGCCAATCGTCCGACCGCCCTCACCTGAACGCCCATATCTGGGTCAACGAGGACTATATGACACTGCACCGTATCCTCGACGCCGAGTACCGCCTCGACTGGCGCACCAACCCCCGCAACCTGAGCCGCGAGGAGGGGATACTGCTGGCCAACAAATTGAAGATAGTGTGGGCCGAGACCAAGGAGTCCCGAGAGGACACCCTGCGCAAATATACCCTCACCAGCCCCATGAGGGACACCGCCGTCAAGGGTTTCCTCGGCGAGTTCAGGGAGTGGGCGAAAGACTACCGCCGCATGGCCGCGGATCGCTTCGAGTTCTACCCCAAGGGCGACGGCAAGCACCCGCGGGTGATCGCGCTCGTGGAGGTGGAGGCGTACCCCCGGGTGGTCACCGACCGCCGCGACCTCAAGCCGTCCTACCGCCACAGGGAGACCCAGAAGACGAACCTCATCCTCTGGGAGTACACCCGAGAGCTTGACACCGACGAGACAGAAACCCTCGACCGCGCGCTCTTGGATGCGTGGAGGGAAACGGAGACCGCCAGACTTGACTCCTACCTCGCCTACCGGGAGGACGAGATTTTATAAACCAACCAAACACAGCGAATATAGCGACATGAAACTTATAGAGATAACCGCCAAGACGCGCCGAAACGGCCTTGTGGAGAAAACCGTGACCCTCCCGGTGCCCGATGAGTGCGGGCAATGGATATGCGAGCTTTTCGCCAAGCGAGCCGCCGACGCGGCCAACGGCACGGAGAACCGCGACCGCTCCGAGGGGTTCGTGGTGGACGGCGACAAGCGCATAGGCATACGTATATCAATCCTCGACCACACCGAGACGCTATGATGGAGAACGATGGCTGGATAAAAATCAGCCGCAAGATAAAGGGGCATTGGATTTACACCCGCCCTTGCTACCTGCGGTGGTGGTTCGACCTCTTGGAGGAGGTGGCGTGGGAGGACCACGAGATCATCCTGTGCCGTAAGGCCTGCCTCCTGAGGCGCGGGCAGATGGTAGCGTCTATCCGATGCCTGCAAGAGATATTCGAGTACACCGACGAGACCGGTAGAATCCGTCGCCCCAACCAGCGCACGGTGATGCGATTCCTCGATTTGCTCGAAAACGAGGGCATGGTAAAACGAGTGTACGACCAATTGCCAAGGGGTACAGCACTCCTTACAATAGTCAACTATACGAAATATCAGGATATTCCGAACGACTACGATTCAAGCTCGGCAGCAGTGAGTGCAGCAGACGGTGCAGCAGTGAGTGCAGCAGACGGTGCAGCAATCATAAGAAAGGAAGAAAGGAAGAAAGGAAGAATAAATATCTTCGACTACGCTCCTTCGTGCGCAGACACACGCGAGGGCGCGAGCGGGCAGGCTCAGGCCGGGCAACCCGACCCCGACGACTACTGGGCCAAACGGGCCGAGGGCGACAAGGCCAAGGCCACCGCCGACCGAATCCCCCCGATGACCGAGGCGCAAGCGCGGGACTACCTCGACTGGTTCTTCTCCCCCACCCGCCAATGGACGCTCGACGGCATCTGCAAGAACCTCGGTTGCACCCTCGACGAGTTCAGGGCCGCGGCCTACGGCGTGGTCGCCCAATGGGTCAACGACAAGACCGAACACAAGAGCAAGGCCGACCGGGACGGCCACCTCGTCAACCAGTGCCGTATCGCCGTGCGTTGCGGCAACCAAGACAAACTCCAACAACTCAAAATCCAAAGTTATGAAACTCAACAGCTCAAGGGACTTAATCTCCGCGTCGGCGAGTTCAACTCCGACAATTTCTGACATCGTCCGCGACGGCTTCGACGGGCTGGCCGGCGGCTTCGGCCACATCCGCGACATGCTCGCAGAGGTGTTCAAGCAGGAGTGCCTGCGCCGCGAGAAACGCTTCGAGCCCACCCGCGACTCGCAAGCCGCCATCACCCTCGCCGCCCAGTGGCTCGACGACACCTGCAAGCAGGGCCTCCTCATCGGCGGCAAGATAGGCTGCGGCAAGACAACACTCCTCGAGGCCATACGCCGCGTCATCAACGGCGCGTTGGCCACCGTCGGCAACGGCCTGACCAAGGTCGAGTGGCGCGCCGCCCGCGACATCGCCACCCTCTCCGTGGAGAAACCCGAGACCTACGCCGAGATACTCGACGCCCCCATACTCGCCATAGACGACCTCGGCGAGGAGGACGCCCTGCCCTCCCGCTTCGGCTCCGCGAAGAACCCCATCGCCAACCTGATACTCCACCGCTACGAGAAACGGCTATGCACTCTGGCCACGACCAACCTCGACTCCGAGGCCCGCGCCAAGCGTTACGGCGACCGCGCCGAGGACCGCGTGGCCCAGATGTTCCGCAAGCTCGTCTTCCCGGGCGAGTCCATGCGCAAGCGGCTGTCGCAAATCGACCCGTGGCAAGCCGCCGCCCGCGAGAGCTGGGAGGACGAGCTTGACCGTATGGAGTCCGACACGGAGACGATGACGTTCGAGGAGTTCCTCGCCCGCAACCCCGGAATCGCCGACGTGGTGGCCGCGGTCCCCCGCCCCGACATCGCCAACTCCCCGGTCAGCGCGTACGACGCGTCAAAGGCCATCCACGAAGCCGCCGCGAGGGGCAACGCCGACTGCCTGAGGCTCATCCGGCAAAGCGACCGGCACTTCCAGCTGCGCCGTATGCGCTGGGCCAAGGAGGAGAGCCTCCGCGCCGCCGAAACCGCCGCCAGACTGAAAGAGAAAAACAGCAACGAGGGGTAGAAGACCTCTCTCGCTTGCAGAAATGCCCCTAATTTCGATTCTCACCCCAAAAATGATAACTTGTATACCCCCGACCGAGAAAACGCGGGAGAACGCAAATAAAAGCCCAATTTTGAAATTACGATGAAAATCTCCGAGATACAACGCGTCCAACGCGACTTAGACTACCTCCGCGCCAAGATGGCCGAGTTCCTGATGGCCCGCAACTACGCCCGGGCCTCCGAACTGATGCTCAGGATAACCGCCAAGGAGCGGGAACTGGCCGAGGCCGTGGCAAAGGAGGAACGGCCCCTCGCCGACGTGGTGGAGCGCGCCGCCCTCGACCGTGAGGGTGTACCCGACAAAATCATCAAGACGATTCTCGCCGCCGACTTCCTCAACGACTGCTTCCACGACCTGAAAGCCTCCCTCAAGCGCGTCGGCGTGGCCGGCAGCGACTGCGACAAGTACGCCGCCGAGATGGAGTCCATCACCCGCCGCTACACCAACCGTTTCCTCGACGGCAAGAGCGCGGGACTCATGAAACTCGTCACCGAGGACGACAAGCTGGTCGCCGACCTGCACCTGCTCCTCGACCGCTACATCTCCGACCGCCTTGACATCCTCAAAACCGACCGCCGATGAGACCCTACACCCCCGCCGAGAAAGAGAGAATCAAAACCCTCTACGCCGAGGGCTGCCCCGCGAGGTACATAGCCGCCCTGACCGGGCGCACGGAACACGGCGTGTCCCAACTCCTGTACCGCCTGCACCAGTGGCGGGACCACCACCCGCGGTACCGCGAGCTGACCCCCGAGGAGCGCGGGTGGATGGCCGCTAACTACCCCCACGTGTCCGACCGCGTCTGCGCCCTTTTCCTCGGCTGCTGCGAGATGACCGTCAAGCGCAAGGCCAAGGAGATGGGGTTGCGCAAAACGCCCCAACTGATTTCCGACTGCGCCAGACACGCGGGCCGAGCCCCGAAACGCCCCCGCGGCGGCAAATCTGAAACCGCATAAATATCCAATTCCAAAACCGAATAAATATTCAGAAATCCCCAATGGTTTACAACAAAGACAACCCTCTCCGGGTGATGACGCTTTGCTCGGGATATGACAGTCAGTGTATGGCGTTGAACCGGGTCAAGACCCTTTTTCCCGACTTCGACTACGACCTTGTGGCGTGGTGCGAGATCGACCCCTACGCGGTGCAAGCCCACAACGCCGTGTTTCCCCAATACGCCGACCGCAACCTCGGTGACCTCACCAAAATTGACTGGGACAACGCCCCCGCTTGCGACCTCATAACTTGGTCGACCCCATGCCAGAGTATCTCGAGCGCGGGATTGCAGCACGGCCTCGCCGAGGGTAGCGGCACCCGCTCATCCCTCGCTTTCAACGCCGTCAAGGCCATCACCACGCTAAAGCCCCGCTACGCCCTGATGGAGAACGTCAAGGCTCTTGTGTCGAAGAAGTTCATGCCCGATTTCAAGCGGCTCCAGGACTACCTGAGCGAGGCCGGCTATACCAACTACTGGAAAGTCGTCAACGCAACCCAATGCGGCGTGCCGCAGAACCGCGAGCGCGTGTTCATGGTTTCCATCCTCGGCGACCACCAGCCCTACCGGTTCCCCGATCCCGAGCCGTTGACGCGGTGCCTCGGCGACGTTCTCGACGACGACGTGGACGAAAGCTACTTCCTCTCGCAGGACAAGGTCGACCGCGTTATCGCCCACTGCGAGCGCAAGCTGGCCGAGGGTTGCGGGTTTTCCACCAATTTCACCCCCCCAGCGGGATATCGGGAACGATAAAGACCCGAGAGGGTAACCGAGAATATGACACCTACATCAAGCTACCGCCCGACGACACCGACCCCGAGGGTCGTGGCTGAGTTATCCCCCCCCCATTTCCGCGACAAGGTCTACGACCCACGCGCCTCGGCCCCTACCGTCACCGCCCACCTCGGCGACCACGGCTCCGGCCTCTATGTGATAATCCAAACCAAACGAAATGACAAAAGACGTGTTCATCCTCCAGCTCGGCTTCGGCCACCTCTCCTCACGCCCCTATCGCGTCAGGGGGGGGATTGCCCCGGCCGTGCAAACCAACGGATACGCCGACAACTACGTAATCGTGATACCGAATGCAACCCAAGATAATCATAGTCGGCGCGCTCAACCCCAAGAGGGGGGGGGTGGTCGGGTAACAGCGTGCAGGATATTGTCTACGACCCACGGGGCGTATCGCCCACGCTCTGCTCGTTCCACGACCCCGCCCCGAGAATCCTCCTCAAGGCAAAACCGATAGATACCGAATGCAAACCAAAATAATCCGAATCGGCAACATCTTCCCCAGCCAAGCCCAAGCGGGTGAGGTGGTGTATATGGGGGGGTAGCCCCAACGGTTGCCCTCAATCATGGAGACGTCTTCCGCGTGCTGTTGGCCGCGTCGCCAAGGGCATCAGCGGAAAGGTCTACGACCCCCGATTCCCATCCCCCACATTCACCCGAAACAAAGACAACGTGATGAAAATCCTCCTATGGACAAAGCCCGGCCCCGCATAATCACCAACATCTACAACCCCGCCTTCGTCAAAGGAGCGCGCGGCGGTACGATTTACGACCCGCGGCACGTCGCCCCCGCGATGACCGCGTCTCCGGGGGGGCGGTCCAAACCTACGTGTTGATATGACACCCGACAAAATCATCATAATAGGCTCCGTCAACCCCCCCGTTGGGGACGGCAAGCCTCAATCCAGGACCGCGTCTACTCCCCTCGTGGAGTCGCCCCCGCGGTCTGCACCCACTCCGACTACCAATCCCGAATCATCATAGCAATGGAACGAAAAACCAACCCCTCCCTCGCCCTCGGCGGCGGCAACTCACAACCGATAATTTTAACCACCAACAACACAATGCAGACAAGACAAGAACGTATCGATCACAAATGGATGCCCGACGGCTCTATCCGCGGTTTCGACTCCGACAAGGGCTCGGGCATTTCCGAGGAGCAGTACACGGCCACCGCCGCGCCCTCCGACACCGTCTCCACCGACCCCAAGCGAATCAAGGTTCTCCTCACGCCCCAGCGAGACGAGCGCGCCAAGGCCAAGCGGCGCGCCAACAACGGCGTGGACGACTTCGCCGACAAACGCCTCCTCCCCAAGGTTGACCAGTCAGCCGACGACTGCCTGACCGTGTCCTCGGGCAGCGGCAACCACGGCGACCAGCTCATCCTCGACGTGCCGCTCCCCATTCGCCAGTCCACCCGCCAAGGCTACATCGACGTGCCGCCCGGCGGCGTGTTCGACGCGTCATATCCCGACTCCGACACCCGCCGCGGACGCGTTCAGGGCGACGGCCAGCTATCCCCCACGGTCACCGCCACTTCCAACGGCCTGTGCCGCTACGAGGGCGCGGTGATGGTGCAAAAATGCGGCGACCGGGGCACCGACAACTACTCCTTCAGCGACACATCCTACACCATCGCCGCAAACCCAATGAGCGACCGCGAGCAAATGCTGGTCGAGCCTGTGGTGATGTCCGACCCATGCTCCCGCGCCAAGGAGAACCCGACACCCAGCTCCGGCCACTCTCCCGCGCTCCGCGCCACCGACTACAAATGCCCGCCCATCGCAATCCAACCCGACCGCGTCGAGTACCGCATCCGCAAAATCACGCCCCGCGAGGCCCTCCGTCTCATGGATGTCGACGAGGAAAACATCGACCGCATCCAAAACCACACGTGGGTCACCACCCTCAAGGACGGCACCGAGAAAATCAACCGAATCTCCAAGACCCGCCAATACGCCCTCGCGGGCAACTCTATCGTCGTCGCCTGCATGGAGCGCATATTCGCCAACCTGTTCGCCCCCGCGCCCAGAGTGAAAGCCGAGGGCGAGTGGATAACCTTTGAGGAATTGTTCTTATGACAACGCGCCAAGACATCTTCGACCGCGCTTTCCGCGCCGTGGAGGCCGTGACCGGGCTTTCCCGAACCGACCTCACCGACCCCCGCCGCGACGAACGCGCCGCCCACGCCCGCCGTTTGTTCGCCAACCTCTGCCGAGGCGAGAGAGTCACCTACGACCCCATCGCCGAGGCCCTGAACCGCACCCGCGCCACCGTCATCAAGTCGCTGACGAGGCTCACGGAGCTGTCCTCGGTGTATCCCCACGTGCAGGCCCAGATTTACAAGACCCGCGCGGAGTTCAACCGCCTTTCGTCCCGAAACACCCAGTAACCCCTCAACTCATCGCTTATGCCCCAAGACAAGGAAACGCCAAGCCGCGCGGAGAAAACGCGGCAGAGGCCAAAAGAAAGCCCCATAGCGGCAACCCGCGCCCCATTGTGCCGTCCCATCGCCCGGTACACCCGCGAGGACGAGTACCGAATGGCCCGGGCTCAGGTAGACGCCGCCCTGCATATGTGGAAGTTCGGCAAAGCCGCCGCACCCCGCGACAGCTCCCACTGGTACACCCCGACCGAACCCCAAGACACGCCGCCGCTGGTATGCCCGCGGTTAGCCGCCGACTACTGCCGTTGCTCGGTCAAAACCGTGATGGCCGCGATACGCATCGGCATCCTGCCCGTCACCCGCACCCCCTACGGCGATATGGTCGACGCCCGCCACCTCGCGGGGTTCGCCAGCCATACCGCCCCCGCTCTCGACAAGATAAGAGATTAGCTTTTCGTAGATTCATGGAGATATAGAGGGCCGCCGTCCGTGAGGATAGCGGCCCCCGCCTTGTCGGGCAAGTCCCGGTCACGCCCGGGTGTCGTTATCTGTCCTTGGGGTTGTCCTCCTCGAATTTCAGCGAGAGATTGCACTGCGTCCTCTGCCAGTTCATCGCGTGGGTCGCCCCCTTGCCTGTGTAGCGCAGTTTGAACACCTCGCTACCGGCCTTGGGCACCGCCACCGCCACCGTCCCCGCCATCAGGACAGCGAGGAAAGCGTTCTTCGCCGCCCTCATCACCGTGGAAGAGGAGGCGAACAAAAGGAACTCGAGGGTCAGCGACCGGGGTTTCACCCGCACCGTACCCGCGGGCCACGCCACGCGACGCCCGTCCTCCAAGCGCGACTCCGATGTCACCGCCTCCTTCATGTCCAAGGGCTCGTACAGCGTGTCGAGGAACCCGTCGCCCATGGCCACGCCCCACACCGTCCAAGCGTCCACGCCGTTTATCTTCAAATCGTTCGTCATAAGTTCTTTATTTTGGTTCGTATGTCGTACAAATCGTCACGCATCGCCTTGATGGGCTCGACCACCAAGGACGTGTTCTCGGCTATGCTCTGCAGCTGGATGGAGCAGTCGGCCAACAGGTCGTCCACGCTCCTCGTCAGCTCCAGTTGCGCCCCGGCCAAGTCAAGGCTCTGCAACGCGGTGTCGCTTATCGTGGCCAGCGTCTCGCCGTTGAGCCTGAGCAGCTCCTTGTTGCCCTCCACCGACACCAGCAACGCCGCGCAACGTCCCGAAAGCTCGTCTATGCTCTCCTGCGAGGCGGTGTTGAAACTCCCCTTGGTGCCGCCGTTCTGGCTTGTGGCCGAGTCGTATCCCGTGATAGCGGCCACCTCGTCGCGGGTTTTCACCGCGTCCTCGGATATGGTCTTGAACTCGGCCCTCAGCTCGGCGATCTCGGCCTCGGTCAACGCGTCGCCGCTCTCGCTCATAGCCGCCCATTTCTTGTACCACGACTCCAATCGGTCATCGTAAAGCTCGGCCAACTTCTGGTTGAGTATCGCCCGCATCATGTACTCGGAGAAGTCGTCGGCGAAATCCTGCGCGTCGGAGTCCATGTCCATCAGCGTGTCGAGGAACGAGTCGCGCAACGAGTCGAACGTCACCTCGGTCAACGCCTCGCGCAGGGTGTCTTTCAGCGTCTCGGCCAGCCCCGCGTCGTCGGCCAACGCCTCCCAGTACTCGCTCTTGTCGTACTTGCCCTCCTCGATTATCTCTTTCCACGCGGCCACGTTGTGCGTGCGGATGTAGTCGAGAGCCTCGGGGGAGAGGTTGAGCAACGCCTCCCAGTCACCCTTGCCCGACATGCGTCCCACGCTCTCCCCGGAGTACCGCTCATACGCGGCGAGTGTCTCGTTGACGCTCTTCCACGCCGAGAGATCGAAGTAGTAGGCGTTGGAGTGGTGCGCGCCGCTGTAGCGCATCTCGGATTCCAGCAGTTTGCGGTCGTTCTCCACCTTTTGGTCGGAGAAGTTGACGGCCTCCATCGCCGCGGTCAACGCCTTTATGCCGCCGCGGGCCTCCTTGATCTCGTCGGAGCATTTGTCGATTGAGTTGGTGAGCAACTCGTTCTCCTGAGCGATATCCTCCTCCAACTCTATAAGCTTTTTGAGGTCGCCCCCGCCAAGACCGAACCATGAGTTGAACCCGCCGTAGGTGATGGCGTTCAAAGCCCCTTGGAACACGTCACCCACTCCCGAAACGAGGGTTTCCACCAAATCCCCGGAGAACACGTCGCTGATAACACCCTCCACAAGGTTGGCGATGGAATCAAGCAACCCCTCCAGCACCACGGATATGCCGTCCTTGAACAGGTCGATGATGGAGAGAATCCAACCGACAATTGGGACATCTTGGATTTGTTCCGCGATCTCATCCACTGATTTTCCCGCATTCTCCGCTTTCTTCGACAAGTCCATTAGCTTAAACGCCTTGGAAATGTTATTGACCCCGTTGTACAACCCCGAAAGCGACCCGCTGGTGATTTGGGACAATCCGTCCACCACCCCTTGCATGGCGGTGGAGAGGATCTCGGAGGAGTTCTGGGCGGTTTCCTGTGTGGTTTCAACGTTTAACGTCGCCGCTGACGCATTCGCTTGCGCGGCTTGTTTCGCGTCTTTGGCCCGTTTGAGTTTTTCAGCCGCGTCTATCTCTTCCTGGTCCGTGCCGTTTTTGATGGCTTGCCGATACTTGTTTTCGGCATCCACCACATCCTTGTTCGCCTTTTTGAGCGCGTTTTGGGCTTTATTGTTGTCGAGAATAGCTTGGCGGTAGGCCTCCATATCCTCGGCCACCTGCTTGAACGAAACGGCTTGCACCTGACCCGCGCCCTGCTCGAGCTGGCGCACCTGACCGCGGTACTCGCGTTTCTTCTCCTCGGAGGAGTTCTTGTACTCGTCGCTCTCCATATACGCCCTCGCCGAGGCCAACTGCGCCGCGTAAACGCCCTTGAACATCTTCTCCATACCCGAGTAGACGCTGCCCATGTCGATGTTGTTTGCGGCCATCTGTAACTGCGTCAGCGCGTCGTTGCGCTCCTTGGTTAGGACGAGCCTCTGCGCGGGCGTGGTCTCCTTGTCGGCTATCTGCTGGTTGTACTTCTCGACGGTGGCCATGCGCTGTTGCACCGCGTCGCCGTACTGGATGAGGTAGTCGCGCAGTTCCTGCAATGCGTCGACCTGCGCCTGCTGGATGTCCCGGGTCTCGTGGTAGTTGATGGTGGCGTTGGTCACGTCCGCGCCCACAAGCTCGGCGGCTCGCTCTTTGTACTTCGCCTTTTGTTCCTTGGTGACGACGAACCGATAGTCCTTGTCCTTGGGGTGAAGCAATTTCCACTGCGAGCGGTCGAAATCCTCCAACTCCTTGGCCTTGTCCTCTATGGACTGCCGCAAAGCCTCGCGCTCCTTTTCGGCGTTGGCCCTTATCTCGGCAATGCGCTTGGCCTCGCCCTCCCGCATCTGCTCAAGCACAAGTTCGTCGGCTTTCTGCTGGTTGGCGATACGCTGGCGGGCGTTCTTCTTGTCCTGCTCCTCCTGCGCTCGCCGGGCTTGCCACATCTGCTGGGCCATGTCAGTCTTGTCGTTACTCTTGTCCATCTTCTGTGCGTACTTGTACTTGGTGTCCCAGTACTTGTACTCCTTGGAGTCTTGGTCGGAGTACTGATCACGTTGCGTCTTGGCGTGGGCGGCTAATTGCCTGTACTGGTCATTGGTGGTAGCCTCTTTGAGTTGTTTCTCAAAAGTTTTGGTATCATGGTCCCACATTTCAGCCAGCTCGGCCTCTTTCTTGGCCCGTTCTTCGGCTCGTTTTTCCTCTTTCTGCCGGTCCTCGGGGTTCATGAGCAATATACCGGTGCCTTTTTCGTACTTTAAATTATTCTCCTTTTTGTCCGGGGCAGGAGGCGGCGTGATGCCGGGGACATCGCCCAAAGCGTTAGCCCAGTCCGAACCCTGTCCGTTTATCTCTCCTATCTTGGAAAGGGTTGTGTCGAGGGCGTTGTTTAAGGCTATCACGTTGGTAAGGTCGGTGGACGGGACAATAGGGGTCTTGGTTACTGTGTCCCCTTTATTCTTTAGCTCTTCGGTTTTCTTTATGCCCTTGTCCAAATCGGTGACAACGACCATCGGGTGTTCGTCCTCGAGTTTCTCGTTGTTAAGCTGTTTCTTTAGCAGATAATACTCCTCTCCCGAGGTTTTTAGCTCCTCCAATGTGCGGTTCAGGTACTCGGTGTCCCCGGCCTCATCCTTGAGGGCGTCCCCGGTAATGCCAGCCTGTCGCCCGAGGGAGTCGAGGGCGGTGTCAAGGGCGTCCACGTTTTTGAGGTAGGTTTGGAGAGCCATAATGAGGGTTGGCATATTGTTCAGGTTGGCGTCCACACTCCCACCCACACTCTTGGCGTATTCGCTCACGTCCTTTGACGCAATGTCCCACATCTGCTGCTTAATCTCCACCATACGCTTCTCAATGCCCCTGACCTCATCCGCAGGCATCGTGGCTGAGTTGGGGTCGGGCAGTGCATTGTACTCATCGTACAAGGCTTTCAAGGTGTCGGCATTGTTTTTGATTGTCTCCGCGTAAATCTCCTTGGCCGCGTTCTGAACAGACCCTTTCATTCCGCTAAAATCGATATAGTGGCTTGTGGTCTTGGAGAAATCCTTGTCTAGGCCCTCATACTGGTCTTGCACCGCGGCTATTTTGCGGGCGATTATGCGCTGCCGACCCTCCTCTTTGATTTTCTCGATAACCTTGTCCATCTTGGAGGCGAGCTGGTCATAGAGATTCTTGGTACGGTCAATATGAACGCCGACGGATTCGTATGTCTTGATTAATTCTTCAAGGACGGATTTGTGAAGTTTCCCCTTTTTATTAGCGACGTTGAGGATGCTCATCTGCGCCTTAATGTTACGCACGGTTTTGGCTGCGCTCTCGCCGTATTTCTCCGCGGCCTCGCCCAAATCTTCCGTCGCTTTCTTGGATGAGAACAACCACGTCGCCAATGAAGTCAGCGCGCCAATGACCAGACCGATTCCCATTGAGGATAATGCGACCTTTACGGCGTTGAGTGACCACGTTAGGGCGGTGGCCGCAACTTTACCTGCTTTCATTGAGGCATTGTGCAACCATTGGGACGCGGCGGCGCCCTTGCCCGCGTCCCCGGTTTTCTTTTTGCTATCAGCATCCTTTTGCTGGGCGTCGGTGTCCTTGGTGGCCACCACGGTGCCTTGTTGCTGTGAGCGCGCCAAGGTTTCCGTGGCCTCCTTATGGCTCTGGGTGGCTCGCGCGGCGATTTTCTCGGCCCGTGCTTTGTTGTCCTTGGCGTTCGCCAGCTCTTCCTCGGCGGCCTTGACCTTGTTGGATATCGACAAATATTCTCTTTGGGTGTTCGCGGCGTTTCTTGTGACGTCCTCAAGGCTTTTGCCCCATCGTTGTGTCACCGGGGAGTTGGCACCGTTGCGTTTATAACTTTCGTTATAGCGGTTGGTGTATTTGGCTAATGTCTTTTCCGACCGCTTCATCTTGGCCATAGCCTCTTGCTCTTGCTTTTTCAGGGAGGTAAGGCTGGATTGTGCGGTTTTCTCTCTGACATTTGCGTCGGAAAGCCCCTTGTTGGCGGCTTTTGCTTGCGCCGCTGTGGCTTTCACGGCCTGAGCCGCCTCTTTCTCGTCCACGACACGCTGACCACCCAATTTGACGAGCTTTTTATTGGACGCCTCGAGGCCCTTTGTCGCTTGTTTGGTCCTTTCAACAGCTTTAGTCTCCTCGTTGCGAGCTTTTCTGGATTCCCTTATCGCTTTACGCTCCTCCTTTTGCGCCGCTTTCATCTCCTTGCGGGCTCTCCACCAATCCCTCCACCCCTGAATACCGCCACTGGTTTGGGAGGCTTGTTCATATCGCGCTTCGGCTTGTTGCACCCGGGAGGTGGCGCGCTGACGATTAGTGTCCGCTTTTCTCGCTTTTTCGTGCGCGGCCTGCTCTTCCGCTCTACGCTTTTGCAGGTCGGCATTAGCATTCATCGCCCGTTTTTCCTCCTGGGTGATCTTCGGGTCGGTTTTGGCCCCGGCTATCACTTGGTCTTTTTGTGGCTTATTCCCAAAGGTCTTGTCCACTTCCCGGAGTTCTTTGGGGGTGAGAGTGGAACGTACAGCGCGGATACGCGCAGCCGCGGCTCGCATCTGGTCCTCATATTCCGCAAGTTGCCTTCTATAAGACCTGATGGCCTTAAGTTGTTTGGTGGTCGGGTTATCGCCAGCCGCTTCTTCTACCTTTTTTTGCTGGACCCTTGCCACGTGGAATTTCTCCTGAGCGTTCTGCAGTTTCCTGAATTGCGTTCCGACCTCGCTGCGCCCACGCTCGATTCGGATTTCCGACGATGACATCCCGTTATAACCCTTTCGCGAGATAAACTCGCGTTGCGCCACCTCCTCCCTCGCCCTTTCCTCGGTGATTTGACCTTTCTTGACCGCTTTCGCAAGCTTTTTGGGCAAAGGTTGGTAGTTGTCGTTTATAGCGTCATAGCGAGCTTTGGTTTCCGCGAGGCTCTTGTTCACCATCTTGGTATCCATCTGCTTGATGAGCTTGTTGGCGACACCAGCGACCACCAAACCCTCCAGCACGTACGCCACCTCTTTCCAGTGCTTGACGAGGGACGCGGCGCCGTCTATGAGCGTTTTCAGCGGCTCTTTCAAGTCCTCGCCAAGCTCGGCGAACATGGAATCGACGTTGTTCTGCAAGGTGGATATGTGCGTGCTGACGAGGTCGAGCTGGTCGGTCATGACGTTGGCGAACTTCCCGCCGTCCCCTGTAAGGTGATTTATCACGCGGTCGAGTTGGGAGAACGTCACGCTCGACCCCGACACGCTCTCGCCCATCGCTTTCAGCTCTTTTTTGATGTCCACGCCGAAGTTGCCCCACGCGCGGAACTGCCGCGAGTTGACCTTGCCCACCATCTTGGCCATGTTGTAGGAGGAGATGACGCTCGACAGGTTGGCCTTGGTGGCCGAGGCGATTTTCGACAGCTTGTCGATTGTGGGGATGACGTTGTCGGCCTCCATACCCGTGGCGAGCAGCGATTTCGACGCGCCTTTCAGCTCCTTGAACGTGAAAAGGTTGCGAGGCGAGTAGGCTTTGAGGTCTCCGAGGAACTGGCTGACTTTGGCCTCCGAGCCGAGGAAAGTCTCAAGCGAGGCGTTCATGTCCTCGACAGCCACGGTGGTCTCCTTAACCTTGTTGAGGAATCCCATCATCCCCATCATCGGCACGGAAAGGCCGGCGAGCCTCGACGCGTTCTTGAAAGCCGAGGTGAGCTTGCCACCGTATTGGTCAAGGGTGCGCATGGTCTGGTCGACCTCCGCTCGCACCTTGGCGGCGTCGGAGGAGAACGGGGCGGTCTTAATCCTCGGGGCGACCGGCTTCTGCCCCATCTGCTGGGCGCGGCGCATAGCGGCCTCCATCTGGGCGGCTGAGTCCTGCGCGGCCTTGGCAAGAGTGTTGAACTCCCCGCGGGCGGCTCGCAGTTGCTGTTGTAATTCATTCATTGCGGCACCGCTCCCCGCGGGAACGTCCTCTATGGCTTTCTCGAGCCGGGCTATCTCGCTTTTGAGTTCCACAAGGCGCGTGTAGTCGGCCTCTACCTCGAATTTTAATGCTGGCATATATCGGTTGGGTTTTGTCGGTTATGCCCGCTAAATTACCCCCTATGGGCGTTCCTTGGCCCGCGTCCCGGGGTTTTCGCGCCACAACGGGGCGGTTGTGGAGAGATTTCGCGCGGGGAGGGTCAAATTTTTCCCGCCCCCGAGGGGTGAAATTCTTGCGCTTTTCGTTTGGAAATCATATATTTGCGCCGTGGAAAAAGTGAACGACCTTGACCGATGCCTTGACATGGGGCGCGTGACCGCCCTGGAACACCTCTACACCCGAATCCGCGACGCCCGCGCGGCCATCGCCGAGCTTTCCGTGCCGCCACTGGGCGCGCCCGCCGAGAGCGACCTCGCCGCGGCCTGCGAGGCTTACAAGGGATGGTGCGACCGCCGCGGCTACGACCCCTCGCTTCCTTGGCACCGCAAGATGCTCCTCATGGCCGTCCTCTACCTCTACTGCCCCGCGTCGCTGGCCGGGGCGAAAATCACCGAGGGGTTGCGGGTGACGCTCGCCAAGTGCCTCGGCTTGCGCACGCCCACCATCCTCAGCCGCGACCTTTCGGCCGTCAGGACGTACTGGCGCGCCTATCCCGGTTTCCGCGCCGACGCGTCGGATTTGTTCGCGGTCGTCGCCCGGGCCGTCGCTACGTGAAAATAAATTTGCGTATCTCAAAATTATGTTATAACTTTGCGGCAGATTATTTAATCAACATTTAAATATTGTGACAAGTCATGAAGAAAATATCAACGAAGAAAAGTGGCTACCCATAGTTGGGTATGAGGGGTTGTATGAGATAAGCAACCTTGGCCGTGTGAAAAGTTTTCACAAAGGCAAAAAGCTACGGCACGAAGTCGGCATATTGAAACCGTGTATTTTGGGCAAATATTATAGAGTGGTGCTACATAAACCCGACCACAAAAGAAAATTATATGGCATACATCGCCTTGTAGCCGCCGCTTTTATACCAAACCCAAACAACTACCCCGAAGTCAACCACATCGACGAGAACAAGCTTAACAACCGCGTCAGCAATTTAGAGTGGGTAAGTCACAAGTACAATATTGCGTATAGCAACAATCTTGAGAAAGCCTACGCCAAGACCCGCAAAGCGGTGGTAGCATACACCAAAGACGGTCAATTTGTCGGTGAGTATCGTGGCGTGAGAGAAGCCGCCCGGGCGAACAACGTTCTTGAAAGCTGTGTGCTTGAAAATGTTCGCGGGGGCAGAGTAAAAACAGTTAAAGGCTTAATATTCAAATACAAATGAAAATTCTGAATCTAATCATCAAACAAAAATACTTGGATTTAATCCTTTCGGGGCAGAAAGTGCAAGAGTTCCGCGAGGTGCGCCCCACGACCGAGAAGAAGCTCATCCAGCTCGACGAAGAGGGCTACGACATCTGCGACGAGAACGAAAACGCGTTGCCCATCGAGTATGACGCCATTCGTTTCTACGTTGGCTACAATCCCGACCGCGACACCGCCTTGGTCAAGGTCGAGAGCGCGTACACCGAGATTTTCGTCGACGAGAAAGGCGAGCCCATCTGGTATGAGTACAAGGGCAAGGACTACGTGGCCCAGCAGGTGGTCTACAACCTCGGCGAAATCTTAGAGAAGAACATTCACCCCAAGAAACACAAATAGCACCGCCGTTTGCGTCACAACGAGCCCCTGACCGGCTGTTGTGAATTGCTTCAATAAGTCTTTGCATATGTGGCCCGGCCTCGCGTAGGTCGGGCTTTTTGCGTCACAACGCGCCGCAAGTGCCAACACCGCCGCGCGACACCGCCGCAACGTTTTGGGATTGAGTTAATTTCGCCGAAAACGATAACAACAAAAACGATTAAAAAATGGCAAGGAAGAAAAGCATAAATGACATTGAGAATCAAGTGGAACGTATCCGAAGGCTACGAAACCAACTTGAACAACGCCGCCAAGAGAATCGAAAAAATGGTCGAGACGAGGGTCGTGGACGTTATGACGAGCTTTTCCATAGACGCTTTGGCGCGGAACGAATTGGAAGAGAATATATTTCCAATATCCAGAACGCTCGCAAGGCCGCTGGACAACCCCGCCTCATGAGAACAGCAACAGGATATGACGTGGCCCGCAGAGACCAAAAATACTCGCAAGGCACCTATATGGGCTTGAACCAAGGCTAGCGATGGACGGCGACGGTGGACTGCCCCGCAAGTGGGTTAACGACAGGGTAAGGGCGCAAAAGGAGCGCGACAGGCAGCTCCAAGAGCGTTTCAGCCCCGCGTTGTCCAATCCCGCTGCGTTGTCGAGCATCATCGCCAACGTCCACAAGCACGACGGCAAGCGATTCACGGCGCAAGGACTGCGTGGTAAGGTGCAGATAAACATGGATTATAAACGCAACGAGCACCTCGCAAGGGATATATCTTTGGGCAGGGGTGGCTTCCGATATACCGATGTTGATAATCTTCCTTACATTCTTTCTCAAACCAAGGAGGTAGGCCGCGAGGTAAACCATTCGGGAAAATCTTCCAAAAAGCCTTATGACAATTATTTGATTTTCCAAGGAACACTACGTAATCGTACATACTACCTAAAGGTCGGGGAGGAACTTGTAAGGACTGGTGGTGGTAAAGGACGTAGCCAAAAGTGGACTTCAAAATACACCGCCTATTCCATATCTGACAACTGGACATCAGATAAAGAAAAAGAGCAACGAAAGACGGCTCCTTAACCTACAAGGGTAGCTCAGCCCACTCTTTCATTGCTCGCCGCAAAGTTAGAAACTTTACACGATATAAACAAACTAATTCACAAAAAGTTATGGCAAGACGCAAAAACACAGCCCTGCAAAAGCGCATCAACCGCATGACGGGCACCAACACCAACCTCACCCGCGACCCACAAGGCCGCGCCTCCCAGAACGGCAGAACCGCCAACGCCCAAATGCAGACCCTCACCGACCCCACGACCGGCAAGGTGGGACGCTCGGGCCGTCAGGCATCCCGCTCGCAACGCCTCTACGACATCAAGAAAGGCATCCGCGACCGCGAGATCCAGGACTATATGGACAACTGGCGCAACTCCCCCGAATCGCAGGACGGCATGACCGAGCGCGAGGCCCGTGCCGCCGCCGGTGCCGCCGCCCTCTCCGTAGGATAACCCTTAAAGTCACTGAAAATGGCAAGACGATATACAAACCGAACCGGCTCAAAGACCGAGGAAACCACCCTAAGCAACGCAATTTCCACGCGTACCAATCTTGATCCACTCCCCAGTTTTGACCGAAATGGGGTCAGCGTTAGACAAGCGGGACGGGTTAATAACGGCAAAACGTCAATTTACAACTCTTTCCGCGTAAAATCTACCGCCGACGGTGCCTACACCTTTAAGCGGCGAGGGTCAGTCAACAATTCAAAAACCGAGGCTCAGGTGAGGGCTCAGTTGGACCGCATACGCGCCCTTGACTCCCGTAACCCCACAACGCAAAACTACGCTCGCGTGCAAAGAGCGGAGAGCGCCGCACAGGCCTACTCTGATTACAACGCACTTGGAGCGGCTGTAGGATAAATGGGCAGGGTTGACGACACCATAAGGCTGATAGAGGCGCAGGCGGCCAAGGAGGACGCGGCGATACTGATGTGTTCGCTGGGCAAGGACTCGCTGGTCGCCCTCGACCTGTGCTATCCCCGCTACAAGCGGCTCGTCTGCGTGTTCATGTACTTCGTCAAGGGACTGGAGCATATCGAGCGTTACGTGCGCTGGGTGAAAGCGAGATACCCCCGCGCGGAGTTCGTGCAGATACCCCATTGGAACCTCAGCTACGTCCTGCGCAGCGGGATGTACTGCGTGGCGCGCCCCAAGACCCGCGCTATCCGACTGACGGACGTGGTGAAGACGCTCAGGATAAAGTACCAGATAAACACCGTCATCCTCGGGATGAAGAAAGCCGACGGGATGAACCGCCGCCTGATGCTCAACACCTACCAAGACGAGGGCTACTGCCACAAGGGGATGTTCTATCCCTTGGCCGAGTGGAACCAGCGCGAGGTGATGGCGTATATGCGCGTGCGCTCGATTCCCGAGCCCGTGCGCTACTCGCTGAAAGCCTCGGGCGGCGTGGGATTCAACGAGGAATGCCTGAGCTGGCTGGAGCGCAACTGCCCGGGCGACTTGGAGAAGATATACAAGGTTTTCCCGCTGTGCGAGCGCGTCCTCTGGGAACGCCACCAGCGCGAGGCCGAGAAGGATAATAACGATAACAACGATTAACTATGGCAAGGAAGAAGTCAGTGAACGACATTTTCAACCAGCAGATGCGCATTCTAAACGAGCTTATCCGCCGCGGGGAATATGTGGACGCAAACAACCGTCAAACCGACAGGACGCGCCGTGTTATCTCGCGGGGCAACAAGTACATCGACAACATCCGCAACACCAAGAGCTATGAGAATCAGGCTATGCGGGATTGGTCGGACGGCAACGCCAACAGACGCAAATACTCGCAAGGCACCTATATGGGACTTAGCAATGGATAGCCATGGACGGTGATGGTGGACTGCCCCGCAAGTGGGTCAACGAGTTTGACGAGATTGGATATAATAAACAACCCTTAACAGCAAAAAATTATGGCAAACAAGAACAAATCAGGCAAATCCCGCTCCCGCAAGACGGAGAAACTCAACTCGCAGAACGCGCAGTCTGTGGCCAACCGCGGGATGAACGCCGCCTACTCACAAGCCCACGGCGTGCTGGAGCGCGACGAGAACGGCAATTGGCGAGAGGGCCGCGGCTACTCCCGCTCTGTGACGGGCAAGATGTCCACAAACGGACGCACGGCCGGGGGCTTGACGTGGGCGCAGACCCAAAAAGACGATAACGGCAACAAAGTCCGTCAGTCCGGCCGCTCTAAGATGGCCTCCCGCCGTCAGCGTTACTACGACGTCCGCGTCGGCCTCGGCCTGTCGGGCGGCTAACCCCATCCTCTAACCTCTTAACCACAAACTATGGCAAGGGACAAACTCGTGAACGTGGGGGGGGTAAAAATCAACTCCCGCAAAACCACGGCCGAAGTCGCTAAGCAGCTCAACCGCATCGGCCGAAAACTCCAAGAGGCCAGCTTCTACGGTGACGCAATTGATGACGACTACAACAGGGTCGCCCGCGTGTACTCTGGGACGGTGAACTCCAAGCAAGGCCAGCGCACGCTACGCGACTACGGCAATGGAAATTTTAACGTGAAAGCAATCAACAACGCGGACAAGGCTTTTGCCTCGACCGCGGGATAACGAGAACTAAAAACTAAAAAAACTAAAAACTATGGCAAGAAAAAATCTATAGCGGACATAACCGACCAAAAAAACCGAATTAATCGATTGGCCGACGAGCTACAGGTGCGTGACTATGAACGCGGCAACTACGGCACGAACTATGGGATTCGTAAATGGCAAGCGGGAAGAACCGCGAACCGCTACATCAACAACATCGACAATAAACGCGGGAAGCCCAGCCGCCTTGGCGGAAAAATGGCCAACATCCACACGAAATACTCCCAATCGGTGTATATGACGGCAAACGCTGGCTAAACCGCGCCACAATCGCCCTGAAGTGACCGATAAGCCCGCGGGCGGCGAACAACCGTCCCGCGGGCCTCCTATCTTCGCGGCGTAAACAACCAAAGAACCAATATGGCACTCGACCCCAAATTATTCCCCTCAGAGGTCAAAACCCTCAACCGCTCCGAGATAAACCTCTGCGACTACAACCCCCGCCTCATCGACGAGGAGGGCCGCAAAGCCCTGCGCCGGTCCCTGCGCAAGTTCGGCACGCTCGGCGGCATCATCGTAAACGCCCGCAACGGCAACCGCGTATGCTCGGGCAACCAAAAGGTGGCCATCCTCGACAGCATCAAGGGCTTCCCCGAGAACGACTATGAGCTGCGCGTGGAGGTGGTCGACGTCGACGACAAGACCGAGAAGGAAATCGTCGTGGTGATGAACAACCAGAACGTGGGCGGCAAGTGGGACTTCGACCGCCTGCGCGAGATGATTCCCGAGATCGATTACAAGAACGTGGGTTTCACCGACGCCGACCTCTCCGTAATCGGCGTGGACTTCGACTTCCAGAGCGAGGGCGAGGCCGCGCTCACCGACGACCTCGCCGACCTGATGGCCCCGCTGGACGATTTCCGCGAGCAGGAGGCCACCGCCCGCCGCGAGGAGGCCCGCCTGCAACGCGATAACGCCACCGCCGACCTCGACGCCGTCATAGAGGACGACGACATCCCGGGCGACGATGAGGGCGACGAGGACGAGCCCCGCGAGCTTACCCGCGAGGAGAAAATCGCCAAGGTCAAGGGGATGAAACAGCAGATACTGCAAGGGGCCGCGGAGAAAGCCGCCAACATGGACGCCTACTTCATGGTGTCGTTCAGCGACTGGGAGGCCAAGGCCGATTTCCTGCAGTCGTTCGGCTACGACCCCTACTCCAAGTTCATCAAGGGCGAGGACTTGCAGCGGCGCATCGAGGGCGTGGAGGTCGACGAGAAAGAAACTGAAAATTAATCAAGAATATGGGAGAAGGAATTTACACGCAGAAAGCGCGCTTTCGCGACGCCAAGCACGACACCGATTCAGGGCTTACCCGCAACCAGCGCGGCCCCGTCCTTGACTTTGAACGTAAGCACCTCGACGACGAGGTCGAAACGGTTTCGATTGTTGATAAAAATGGCTGGATACATTACTCTGACACGGGTGACATTTCCCAAGCCTTGGTTCATCCCGGTATAGGCCGGGGTTGCGTTATAACCCATAACCACCCCTCGCACTTAAACGGGGACAAAGGGTCGCTGTTCGCCCGTGTAGGAACACCGTTTTCTGCAAGGGATATTAGGCTGGCGGCCTCCCGCAACGCAAGCGAAGTAAGGGTAACGTCCGGAGATTATGTGTATTCGTTAAGGCCCGGTAAAGACGGACGGCCCCAGCATCTTGAGTTATTGACCCATACAAACGACATCCCGGCGGCGAGAAGGCACACCGGGTTAGAGAGAACCGAAAAGCCGAGCGATTGGGTAATAGGTGAGGAACATTACCGCCAATTACCCTCCAAAAGGGACGCACCAGAAATTGGAACACATGAATGGGCTCAATGGAACTCGCGCACGCAGGCTGCTATCACTCACCAGAATGTAAAAAAGTGGCTAAATTCTTTGGAATGATTTACACCCGCAGGGAAATTAGATAGTTTTCCGAAATTATTCCTATCTTTGCGAGATATGAGCTACATCGACGAAATTCCCCAAGAGATTAGACATCTGTTCGGCGAAAACCCGTTGCCCAAAGGCTTGGATTTGCTGGAGAATGACGAGGCAAGACGGTCTCCTCAGCCCGCACGTAAAACAGCAAACAAAGGTGAAAAGCCGCATAAATGGTTAAAGCCGACTAAAAGGCAAATCGTGGATTACTGCAACAACCACGGTTGCAAGTTAAGGGACTATAGTGGTTTCTTGACCACCTTTTACCCTGAGGACCAAACCTCCATTATCGCGGAAGTTACCGCTATTTTGAACGGAAACGACATCCTTGACGGATTCTTTTCAGGGGCGAATCCCTCTATATGGTTGAAATATCTGAGGAAAATCCCCGACACCGAAGATTAACCCTGAACCGCCCTACATCCTGCCAGCCGTCCCGACCCCGGGGCGGCTTTTTGCGTCCTTTCACGTCACTTTGCCCGCATTGTGCCGAATCCCTCCCGCCAGCGCGCCCGCGCCCCGCGTTTACCCGCTATCTTAGCAAGAAAAAACAATGGCGAGAACAAAATCATACGAAGACATCGAGCGTCAACGCCTGAGGCTGTGGTCGCGCGTCCAGAGAGGAAGCGCGCGTGAAAGCCGCATCAATGAGATAGCCGAGCGTTACAAGCGCAACATCGACAACACCAAGTCGATGAAAGACTCTATCGCCCGCGCCGACAAGGCCAACGCCGAGGGCAAAGACCCCTACGACGTCCTCCTGAAAGCCGAGAAACGCCAGTATTCACAGAACACTTATATGGGTATTAACGCAGGATAAATATGGCAAGGAAGAAATCCATTCAAGATATCCGCGAGCAACATTACCGGATCATGAACCTGAGCCGTGAGTTGCAACAGCGCGACCGGGAAAGAGGGCAAACTTTTTCCCGAAACCGGACGCGACTCGGTAGGGCCTCCAAGACCGCCGCGAGATACATCAACAATATCCACAACAAGAAGACCACGTTCGTTGACGGAATGCTACACACCGCGCCCACGCGTGTCCAGTACGGTCGCTCCGTCTATATGACATCTAACGCGGGATAACAATGGCACGCAAGAAATCCATCGCTGACATCGACGCTCAGGTGGGCCGCATCCAAGACTTGGCCTATGAGCTGTCTCGGCGCGACGGCCTTACCGGCGCCCGCTACCGTGAGATCGCCGACCGCAACGATTTCGCAGAGCGCACCGGCAGCTGGTACGTCAGCAATATCGAACGGCTGCGCGGCAAGGATAACCCCCGCACGGGCCGCAAAACGGCGCGATACGACAAGAAGTATTCACAAAACACCTATATGGCAAACAACCAAGGATAAACAACCATGGCGAGAAAGAAATCAATCGACGACATCCTCAGGCAACAGGAGCGATTGACCCAACTGGGTTCCGAGCTGATGAACCGCGACAGATACCGCGGGGAGAGTCCCTCACGCATTATCACGCGTTGGCGTCGAGCCGATGACGCGGCGGCTCGATACATCAAGAATATCAACGAGAAAAGAGGAACATACCACCGCGCGCTAAACGTCAAGGTCGCCGATTTACACAAGAAATACGCCCAATCCACATACATGACAGCCAACGCGGGATAAAAAGATTGCCCGCCGGGTAGTTCGCTTGCCGTTAGAACCGGGGCGCATACTTCCGACGGGTATCTCTCCGCAAAGGTAACCACTCTCAACCAATCCACCAACACTTAGAGACAAGTCTACAACAATATGGCAAACCCCAAACACGACTACGACTCCGACGAGTTCTACGCCCTGATGCAACGAGCCGCCTCTGTCTGCGCCTACGACAAGGACGTGGCCCTCATCCTCGACATCGACGTGGAAACGTTCACCTCGATGAAGAACGGAAACTACATCGGCTGGACGGACAAGCAGAACGAGAGGCGTAGCAAGAAGATATTAAAGGTTTTAGCGCGCGCGAGGTCCCAAGCCAACATGAAAGCGTGGGATTGCGTGATGAAGCTCGGTTTCGGGGCCACCAAGAGCCGTAGCCGCTCCATCCGCGGCGCGGGTCTGAGGTGCCACTGCAAGGGCAAGAACAAGGACTGCCCCGACTGCCGCGGCACGGGCTGGATGATGGCCGACAACGAGGACGCGGGCGTGATAGTTCAGGAGACCGAGACCGAGACCCCTCCCTCGCTGCAGGCGTTGTCCCTGTGGTTGCACCACCACGACCCCAACTACCGCGTGATATCCCGCGGCGGCGAGGTTGCCGACGAGGACGTGGACTACTCCTCCGACGGCCTCGACATCGACGCGTGGATAAAGAAAGAGAACGAGCTGCACCAAGACGGCCCCGAAAACCCGCAAGAGCCTACAGCCGATGACAAGGATATTCTCCCATAAGCGCGAGTTGCGGGTTGACCTGAGCGATTTCAGTCCCAACGTGTACAAGCTCAAGGACATCGATTGCATAACCCTTTGGCGCGCCCGGGATATGGATACGGGCTTGTCGCTGAAAGAGTGCAAGCAACCCGGGAACGTGGAGCTGTTCGCGTCCACGATGGCCTACGCCGTGACCACCTTGGGCCTGTTGACCCCGGGCGAGTGGGCGATAGTGAGCGCGCCTAGGAGGCGGCACCGCGGATGGCACTTCTCCAGCGAGGTGTGCAGGCGTCTGGGGGAGTTGCTGGACGTTCCCTTTATCGACCGGGCGTTCGTGGCGGTGAACCGAAGCCGCCTCGACCCATGGATGATGTTGCGCGCGGAGTTGCCGCCGAACGTGCTTGTGGTGGACGACATCGTGACGACCGGGTCGACGCTGATTGGCATGAGCAAGCGGCTAAAGGACAGGAACGCGGTGTATTTGGCGGGTATTAGCAACAGATGAGCCTATGATAAAGACCCATAGCGTATATTATCCCCTGTACGACGACCGCGACAAGTTCGTGGTGCTGATAACCGGGGGCCGCGGATCCGGTAAAAGTTACTCAGCCGCCACGTTCATCGAGAGGCTCACGTTCGAGATGCGCAAGCGAGGGCTGGACGACGGCTCGACAGAGCGGCTCGTCCACAACATCCTCTACACCCGCTACACGATGGTGTCGGCGGGAATGTCCATCATCCCCGAGTTCGTGGAGAAGATAGAGGCCGACGGCACGCAACGCTACTTCCACACCACCAAGACCGACATCGTGAACCGCCGCACCGGGGCGAGGATAATGTTCCGCGGCATAAAGACCTCGTCGGGCAACCAGACCGCCAAGCTCAAATCCATCCACGGCATCACCACGTTCGTCTGCGACGAGGCCGAGGAGTGGACTTCGGAGAAAGAGTTCGAGACCATCGCCCTCTCCATACGCCAGCCGGGCATACAGAACCGGGTCATCATCATAATGAACCCGACCGACTCCAACCACTTCATCTACCAGAAGTACATCAAGGACACCCACCGCATAGAGTATTTCGACGGCGTTCCCGTGCAAATCTCCACGCACCCTCAGGTGCTGCACATCCACACCAGCTACCTCGACAACGCCGAGCATCTGTCCAAGGACTTCCTCGACAGCGCGAAAAGGATGAAAGAGACCGACCCCGAGCGATACGCCCACGTGTTCATGGGGCAGTGGGCCGACGTGGCCGAGGGCGCGGTGTTCAAGAAATGGGGCGTGGTGGACGAGTTCCCCAAGAACGCCCGCAAGGTGGCATTAGGGCTGGATTTTGGGTTTGCGCAAGACGAGTCCGCGTGCGTCAAGTGCGGTTTGGTGGGCAACGACCTCTATTTAGAGGAGGTGTTCTACCGCAAGGGAATGCTCATCAGCGACCTCTGCGAGGCGTTGAGGCGTCAGGACGGCCTGTTCGTGTACGCCGACTCCGCTGACCCGCGGCTGATCCAGGAGATAGCCAACCGAGGAGTCATCATCTACCCGGTCGCCAAGCCCGCGGGGAGCATCATCGCCGGTATAGAGCGAATAAAGGATTTCGACAACATCTACGTCACCCGCGACTCCCACAACCTGCAGAACGAGCTGCGCAACTACGTCTGGGCGAAAGACAAGGACGGCAATTTCATCAACTACCCCGAAGACCACGACAACCACGCCTGTGACGCAACTCGCTATTACACAATGGGTTGCATATGTGGTCAAATAGTCAAGCCTATAAAAGTTGACACGTCGAGGCTAGGGATTTTCTGACCTCGGCATTTATTTTTCCGACCAAACACAGAGTAACTATGGATACTTACCTGACACATCTAAGGACATTCTTCCGCAACCTCACGCTGAACGCGGTTGGGGCCGACCGCGACTTGTACCGCCTGATTCAAGACGGCGACATCGACCGCGCAATCGACATGATGCAGGACCGCGACGAGGAGGTGGACAAGGCCGTGGCCGAGTACAACACCCAGACTCACGCCATCCAGCGACGCCCCAACAAGCGACGCAAAGGCTCGCCCGACTTCATGACCAACAAGATTCCCCGAAACCTCCAGTGGTACATCAACGAGGTGGAGATGTTCTTCCTGCTCGGCTCGCCCATAGAGTGGGACAAGACAGAGGGCGACGACGACGCTTTCGCCCTTTTCAAGGATTTCCTCGCCGACCAGCACTTCGACGCCCGCATGCGTATGGCCAAACGCCTCGCGGGGGCCGAGACCGAGGCCGCTAAACTCTACCGCGTGTACTCCGAGGACGGCGAGATACGTTGCGACACCGTGGTTCTCGCCCGCTCCAACGGCTACAAGCTGCGCCCGCTTTTCGACCAGTACGGCAGGATGACGGCGTTCGCCTGCGGTTATTGCCTCAAGGAGGGCGGCAAGTCCGTCCAGCACTGGGACGTCTACACCAAGGAGATGGTCTTCTACTGCAAGCGCGCGTGGCCCGGGTGGAGCGTGACCCCCTACTCCAACCCCTTGGGCAAGATTCCCGTGGTGTATTACCGGCAGAAAAAGGCGTGGGACGGGGCCGTGCCGCGAATAGACCGCATGGAGATGCTCGACAGCAAGCTCGCCGACACCAACGACTACTTCGCCGACCCCATCGCCAAGGCCACCGCCGATGTCATCCAGTCGCTGGCCTCCCCCGAGGACACCGGCAAGCTGATCCAGGTGGGCAACAACGGCCAGTTCGAGTACATCAACCCGCCGCAATCCTCGGCCACCCGCGAGAGCGAGAAAGCCGACCTGCGCGACTCCATCCTCTTCGACACCCTCACCCCCGACTTGTCGTTCGAGAAGATGCGCGGGCTGGGGTCCCTGAGCGGCGTGGCCATCAAGAACGCGATGGTGCTGGGATACATCAAGCGCGCCAACCGCATAGACGTGTACGGGGAGATGGTGGGACGCGAGCTGTCGGTGATGATAGAGGTGCTTTGCCTGATGCACCCCGCGATGGCCGACAAACTGCGGGATATGAAAGTGACGTTCGAGTTCGGCGAGCCGTTCGCCGCCGACGACCGCGAGGCCATGTCCATCATCGGCCAGCTCTACCAGCAGGGCGTGGTGTCGCTGGAGGAGGCCGTCCACCAGCTCTCGCTCTGCGACCATCCCGACGACGAGATACGCCGCCTGAAAGAGGCCCGCGAGCAAGCCCTCGCCGCCCAGCAACCCCAGCAGAGCCCGCGGGAGGCCGCAGAGGGGCAACAGGCGTGATTTCTCGCCACAACGCCGCGGTTGTGACAAACCGCGCGTCCGGGGACGCTCGCCGCGGGGGAGTGGCGTTTAAATTCGCGGCGTGAACATTCATAAACTTTAATTATTAACAACAACGAACCGAATGAAAAGCAAGATTTTCGCCAAGCTGAAACAGGAGTACGCGTCTCTTGGGTTGGGTGACGAGGCATTGCTGGCCCGGGCCGAGTCGCTTTCGGCCACGGGACTGGTGACGGACGAGAACATCGACGCCGTGGTGGCCGTGCAGCGCGGCGACCTCGAGAGCATCCAGAGGCGCATGGACAAGCGCGTGGCCGACGCCCTCGAGAAAGCCCGCAAGACGCGCGAGGACGAGGACAAGGCCAAAGCCGAGGCCGAGGCGAAAGCCAAAGCCGAGGCCGAGGAGAAAGCCGAGGCCGAGCGCAAGGCCAAAGAGGAAGCTGAACGCAAGGCGCGCGAGGGGGAGGAGGCATTGAAAGCCGCCCAGACCCAAACGCAGATCCCCGCGGGCAACGACCCCAACGACCGCCGCATCGCCGCCCTCGAGAAACAAATCAAGGACATCCTCGACGCCGCCAAGCGCAAGGACGAGGACGCCGCCAAGTCCCAGAAGAAGCTCTCCGAGGCCAACGCCGACCTGCTCAAGCGCATCGAGGCCATCACCAAGGAGAGCGAGGAGGCCAAAGCCGCGCAGGCGCGGGCCGATTTCGACCGTAAGATAACCGAGAAAGCCAAGATGTTGGGCGTTCCCCAGTGGCGCATCGACGAGGGTTTCACCATCGCGCAGGACGCGTCGGACGAGACAATCGCCATGACCCTCGAGAAGGTCGCGAACAACATAACGGCGAACCTGCTCCCCAGCCCGGGCGGGCTGCCCCCCATCGCGGACGGCAAACCCGCCAAGTCGGAAGTGGACGCCATAGCCGCCTCGCTTGTCAAGTAACCTAAAAACAAAGGAAAATGATTAACAAAATCACAAACCCCATCATGGAGGTGCTGACCGGCACCGACAACATCGTGGTGCCCCAGTTCATCTCCGGTATCCACAATGGCCGCACGCTTGACACCGACGGCTGGACGGAGACCGTGATTCCCGCGGGCACCGTGGTCATCACCGACGGCGCGGGCAACTACAAGCCCTATCCCCACGACGCCGCCGTGGCCGCGACCTACTACACCGCCACCGACACCATCCCCGACGGCAAGAGCGTGGGCGACATCAAGACCGAGGCCATCCCCGCCAAGTACCAAGCCTCCGTCAGCGGCTGGGACATCTGCGGCGTGGTGTACTCCACCGTCGACGCGAAGAAACCCGCCGTGTCCATCATGACCGCCGGGCAGGTGAACAAGACCGCCGCCCCTTGGGTGCTTTCCACAATCGAGACCGCCCTCAAAACGGCGTGTCCGGGTATTAACCTTGTAACCGACGAAGAAGCATAATGGAACAGTCACTTTATTTCCAGTACGCCCAGAAGTACATGCCCGAGCTGGTGCTCGCCGTCGTGGAGAAACTCAACGAGCAGAACACCAACTCCCCCGTGCCCTACCTCTACCCCGAGTTCCTCACCACCACCTACACCGCCGACTCCACGTGGCAGGGCCTGACCGCCCGCTACAACCGCGTCGCCGCCGACATCGTGGCCCTCGGCTCGCCGACCGCCCCGAAACAGCGCGACCGCATCTCGGTGGCCACGGGCGACATCCCCAAGATGTCCATCCTGCTCTCCCTGACCGAGAAGCAGATGAAGGACATCGACACCATGATCGCCAAGCGCATGCCCACCGAGCGCGTAATCCGCGCCATCTTCGCGGACGTTCCCCGCTGTATCGACGGCATCCGCGAGCGCGTGGAGCAGATGTTCCTCTCCGGCCTCTCCACGGGCAAGGCACTCTCCGTGCATAACAACGGCGTCGGCGCTGAGGTCGACTACAACTTCCTCTCCGAGAACTTCTTCAAGACCGCCGTGTCTTGGGACCTCGACACCGCTCAGGTCACGGAGGACATCGAGCGACTGATGGACAAGTGCGTGGACGACCTGAGCGTCCCCACCGACTGTTTCCTCGACGACGTGGCCCTGCGCCGCCTGTACCGCTCCAAGGATATGAAGACGCAGTTCGCGTTCAACCTCGGTTTCGCGGGCGACAACGTGCCCATGTTGACCTACAACCAGATCGAGCAGGCGTTCCTCACCCGCTACGGCGTGCGCCTGCACCGAGTGGCCCGCCGCGTGAAGACCGAGATCAACGGCGAGTTCACCACGTTCAACCCTTGGAAAGAGGGAGCTATGGTGTTCACCTGCAACCCCAATCTGGGCGACCTCGTCTGGACGAACACCGCCGAGGATACCCGCCGCGACCCCGCCGCGCTGTACCAGAACGCCGACGACTTCATCCTCGTGTCGAAGTACGCCTCGCACAACCCGTTCACCGAGTTCACCAAGGCCGAGGCGATGGCCGTTCCCGTCATCAACAACGTGGAGCAGATCTACGTGCTTAACACCTCCGAGGTGGATTCCACCCTTATCTCGCTCTAAGCCATGCGACTGAGAGTGACCAAGGCATTCCATGACCGCGCCGACTTCTCCCGGGTTTACCGCCCGGGGGAGGTCGTCGACTTTGACGAGGCCCGCGCGGCCAAGGCCATCTCCCTCGGCTACGCCGTGGAGGTCCCCGCCAAACCCGCGCCCGCCCCTGAGCCTGAACCTGAACCCGAACCAGTGGCAGAGCCCCGGTTGGAGGCAAAGGGGGAGGCCGTTGAGTCAGGCGAGGCCAAGGGAACAGCCGCTGAGGAAAGCAAACCCGCCAAGACCGGCAAGAAGAAGAAATCCGGCGAATGACCGTAAGCGACTACATAAAGCAGAAACTGCGCGCGTTCGGCGTGGTCGAGGCCGACCTTGTCGACGCGTGGCTCTACGCGGGCGTGACCGTGGACGAGGACATAGAGGAGCTTGAGCCGATAGACGTGGCCAAGGCCCTCATCTCCGTCCTCGCCGCCCTGTTGCTCGCCCCGCGGCAGAGCAACATCAGCGAGAGCGGTTTCTCGCAGTCGTGGGACTTCACCAAGGCCGCGTCCTACTACCAATGGCTGTGCAAGCGTTGGGGTGTGGACGCGGACGAGGATTTGCTGGAGGCCGCGGGATTGTCCACCGTCAAGAACGCCTCGAACCTCTGGTGACGATGAACTACGCGCCCCACATCCTGCAACACCAGCGCGCGGTCGAGCTTGAGCGCGACTCCAACGGGAGGGTGCTGGCCCCCGCCACCGCGGGGTGCTGGCAACACGTCTGCCGTTGCCGCCGCGACCACGCGGGCGACAAGGACATAACCACCGCCGACGGCCGCGTGGCCCGCCCGAGCTGGAAAGTGGTGTGCGAGGGGCATCCCCGCCTGATAACCGGACACAAGTACCGCGTGCTGGACGACGGGGGGAACGTCATCGCCGAGGGCTACGCGCTCGACACAAAGAACCTCAATTATCTGGAGTATGCTGAAGTTTACCTGTAAATGCGATTTCTCCGCGCTCTACCGCGCCGTTGACCAAGCCAAGGCCATGACCCGCGAGGCCATGGAGGAGGTCGGGGAGGAGGCCGTGGAGTACGCCCGGGAGAACGGCGACTACCAAGACCGCACGGGGAGGCTACGCTCCTCCACCACCGCCCGCGTCGAGGGCGACGACCTCGTCATAGAGAACGACGCCCCCTACGCCGCCTACGTGGAGGCCAAGGGGTACGACGTCATCAGCGGGGCCGCGCTCTACGCCCGGCAGAGGCTCAGGGAGGAGTCGGGGCGATGATAACCACCTCCGACATCTCCGTCATCCTCTACAAGGCGTGCGAGCCATTCGGGTTGGTGCGCTACCCCGAGGGCAACGTCCCCCGCGGCGAGGTAGGCTCCGAGCGCGTGGTCATCCACGTCAAGCAGGGGCAACCCGGGACGATATGGACGAGCCACTGGTGCGAGGTGAACGCCCTCGTCCCGGACATCGCCGAGGGGACCGCCGACCTCAACAGGTTGGCCGAACTCGAGGGGATGATGTGGGCCAAGCTCCGCGGCTGCGGTAGCCACGACGGCATCACCTACCGCTACAAGCCCAACTCCACGGTGATAATGGAGGATTCCCAGCTCCGTTGCCACATGGTCAACGCCCGCGTGCTTTTCGAGACGCTGAACGTGATTGAGAAATATTAAACAACATCCTAACAACTAACGCGAAATATGGCAACCACAACCAAGAAAGTATGCGCCGTGGGCATCAAACGCCTGTGGTACAATATGAATCCCGACGTGGTGACGGGCGACCTGACCGCCGACCTGCTCACCACCATCATGGGATACACGGCTGTCAAGGCCGAGTCCTCCAACGGGGCCGGCGACGCCGTGACCGAGGACATGCTCACCCGCGAGGTGCTGAACGTGCATCAGGACACGTGGCAAATCGAGGAGACCGAGCCCTCGCAGGATTCCTACAAGAACCAGCTGACCGGCGGCGTGTACCGCTATGGCCGCAAGGATATGGGCGAGCTTTCGTTCGCCTGGACTATCGGCCAGTACGACTACGCCACCAAGAGCCACTTCCTCGGCGGCACCGTCAGCTCCGACGGCCTGAGCTGGAAACGCCCCCGCGGCATCGTGGACAAGAAGATGACGCTTATCGCCCTCACCGAGGACGACCAGTACTGCGTCCTGCCCTTGGCCAACATCGCCGCCAACGAGGGCAACACCGACGGGGCCGTGGGCGTGGCCATCAAGGGCACCGCCACCGAGCCCGAGAACGAGGCCGTGTCGAGCGAGTATTGGTTCGACTCCTCGCTCATCACCCTTCCCTCCGCTTAAAGAACCATCTCATAGGTAATTTGGTGTATTGATTGTAACAAGTGTTGGCTCGCGGCGGGTGGCGCAACGTCCTCCCGCCGCGATTTTTTTAATCAGAGAGAATATGGCAAAGGAGACCAATTTCGAGGGCGCGCGGCTTGTGTCCGGCGCCATTCTGGGATACGACTTCCGGCGCGTGATGGTCGGGGGCGAGTGCTACACGATAAACCCTCCCACGATAGAGCGGATGTGCGGCGCGGGCTACTGGCTGTCGTCGCTGGAGCCCGGGGAGAGCCTGCGCGAGATGCTGATGGCCACCAAGGACTGGATGGCGTTGTGCCGCGCTCTGTCGTGGATGGTGGAGGGCGGCGAGGGGCTTGCCGAGGCGTTGTCCAAGGGAACCCCGGACGAGGTGGTCAAAGGCTTGGAGGCCGCGTACTGTAATCGGTAATTTTGCATCGTCGATTTCGGCAAATAAGAAAACGGCGAAATC
>JAJBVP010000180.1 GCA_020859755.1 Bacteroidales bacterium | reverse complement strand
ACTAACAACTAACAACTAACAACTAACAACTAACAACTAACAACTAACAACTAACCCACAACTTTTCCCTCGATATAGTCGCAGAACTGTCCCAGCGTCTTGACACCGGTCATCTCCTCAGGCTTGATTTTGAAGCCGAAGATGCGGTCGACAATCACCACGATGTCGACGTAGTCGAGCGAGTCGATCCCCAGGTCGTCCTTCAGGCGTGCCTCGGGGCGTAGAGACGCCTCGTCGATCTCAAGGTCGTCAACCATGAATGAATTTACTTTTTCTTCTATTTCTGTTCTATTCATAATTATGTGAATTTTTAAAGGAGGAGAGAAGGAAATGATTAAAGGGGGCTTCCCTCCGTGGATATGTGATTGGCCGGGCGACACTTGAGGATGGAGTGGCCCTGGCCCAAATTGTCGTATATTTCTTCGATTTCGAGGCCCGAGCGAGCGATGCAGGCCGTCATGTCCTCGGTGTTGTACATCTTGGAGTTGCCGTTGGCAATAGCCGTGAAGTAGAGCGAGGTCATCGTTAGGCAGAAGGCGGCCGGCTCAAAGCGTTGACGATCCCACAGCGTCTCCATAATGTACACGCGTGTGTCGGGTCCCATGGCGGCACGGGCGCGGCTGAGGATGCTCACAATCTCGTCCATCGAGAAACAGTCGAGAAACTGGCTCATCCATATCGCGTCGGGCTTCCCGGCTGGGAATTGTGCCTGAGGATCAAGCAGATTGATGCCGTGACCATGGATGCGGTCGGCACCATCCTGGCCCTTGACGTTCTCTTGCATCATCGCGATCTGTTGGGGGAGATCAAGGACGGTCACCTCAACCTCAGGGTCGTATGCTACGCATTGCAACGCCCATTTTCCAGTGTTGCCCCCCACGTCGTAGAGCGAGCGCGTCAAGTTGCGCTTGAAGATGATGTCCAGAGCATCAGGAAAGGAGGAGTCGCTGTAAAAATGGTCGAAACTCAGCCATGAACGCCTCACATGCTCCGGCAATTGCGACAACCCCTCGTACACCGTCGGCCAGTCGCCAAAATGCCTCAATCCCTCGGGACGACCGTTGACAAGCGCTTCCTCCAGGCTATGCCAACCGATATAATTGACATCCTGGTTGAAGTCGATGTTGACGCGTGTGGCCGGATCGTTGAGCAGAAACCAGCCGGTTTTCGACAGCCGATAGCGGGCGGTCGACGGATTGACAAGCACGGTGCCGATGCACAGCGATGCCTCCAGAAGGCACTTTACCGCGTAATCGCTCAACCCCGACTTCTCCACCACCTCCTCGCGGGTGAGTCCTTCCTCGCCGGCTTCGCGCAACATGTCAAGCACTCCGCGCTTCACCATTATCCGCGACGCCTGGAACACTGCCGGACCCCATGCGATAAACTCGGCCAACCGCTGCGCCTCACGCGCCGTCAACCGCTCCTCGCTGTACCTTGCCGCTATCCCCTCGCTCAAATTCATATTTTAGAAATCAAGGGGATTCCCCGAACTTGTCACCGTAATGTACAAATCGTGACTCTTTTCTGAGAGATCTACTTTATAATCATATGTGGAAACTCCACCTTGATTTTCTCCTTTAGCTTTCTCCCCTTTAATTTTGATCAAGAGATTTTTGCCTTTTAACTTTTTGAGTTTATTGTCTTGGTAAGAGGCAACTTCGAAAACATCCCCAGGCCCTACGTTATTGGCAAAACCAACAGTTGTCGTGGTGCCATTTTCCTCTAGCACGATAGCGGCTTTCTCGATAGTACCCTTGGTTTTGTTCACCAAGAACACTTTGTCTTTGATATTTAACTTTTTGGGTATTGTGATATGGATTACATTGTCTTCGCCGGTTTGTGCCGAGGCTTGAGACTTCCCGGTTTTAACAGTTTTAGGTTGATCGGCAGCCAGGCCTGTTGAAGTGGCCATAGCAGTGGTCCAGCATGGGCAAAAAATGCTGAGACACACAAAGGTGAGTAATTTTTTCATAAAATAAAAGCTTTGATAAATGGATGAATTTTTGCTTAATGCGACAAAGTTACTACATTTTCGGTGATTTAGGCGAAAATCCTACAATAAATTTAAAGGCGGGGCACGTTTCTACCATTGGTAGACGCGCCCCGCCTTTAAGGGGGGAGAGAATCATTTTGATTATCTCACCAGAATCTTTTCTGCGCGCTGTCCGGGAGCCACGCGGATGTACATCCCATTTCCGGGACAATCAACGCGACGCCCGTAAAGGTCGTAATAAACCGGATCAACGGAATCGGCAACCACCATCCCTACCCCTCCCTGCGACGTTATCGTCATGGTAAGCGCCTCGGGGTCAAACGTCAAGGTGTAATCTCCCTCCGTCAAGTCGTACCATATGTCGAGTTCCTCACCGTCGGGGTTGGCTTGCAGGGCCACTACCTGCTGCGTGTCGCTCAGCACGTCCGATGTGGATACGCGACCCCACTTTGGCCACCAGTTCGCCCCGTACACGCAGAATCGGCCGCTCCCGCTGAGCGAGGTGTTAAGCAAGTAGCAACCGTCGGCGTACGTCATCTTGTAGGTGTCGTCGGCCCCCGGCGTTACCCAGCCGTTAAACGTGCCGGATATATAGCGGGCCTCAGGAGGAGTGAGGGGCGTGATCATCGATTCCTTGGCCGCCGACTCGGTCATACCCAATCGCGCGGTGGCCACGCCGCCCATCGGCACGGTGAACGAGTAGGTGTAACCACCAGCGCTCACTTTCACCGTCTGGTCGCTCCACACAGTGTTGGCAATCGCAACGGCCACTGTGCCGTCGGGATTGACCCACGCCGTCGTGTACACTCCGCCGTCAAGCGACGAGTTTGCGGCCACGCGTCGGGCCCCAGCGTCAACCACTGCCGTCGTGTGAGCCATGATGTAGTAATGGGAATTGTAAACCCAATTATCACCCTCGGGCGACACCGAGATTGCGCCGCGGCAGGTGGAGCATCCACCGGGCACGTAGGGACGTCCGTAAGTATCGAGAGCGAAATTCCACACCACCGAGCCACGGCAGAAGCCCCACATCGGCAGCACCACCAGGTGACACATGTCACGGGCAAGGCTTCCCCACAGGTTGTCGCCGTCGTTCCACGTGCCAATCGAGGCTTCGGTGAACAGATTGTCCATCCCCGTCTTGTTGTAAATGTCGATCATCGACACGTAATCGTTGACGGGATCGGCCGTGTAGCTGTGCCATGCGGCACCGGCCACCAGTTCCTTGCCCTCAAACGAGTCGCCCATGCGCTCAACGGCCTTGGCCGGGTAGTACATCTGGTCGCCACCCCCATCGTAATCATAATTGTGGTCCCACAAGTAGATTAGCGTGGTCAGCCCAGCCGCCTTAAATTTCGGAGCCAGCGACTGCGAGATGAAATCGGCAGCCGTTTGCCACGTCATGTAGCACGAGGCCGAGTTGCCACGGTTCATCGGCTCATTTTGATGGGTAACAGCGTAGATATCAAGACCTTCCTTCTGGAACGCCTGCACAAATTTCACGAAATAGTCGCCATAGGCGTCGTAATATCGGGAGAGCAACTCGCCGTCGGTCCACGAGCCGTTCGACTTCATCCACAACGGGGGAGTCCACGGCGAGGCGATGATTTTAAGGTCGGGGTTGTACTCCTTGATCTGCTTGAGAATGGGGATAACGTATTGAGTTTCATCGGTATGCAAGGCGAAGTCGCGTAGCAAGTCGCTGTCAGGCCCTTTGGTGTTACACAGGGTGTAATCCTCGCTCGAGAAGTCGTTACAGCCGATAGAGACGCGCACGTAATTGACACCGTAACCCTCTGTGGTCGAGAACGTTCGTTTCAACAGCGCGTCACGGGTTCCTTGCGGCATGTTCATCAGGTTGTAGCATGCGGCATAAGTGATGGCGTAGCCGAAGCCGTCGATCCCCTGGTACTGGGTGGAGGTGTCGACGGTGAGATTGGCGCTACCCCCGGCGGCTTGCACTGCCGATGGTGTAAGGCTCTGGACGCGGTCGCAAGAGGTGGTGTAAACCTTTGCCCACTGAGCCGAGACGCTCAGTGAGCAAAGGGTTAGAACAGGAATCAGAATGTGTTTAAGGGAAAACATTTAAATAATGGGGTTATGTGTTTAGTATACAATCTTTTGTACTTTTGTACCTACTACTCGTATGTATACCCCCGTCGTGGGTCGCTCGACGCGCTGGCCCATAAGGTTGTAGAAGACGGGGGTGTCGACGTTGTCACTACTTATGCTGTTGATGCCTGAGGAAAATGCGCGGTAGATGGTAAGGAGTTGTGAGGTGGGATTGAAAGTGAACCGATAGAGGCCCTCCGTGAGATCGTAGGCGACGTTCTGATTGTCACCCACTCCCGAGTCGAGGGTGATAGCGAGGTTGTCGTCGGTAAACTTGCTGGTCGAGGCTTTGAGACCATATCGTAAGCCGCTCCAACCCGAACCGGTGTAGAGGCACAACTCTCCGGAACCGATCAACGTTACGTAGCCCAGGTAATAGCCTTGATCGGTGTAGGTCAATGGGACAGCGCCGTCCTGCCCAGGCTCCTTCCAGTCGTTGAAACTGCCTGAAACATAGATAATTTCGGGATCAGGATCGAGGATTGTGAGCGTTACGGCCTCGGGGTCGAAGATGGTCTTATAGGTGCCGTCGAGGTTGCTGGCGTAATAGATGTCGCCACCGTTCACCTTGAGTTGAACGGCTGTTACAGGGCCAGGGAGAGGCTTGGAGTTGGAAGAACCGATTCCCGAGGTGTCGCTGATACCGTATTTGGTTCCCCAGCCTGTTTCCTCGCTGGTTTTGAGGTTGATTTGGAAACGATTGAGGTCGCTTGTGCTGTTGGTCGACGAGTAGGTGACGTTGTAGTAAATCGTACCATCCTCATCCTGAACCATTTGATAGGAGCCGTCGCTACCCGGAGCCACCCAGCCTGTCAAAGTACCCGTGATGTAATAATCGGTGGTCACTACCGGCACATAGGTGTAGGTCGCTCCGTCGGTGAGCACCTGGTCGTCGGTTTTCAACTCATCGTCGCCGTCAAGACCGTTGGTTACCACCAATCGGTCGTAGAAGTCGGGTACCGCGAGCTTCCAGATATCGCTATCGGCCGAGGTGCGGGTCATCGCTACGCCAGGCCAGGAGGCGTTGGTGCCCGTGGCGTTGCTGTACCAGGCGTAAACGTAGGGCTGCGACCACTTGGCCTTGGAGTTGTCGAAGTAGATCGTGTGGGTTACGTCCTCCGGCGCGCCCAAGGCATCGGCAGTAGCGTTGGCGTAGATCTTGCTGTCGGTGACGGTGTGATCCTCGCCCTTGGTGGCGTCGCCGTCGCCAGCGTTAAACACCATGCCGGTGTACAGGCCGTTGGTGGTGTATTTCCACAAGTTGCCGTGAACCAGGGTCATCGCCGCGCCGGGCCACGTGGCGTTGTTGCCCGAGCCCCACATGAACACGTAGGGAGTGTCCCACTGCGTGAGGGTGTTGTCGTAGTAGATCGTGGTCGAAGGGAGGGTCACCCAATCGGATTTGGCGTCGGTCTCGCTCATCCCCAACTCGGCGCAGACCACGCCATTGGCGGGCACGGCAAACGAGTAGGTGTAGCTCCCGCAGGCGACATTAACCGTCTGCGCCGAGCTGTTGGTGTTGGCGATCAGTACGCCCACGGTGCCGTCGGGGTTGAGGAACGAGGATATGGTGACGTCGCTCATCGAGCCCGAGGTGGCGACGTTGGTGGCTCCCACCTTCACCGACACCGACGCGTGGGCCATGTCGTAATAATGGGAATTGCAGGTATAGCTCGATCCGTCCTCAGCCACCGAAATCGCGCCGCGACAGGTGTTGCAGCCTCCTGACACGTAAGGCTTTCCGTTGACATCCAAGGCGAAGTTCCACACAATCGAGCCGCGGCAGTAGGCCGACATCGGCAGGATGATATTGTTGCGCATGTCGCGAGCGAGCGAACCGGCCAGATTGTCGCCGTTGTTCCACGTGCCTATTGACGACTCGGTGAAGAGGTTTTCCTTGCCAGTCTTGTTGTAGATGTCGGTCATCTCGGTGTAGGAGGTCTCGGGATTGTCCACGTAGTTGTGCCAAGCGGCCCCGGCAACGAGGTCGGCGCCGTCAAAGTCGGTGCCCATCCGCTGGATGGCGTGATATGGGTAATCGGTCTGGCCGCTCTCGTTGTCGTAGTTGTAGTTGTGGTCCCAAAGGTAGATCTTTGTGGTCAACCCAGCGGCCTTGAATTTCGGGGCCAGGGCTTGCGAGATGAAGTCGCCAGCGGTTTCCCAAGACATGTAGCACGATGCCGAGTTGCCGCGGTTCATCGGCTCGTTTTGATGGGTAACCGCATAGATATCAAGACCTTCGGCTTGGAAAGCCTGCACGAATTTCACGAAGTAGTCGGCGTAGGTGGAGTAATATGTCGAGGAAAGCTCCTCACCCTTCCACGAGTTGGAGGTCTTCATCCACAGGGGTGGGGTCCACGGCGACGCGATGATCTTCAGGTTGGGATTCAACGCCTTGATTTTCTTCAACATCGGTATCACATAGTTGATTTCGTCGCTATGCAGCCCGAAATTTTGCAACAGGTCGTCGTCGGGGCCCTGGGTGTCGCATAAGGTATAATCGCCACTCGAGAAGTCGTTGCAACCGATCGATATACGCACGTAGCTCACCCCGTAGCCATCCGTGGGCGAGAATGTGCGCTTCAGCAGCTCCTCGCGCATGGTTTCCGACATCTTCATCACGTTGTAGCACGACGCGTAGGTGATCGCGCAGCCAAAACCGTCCACACCCTGATATTTTGTGCTGGTGTCAACCGTGTAATTAGCAGTAACTGAAGTGGCTTCCACGGCAGAAGGCTCCATCTCCTGCGATCGATCCCCTGCGGTAGTATACACCTTTGCCCACTGTGCGGAAACCGACAGTGAGCAAAGTGTAAGGATAGGAATAAGGACTGTGTTGGATAATTTGAACATGGTTATAAGTTTGGTGCTAATTGCATCGCAAAGTTACAACCTTTCTCGCGCACGTGATGCACGCGGTAAATAAAGCAGGTAAACTCCTCAGTCGCATATTCCATTGCATATCAATAATTTCACTATTTATCCGATTGTGTTTTAGGTAAACTATTAACGCAAAGAAAAGGCTAAATATTGTGGGCGAAATAAGCGTCCGCACAGCCCGGGCCGCCCGGCTCTTGGACGGCCCTTACCAGGCGACCGCAATTACCTTAAAACAATCTTTTCCACCCGCGAGCCTGTAACCTTGATATACACCCCGCGGCCGGGACGCACGACCTTCCTTCCCATAAGGTCGAAATACACTGCCTCCGAGGAGCCATCGGCGCCAATCTCAGCCACTCCCGAGGGGATGTCCTTGACGATCGAAAGCGAGAGCGACGAGGGGAGGAACGTCATCGTATACGTGCCACTGAGGTTCTCGTAATGGATGTTGCCGGCGTAGTAATCGGAGGCGATTCCGGCCTGAAGTAGCACCGAGGTGTTGCTGTCGGTGAGCACGGCATCGGTCGACGCACGGCCGTATTTCACGCCGTCCCAACCCGCACCAGCGTAGATCACGAAGCGGTCGGAGCCATTCAATGTCACCTTGCATGTGTACGCGCCGCTACCGTTGTTAGTGAACTCATAGGCGGAGTTGCTTCCCGGGGTGGCCCAGTCGTTGAACTCGCCCGAGATGTAGAACTCGGTGGCCGAGTCAACCACGTAGCCCTTTGTGAGGGTCAATTCCAGCGTGGTGGGGTTGAACGTGAGCGTATAGGTGCCGTCGAGGTCCTCGTAATAGATATCCGAGTTGACGCCCGTGAGGGTGTAATAAATGTCGTTTTCCGAGCCAGCAGTGAGCGACAGAGCGGTCACGGGGCCGGTAATGGGATTGCTCTTTGATCCACCAAGCGAGGAGGAGTCGGTCAAGCCGTAGGGGCTCCCCCACCCTGTGCCTTGGAACAATTTAAAGCGGTCGGGGTCGGTTTCCGAACCTGTGTAATCAAACGCCACGTCGGCCGAGATCACGGCATCGTTCAAGCCCATCTTCACCGATCCGTCGGTGCCAGGCTCAACCCAAGAAGTGAGCGAGCCGGTGATATAGAAGTCGCCCAGCGACGAGGCGGTACCAGTGGAGGCAGTCCCCTCGGAGAGGGATAGCGTCAAGTCGTCGGGGTTGAACGTAAGCGTATAGGTGCCGTCGAGGTCGTAGTGGATGTCATTGCCGGGATCGGAGGTTTCCTCGCCGGTGAGGGCTTTGAGCGAGATGGAGGTGTTGCTGGTCGTCAACACGGCGTCGGTGGAGGAGCGCCCGTAGCGCTGGCCGTCCCAACCCGTACCGGTGAAGATTACCATGCGGGCTTCGTCGCCCGAACCGCTCAGGGCCAAGGTGCACTGGTAGTTGCCGTCGGAGGTGTAGCGCAGGCGAGCCGAGGTGTCCTCGCCCGGACCAGTCCAACCGTTGAACAATCCCGAGAGGTAGTATTCCTCGCCTTCCGTAGTGGTTGACGAGCCGCCCACAAGCGACAATTCAAGCGTTACAGGATTGAAAACCAAGGCGTAAGTGCCGTTAAGGCTGAAGTGGATGTCGTTTCCGGGGTCATTGGCCTCATCGGTGGTGAGTTTCTTCAGCGAGATCGTGGCGTTGCTCTCGGAAATCACCGACGAGGTCGAAGCGCGACCGTACCGCTGGCCGTCCCAACCGGTGCCGGTGTAGATTCCGAATCGGTCATCGTCGCTCGTTCCACTTATCGACAAGACGCACAGGTAGTTGCCGTCGTGGCTGTAAACCAACCTGGCCGACGAGTCTTCACCCGGGCCTACCCAGTTGTTGAAGGTGCCCGAGAGGTAGTAGTCCTCGCCGGTCGACAGGGCGTATTTCAGCTCCATCGTCGTGGGGTTGAAGGCGAAGGTGTAGGTGCCGTCGAGGTCGTCGTAGTAGATGTCGTAATCCACGTTGCTGTCGGCGGTGCCCGCGGCGATGGTGACGGTGTTGTTGGAGGTGTTGAACGACTCCGAGGTGGACACGCGGCCGTATTTCGTTCCGTTCCACCCCGTGCCAGTGTGGATGTTGAAGCGACCCGAGCCACTAAGATTCAGTGTCACAGCGTAATAGCCATAATCTGTATAGGTCATCTGATAGGCTGAGTCCTCGCCAGGTTGCGTCCAATTGTTGAACGATCCGGCCACGTAGAGCGTCTCGGGCGAGGGGTCGAGGATGGAGAGCGTGGAGTTGGAGGGATCGAAAACCGTGGTATAGGCGTTGGGGGCGCCGCCCTGCAGGGTCACGGTGACGTTGCTCTCCGAGAGCACAGCGTCGGTCGAGGCGCGGCCGTATTTCAAGCCGTCCCAACCGGTACCAGTATAAATGCAAAAGCGGTCGGAACCGCTTAAGTCGAGTGTGCACGTGTAATAACCCATTGAGTTGTAGGTCATTTTGGCTGAGGAATCCTCCCCGGGACCTGTCCAGTTGTTGAACGTGCCCGAGAGGTAGAGGTCTTCGGGGCTGGGGTGGAGGATCGACAACTTGTAAGTGCTGGGGTCGAATACCGTGCGATACGTTCCGTTGAGGCTGTAGTAGATGTCGTTTTGCGACCCTCGGCTGAGAGTTAAACCCGTCACGGGTCCCGTGATACGGTTGCTCTCCGAGCCTAATCCCGAGGTGTCGCTAAGCCCAAAAGGGATGTCCCACCCTGTGCCTTGGAAGATTTTGAAGCGCTCGGGATCGGTGGTCGAGCCTTCGTAGCTGTAAGCTATATCGCTGTAGTACAATCCGTTGTTGTTGGTCAAGGCGATCGACAGGCCTTCTCCGGGGGTGTTCCAGTCGGTCAACGAACCAGTGAAGTAGTATTCCGTGGTGGTCGTCGTCGAGGAGGTGTCGCTCGACGATTTGGGCAACAACGCCGTCACCACGCCCATGGCAGGCAGCGAGAAGGAGTAAACCTCGTCTCCGTAGGCCACGTTGACCGTCTGGGCCGAGCTGTTCATGTTGGAGATCAGCACGCCCACGGTGCCGTCGGTGTTCTGGTAGGCCGTGAAGTAGATGTTGCTCATGTAGCCCGAGGTGGCCACGCGGTAAGCTCCGGGCTTAACCACCGCCGAGGCCTGCGCCATTATATAATAATGAGAGTTGCACACGTAATATGAACCGTCCTCGGCCACCGAAATGGCTCCGCGACAGGTGCTGCACGCTCCGGCACCGCGATGGGGGTCGCCGTCGATGTCGAGAGCGAAGTTCCAGGCGATCGAACCGCGGCAGTAGCCCATAGCGGGGTGGATTACAAGGTCGCGCATGTCGCGCGCCAGGCTGTTGTAGAGGTCGTCTCCGTTGTTCCACGTGCCGATCGAGGCCTCGGTGAACAGGTTGTCCTTGCCAGTCTTGCTGTAGATGTCAATCATCTCGGTCCAGTCGTTGTCGTAGCCCGTGTATTTGTGCCAAGCCGAGCCGGCCACGAGGTCGTAGCCGCTGAAGGATGTGCCCATCCGCTGTAGGGCGTAGTAGGGGTAATCGATCTGGTCGGAGACATCGTCGTAGTTGTAATTGTGGTCCCACAGGTAGATTTTGGTGGTCAAGCCAGCGGCCTTGAATTTCGGCGCCAGCGACTGGGAGATGAAATCGGCCTCCGTTTGCCACGTCATGTAGCACGAGGCCGAGTTACCCTTGTTCATCGGCTCGTTCTGAGGCGTAACTGCATAGATATCAAGACCGTAACCCTTCATCGTTTGGATAAATTTCACGAAGTAGTCGCCATAGGCATCGTAGTAGGTGGACGAGAGCTCGCCGCCAGTCCAGGAGTTGTTGGTTTTCATCCACAACGGTGGTGTCCACGGCGTGGCGATGATCTTCAGATTGGGATTTAACGCCTTGATTTTCTGCAACATCGGTATCACATAGTTGATTTCGTCGCTATGCAGCCCGAAATTTTGCAACAGGTCGTTGTCGGGGCCCTTGGTGTCGCACAAGGTGTACTCGTCGCTCGAGAAGTCGTTGGTGCCGATGGAGATGCGCACATAGCTGCTGCCGCACCCGCTCGTGGGCGAGAACGTCTTCTCCAGCAACGCGTTGCGCATGGATTCGCTCATCTGCATCAGGTTGTAGCAAGCGGCGTAGGTGATCGCGTAGCCGAAGCCGTCGACCTCCTGGTACTTGGTGCCGGTGTTAACCACGTAATTAGCTGCCGCCCCGCTGTTGGCAGAAACGGTCGACTGTTTCAAGTCGATCGAGCGGTCGCCCGAGGTGGTATACACTGTTGCGCTCTGGGCCGACGCGCCCAGAGTGCATAGTGTGAGGATAGGAATCAGGATAGAATAGGATGTTTTTATCATGGTTATGAATGGTTACTTATAGTGGTTTTGACTATTCACCAAGCCTCGTTAACGGGGTCACTTAGTGTACCGCAAAGGTACAACCTTTATCGCGCGCCTAACGCCCGCGGTAAATAAGACAGGTAAGTTACGTTTCTTCACTCCCCTCTATCCCTCAGCCATTTACCCCGTTTTTCCAAAAATTTTAGGTAAGTTTTTCCACCCCCCAATACTGAAGGGCGAGGGACCACGGTGCCCCGCGGTTCCATTGCGGAGAGAGCGCGCCGCAGGCGCCTTCCATAAGCAAGCCACGGTGCCCCGCGGTTCCATCGCGGAGAGAGCGCGCCGCAGGCGCCTTCCATAAGCAAGCCACGGTGCCCAGCGGTTCCATCGCGGAGAGAGCGCGCCGCAGGCGCATTCCATAAGCAAGTGTAATCGGTAATTTTGCATCGTCGATTTCGGCAAATAAGAAAACGGCGAAAT
>JAJBVP010000194.1 GCA_020859755.1 Bacteroidales bacterium | reverse complement strand
CTGCCGAAATCTTATTTACCGAAAACTTATGAAATTTTATTTGCAGATTACAGGTGATACCATGCGTTTCCCCTCTCTGACCTCTTATATAGGAGTCAAAGTAACGCTGATACCGCTATAGGGGTCAAAGTAATACTGATACCGCGAAGATAACGCGTGGGCAAGGGAAATATATGTCATTTTTACCATTTGAGGTTATTTTTCTGCCGGGGTGCCTGAGGGGAAGTCTCATCGGGTGTCTATACTCTCAATGGGTCAAGCGGCCTAAGCGGCCTACGGCCTAAGACATAACCGACTGTATATCATTTGATTACACCAAAAGCCTTAGGCCGCTTAGGCCGCTCGGGGCTTAATGGCGATCACCCAGAAGGGAAACATTAGGGGAGGGTGAAGGGAGGGATGGGGAGGTTGCTTTGGGGGGAGCGCAGGTTGCCCAGGGGATAGTCGGCGTAGTTGTAGCGCAACTCATGGATAGGCGAGAGATCGTCGGTGATTACTTCCAGTTGGGTGGGCGACAGTTGGCGAGCGTTGGCCAGATGCCATGCGCCTTTGTCGTCCTGGGAGATGAATCCTTGTCCCCCACCGGCAATAAGCACGGGGGCGTCGAAGGTGAGCGTGGCTCGCTCCCCGTCACGGTCGATTTTCAACACCTTAGGGGCTGAGCATGATAGCGAGTCTCGGCCATAATCGTGATGCAACGCCACGTTCACCAGGCGGCGTGCCACCTCCTGCTTGTTCTTGGGATGGATGTCGTCGGCATTGCCCAGATCGATAGCTGTGACCATATCCACGTGGGGGAGCGACAGCGCCGCCGTTTGGGCTTGGCGCAAAGCCGCGTATTGGGACAGTGGCTGCAGTTGCTTAGGTTGCTGATAGGAGGCCAGTTGCACGAAGTAGAATGGCATTTCGGGGGAGTTCCACCCTACCCTCCAAGCGTTGACCATCGCCGGGAAGAGGCGTGAATATTGCTCGGCGCGACCTACGTTGGCACAGCCCTGATACCATAGGACGCCCTTAATCGGTAACGTCAGCAGGGGGTGGATCATGGCATTGAAAAGGGTTGTGGGGGCAAATTCACACATCGGCGATTGGGGTCTCGGCGGCAATTGGGAGAAGTCGCTCGCTACGGCGTAATCCCAACGTCCGGCAAGCCAATTACTCCAGTCGCCAATAGTGATTCTCAGGTTGTCGGGATCTCCCCAAACGCCGCCACCGCCATTGGTGTCAACTACCATCACCAGGATCTCGTTTTTGCCATGACGCAGGGCTGATGCCGGCACAGTGTAGCGTCGCGGGGTGTCGTAACCGCTTGTGTGGCCCACTTCCAATCCATTGACGTAAGTGACATCCTCGTCGTCAACTGCCCCCAGGCTGAGACGCGCGTTCACGATAGCCACGTCGTCGGGGATAGTGAAGGCGGTTTTCATCCACACCACGCCATCCAACTCGGGCAACACCGACTGCTCCCAAAGCCCCGGCACAGGCATTTTGTCCCATTCTCTTTCCACTGTGGAGTCGTAACGCCGCGGGATTGCCATGGCCTCCCACTCGGCATAGGCGTTCTCATAATCTTTTTGGATTCTGTCGCTGTCGTAACCCACTGCCTGGAGGTAACGCATTTGATCCACAAACTCATTCTCGGAGAGCAACATCTCTTGCGGCGACCACGCCTCGATGGGTGTTCCTCCCCAGGTAGCGTCGATAATCCCCACGGGCACGTCAAGCGAATCGGTCAACGCGCGGCCAAAGAAGTAACCGATAGAGGAGAAGTTCTCAACCGATTGGGGCGTGGCGCTGCGCCATCCTCCCATATTTACCTGCCCGTCATCCAAGGGGAGGATTGAGGTGGACGGGGTCATTTGCAACAGGCGCAAGCGGGGGCGATTGGCGCGGCTGATTTCCCGCTCGTAATCCATCACTTTGCCCCACCCTTTCAGGGGCATCTGCATGTTGGACTGCCCGGAGCAGAGCCACACTTCTCCCACCAGCACATCCTTCAGCGTAAGGGAGTGCTTACCGTTTTTTATCACAATGTCGTAGGGGCCTCCAGCCTCGGGAGTGGACAGGGACGCTGAGAAATATCCCTGGTTGTCGACCTTGGCGGTGACTGGCTTGTTGTCCCAGGATGGGGTGACGGTAACGGTTGACTTGGCGCGAGCGTGGCCGGGGATGGTGAGGGAGGAGCGTTGTTGTACCACCATGCTGTCGGTGTACACGCGCGGTAGCTTGATCTGGGCCGCAATTCCCAGGGATAGGGAGCCACACGCTGCTGCCAATAAAATACGTTTCATGATCTTCCAATATTTTCTACGTGATAATCGAATGAGTCCTTGGCCACGATGGCGCGGTTGCGCGTCTTCATGCGTTTGTTGTAAATCGTCTGGACGGAGCAGTGGAGGATATCGGCGATACGGGCGCTGTCGGCGATGCCGAGATGAATCAGGGCGTAGATGCGCAGCTCGGTGTTCAAGCGACCCGCTTCCTTGGGCAGAATCTGCTGGTCGGGGGACAGAAGGCGGTTGAAATCCTCAACGAAATCGGGGTACACGCTCAGGAACGTCTCGTCGAATTTCTTGTAATATTCCTTTAATAGTAGCTGCTCGTCGTCGCGATCCTCGGCAAGTTGCAACGCTTTGTCGTACTGGCCCGATTTGAGCAGACGGAGCATGGAACGGCGAAACACCTCCACCTTGTCGAGATACTGGGAGCACGTCTCCAGCATTTCGCCGATACAGCGAGCCTTGGCTCGGTCGGCCTCCTCGAGCGATGCGTTGGCGTCCTGCATGCGCTGCTGCAATTCGAGCATTTGCTGGTTCTTGTCGGCAAGCTGGGAGTAGGTGGTGGAGAGCTCTTCCAGGCGCTCGGTAATCCCCTCTTTGGCCTTTGCCAGGTTGCTGTAGGAGCGTGACAGCTTGTGGCGTTGCAGGTAGATGTAGACGCACGTCCCGAGCAACACAAGGGCGAAGATGATGATGAGCCACGTGTGGGTGCGGTCGGCTCGATGGAGTTCCATGAAGCGCGTGTGGTAATGGCGGTGGATCTCGCTTTGCAGGGAGGCGACTCGCAGCATTCTCACGCGATTTTTGAACCTCTCGGCGCACACCATGCAATGGTCCACATAGTCGTAGGCGCGTTGCAACTCACCTTCTCTATCCATAATCCCGGCCAGCTCCTCAAGGGAGGCGATCTCGCGGTTGGCGATTTTCAGGTCGGCTATGGCGCTACGTATGAGGTAATTCACCTTATGCTCCTCGTCGCCAAGGGTGTCATACAATCGGGCCACCATCCAGGCCAGCGTGGCCTCGCTTTGCGACTCGTAGCCCAGATTATCCATCACCGGCAGTACATGATTGAGCACTTCCCTGGCTCGGTCGGAGTCGCCCATGGCTTGGTAGGCCAGGTAGCGGTAATATTCGGGATGGGACTGCGGGATGATTTTCATCAGCGAGTCGAGCACGGCCTTGCCCTCGGCGGGCAGCATCTCCAGTTGCGAGTTGATCTTCTTGTACTGGTGTTCGTGGGATATCAAGAAGATTTGCTGCCGCATGTAGCGGATTTTGAGCTCGTCGGAGAGCCCCGCCGGGTCGATTTTCTCCAATTCCGCCCTACCCTCTTCGAGCAAGCCGATGGCTGTGTAGATTGTGGATGCCACGATGCGGATTTCGTCCTGGAGGTCGGGGCGGTTGAGCCGCTCGGCCATCCGTAGGATACGCTTGCCGTAGACCAGCGCCGAGTCACCGTCAAAAGTCTGGTACTCGTCAAAAATGGATTTAGCCACCCAGAATCGCTCCTCGTCGCCGGTGGTGCGCGTGAGCTTGGATTTCAGCCCCTCGATGCGGTCGAGCTTCTGTTTCTCCAATTCACCGGAGCGCGACAGCAGGGCGTCAAGCTCCTCCAGCAACTGCTTATTGTCGCGGCTCATTACCGTGGCGCCTGCTGAAAGGCCCGGAAACAAAAGGATGATATATAATAATATGTGACGAATGTTCATGGCTAAATTTTGAGGCGGGGTAATCCCCCACAAATTTAGTGATTTTTATCGAGTTGTAGGCATAACGGGTTGAAAATAAGCTGGGATGTTGCCATCACGGCGACACCCCAGCGGTTCCATGTTCAAGTAGAGGTCCTTATCCTATTGAGTTAGGGAGGGATAAATTCTTACTTAACTACAGTCTTTATATTGTTGATGAAATAGATACCGGGGCGAAATCCGTCGAGGCGGAGTGTGCCGTCAACGTTCACTGAGTGGAGCACTTGACCCAAAGGGTTGGCTACTATCACTTTGGTAGGGTGGGAGGCGGTGATGGTGATAGAGCCTGTGCCGGGGACTACTTTGAGGGCTTGGGAAAGGTCGCTGCTATTACTGGCAATGCTTGAGGCAAGGGAGGCTCTGTATTGGGCCGCGTTGGTCGACATTGCCAGATTGGGCAGCGTGCCGGTGGGGGTGTCACTTGTGAGCGATGAGTATACCTCGAGCGAGGATTTGTTGAGCTGGCTGTCGGCGAAGGGATAGTTGGTCATCATCGACGAGCGGTAGAACATGATCTCGCCCACCGAGATGTTGGCTGTGGCGTTGGAGTCGCCAATGGTCACTTCCACCGGCTCGAATTCCAAAGTGGCTGTGCCTACCGATTCGCCGTCGAGGATCAGGGCCAATTGCTGGGCGGCGTAGTTGTGGGTGAGGACGATTTCGTTGACGGTGGCACGTGCCTTGGGGGCGTAAGTGATTTTGCTATCGTCGCCCACTTTCACCACGTAATTGGTGCCGTCCCAAGCGAGGGTGATGGCGTTGTCGGAGCTATCGGTCACTTTTATTATCTGGGCAGCCTCGGTGGCGCAAGAGGTCATGGCCACGGTGAACGAGTGGACAGTGGCCTCGGGAGTGATGGTGATTTCCTGTCCCTGGGCGAGGGGGCAAAGGGTCGAGTCGCTTACACGGTTCATCGTCAAGGTCTTGCCTGAGGCGAGGGCGTCAAACATTGAGGGCACCATGGCGTAGAAGAATTCGCGGTGACCTGCCGTGTTGGGGTGGTAGATATCGGTGGAGATGTCGTAGCCCGAAGCCCATTGGCCTGAGCCGTTGTCGATTGCCCCCAGCATATTGATCGAGGGCACGTCCCAGCGGGCTATCTCCTCGTTCATTCGCTTGATGTAGGTGTAATCATCGGCGGTGAAGTCGGCACGGGTGTAGTTGTTCATCACCACGGGGGTCTTGCCGTCGGCGCGTGCCCTGGAGATGAGCGACTGCATGTTGGTCTTGAATTGGTCGTAGATGGCTTGCTGGTCGCTTGCGCCGTGTATGCCCTCATTGCCAAGGGAGATAGCGTAGATGACGTAGGAGCCGTACTCGCGCTGGAGGTCGTCGTAACGGTTCAACAGGCTCACCGATGAGTTGCCGTTGATGGCGATGTTGGAGATGTAGAAGGCGTTGTCGCTTTCTTGGGTTAAGTAGCGGCTGTTGAGGAGATTATCGTACATGTAGGCATAGCCCTCGTTGTTGTCGGCTCCCTGGCCGTTGCTTACCGAGGATCCCATCACCGTGATGCGCAGGGGGTCGAGCGTGTCGGCTCCGTTGGCGATTTCCCAGGTCATGGCGTTGAGGTCGAGGGTGATCTTGTAGTTGCCGGGGTTGAGGGGGATGTCCTCGCCGGAGTTGAGGGCCAACTGACTTGTGGAACCTGATACTCGCTTGTACTGGTAGCTCCACGACTTGTTCATCACGAAGTTAACGCGCCCCGAGTCGGAGGTCTTGTCATAACCATCAAGCAAGCCGTGGTAGCTCCATTGGCCTTGGCCGATATAGGTGAGTTCTACCCCAGTGGTGTTCCAGCCACCCACTGCCGAGCCCTCGACGCACAAGTAGGTGCACTCAAAGGTGGTAATCTCGTCGGTGTCGGCGTTATAGGTAAGCTGATAGATACCCGCCGAGGGGATTGTGGCGGTAACGGTGGATGTGCCCTTGTCGGTTACAACAGTTACGGGGATTTCGCCTTCGGGAAGCTTGGCCCACAGCTGCCAGTTGGTGCGGTCGGTGGAGGCAAAGGAGGTAAGTTCGCCGTCAATCAGGTTGTCGCCTGTGAGGGTAACCGAGGTAACGGTGACGATGTCGGGACGGGTGACGTCGGTGAGTTCCTCTATTTTCATGCAGGAGAGGGCCACGTAGGTCTTGGCGTTGTTGATCACCGTGAGGACGATGGTGCCATCGGCGGTGGGGAACACGGGGTCAGAGATAAGGATATTTTTGGTGTTCTGGCCAGCGGTATCGTTGAAATTATTTCCCGCGACTTGCTGTGCGCCATAGGCTTCGTTGAGGCCTTCAAGGTGGTAGAGGCCAAGGCGACACTCAGCGTTGCTACGTGATCCAAAGATGTGGAATCGGTAGCTTTTCTGGGGGTCGAGGCCCGTGAAGGTCATCGTGCGGTCGGTTTCGCCAGTCTCGGTGTAGAAGTAGTCGTAGGTGGCGGTTTCGACTGCCAAGTCGCCCAGATCGTTGGCCGACGGGGAGGTCAAGCCCCCGCCCGAGGTGTAGCCGTTGGTGGAGAATCGCATGTCGACGGTAAGTGTTGCGCCTGTGTCAACGCCCTCAGTGTCAATAAGATTGGCGAATTCCGAACCCGCCGCGCAATAGTTACCGCTGTTATTGATGATGTTGTTCCAGTTGCCGTCGGTTTGGGAGCCACGGGAGGCGGTTGCGCCGCTGCTGCCGAAGTCGAAGAGCAGAGTGCGGGTCACCGTTCCGGGGTACTCGCGGGTGGCGTCCACGGTCTCCATCTTCATGCAAGAGATTGGCACATAGGTGGTTGTCTCGTTGCAGAGGTAGAATGTGATGTTGCCCGAGGCGTCGGGGTAGATGAGGTCGCTGACGGGGGTGGTGTCGGTGTTCTGGTTCTCACCATTGGCTCCGATGCCAGTGCCGGCAACCTGCATTGTGGTAGCCCAACCGTTTTCGCCAGTGATTGTGTAACGGCCGATGCGGGTGTCGCTGGCTGAGCGGGTGCCGAAGATGGTGAAGCGGTAGGCTTTAGTGGAGTCAAGGCCTCGGATTACAAACGACCGCCCACCGTCGCTGTTGTTGGTGTTGAACATGTAATCGGTTGTGGCAGTGGCAACTGCGAGGTCGCCCAGAAGGTCGGCTGAGGGAGATGTGAGACCGCCTGCCGAGTTAACGCCCCAGGCGTTGCAGAGCACAAGGCTCGCCTCGGTTGCCGAGCCGTCGGATTGGAGAAGGTTGTCAAAGGATGTTTTAGCGGCGATCGTCTGGGCGCTCTCGGTCTCGGGAGCGATATTGTTCCAATAGTTGCCGTTATCGTCGGGGTTGGTGGTCAAGGTGCCTCGCGAGCCCGAGCCACCAAAGTCGAAGTAGTAGGTTTGGGCGCCCATTATCAAGCTGGCCGCCGCGAAAAGCATTGTGAAGATGGTCGTTTTCATATCGCCTTGGGTTGTGGTGTTGAACTTTTTCGCAAAGTTAATGTCACCCCCATGGCGATGAAAACACCGGTTAAAACTTTTAGTAAACGTCTACTCGGGATAGTAGATTTATTATCAAATGGTTAGCACTTCAACGATTGAAAAATTAGTAAAATTTTGTAAGCTGATAAAAGGCCACTGCCGAGGCCGCGGCGACGTTGAGCGAGTCCACTCGATGGTGCATGGGGATGCGTGCGGTGTAGTCGCAACCGTCAATTACGTGCTGGGCAAGCCCGTCACCTTCGGTGCCAAGCACGATCGCCAGGCGGGGCTCGGCGTTGAGACCGGGGTCGTCGATGGGCACCGACCTGTCGGTCAACGCCATCGCCACTGTCATGAATCCCATGGAGCGCAATAGGGTGTTGAAATCAGGTTGCTCGGGGAGCCACGTCCAGGGGACCAAGAAAACCGAGCCCATTGACACGCGTATCGACCTGCGGTTCCAAGGGTCGCATGTTCCAGGGGTGCACAGCACCGCGTCAATGCCCAATGCTGCCGCCGAGCGGAATATCGCGCCTATATTAGTGGTGTCGCACACTTGGTCGATCACGGCCACACGTCGAGCGTCGCGGCACACCTCCTCCACCGTGGGCTGCTGGGGGCGAATCATGGCGCAGAGGACGCCTCGGGTCAATTTGTACCCCGTAAGCGACTCCAGAAGAGCGCGTTGGCCTGTGTACACGGGCATGGAAGCGGGGCACTTGGCTATGATTTCAGCGGCATCGCCTGTGATGTGTTTACTCTCGCAAAGAAGGGATTGGGGTAGGTAACCCTCCTCCAACGCCACCTTTATCACCTTGGGGCTCTCCACGATCATCAAGCCCTCGCTCTGTCGCAATTGGTTCTCGGTCAACCGGGCGAAGGGCGCCAAGGCCGCGTCGTCGATTGAGGAAAGCTGATGGAGGAGCATGGGGTTAAGGTTGAAAGTTGAAAAGTTGAAAGTTGAATGTTTAAAGCTTAAAGTTGATAGTAGAAGGGGGATTTAAAGGAGGAAAGGAGGAAAGGAGGAAAAATGGGGTTACTGAGAGACCTCGCGATAGAGGTCGAGGTACTGCTGGGCCATCTGATTCCACGAAAAGCGCTCGGCATTCTTCACCCCCTGGGTGATGACATGTTCCCTTACCTGATGGTCGTACAATTGGCACGCTTTCTGGGTAAACGCCTTGGGGTCAGGCTCATCCACAAGCATGGTCTCATCACCCATCACCTCGGGCAGCGAGGAGGAGTTGAGCGCCAGCACCGGACAGCCAGCCTTCTGCGCCTCCACAATGGGCAACCCGAAGCCCTCATAGGCCGAGGGATAGATCAGGGCGAAAGCCTCGTTGAGCAGACGGTTGAGGGTACAGGTATCGACGTATCCCAGCGACTGGTAGCGGTCGTCGAGCATGCGCGTGAGCCAATTGAGCTCGCGCCCGTTGAGGTGGGGCCCAGCGATTTTCAGATCGATACCCATCAACTGGGCTGTCTCGACAGCGATACGGAAATTTTTGTAACCCGTGCGCTCGCCCAGATAAAGGAGAAACGGCTTGATGCCCGACCGAAAACGCTTGTGGTCGCTCAAGCGGCGGAATTTCTCATCCACGCCGTTGTAAATCACGCGTATCTTGTCGGGGTTGACCCCGGGCACGTAGTGGAGCAGGTCGTCGCGGGTGTTGGACGACACACATATCACACGGTCGGCACGCTGTATGGCACGGCGTTTGGTAAGGTGGTGGACTGCGCGTTTCAGGCCCGATGAGCATCGCTCGTAGGTGAAATCATGCACCGTCAAGATGTTGATTGCGTTGGGATTGGTGCAAAATCGGTAATATGAGCTATGGAAAATGAACGGCTCCTGCTTGCCCCATTTCACCCCTTGGTAACGGGCCACCATCGGCAGCATGGCCTTGAGCCTGGTCACCTTGGCCGAGGGGATTTTCAGATCGCGGCGACACACGTTGCGATTGGCTCCGTCCCATTCCAGCACGCGATAATCCATGCCCGACGCGGCAAGCGCCTGTATCACGCGACCCCACACGGTGGATATACCTCCCGAGCGTTGCCACGAGAAAATTATGTTGTCGAGCACGATTGGTAGCATCTTTGGCTAATTGCACCGCAAAGTAAGTGAAAATTCTCCACATCCACAATTTATATATCCCCAAAAAATTCCCTGTCACAAGATTTTTTCGTAAATTTGCACCTAATAACCTTAAGACCACTATTTGTACCCGATATGAACAGATATCTGCTTACTATAGCCTCCTCGGCACTCGCCCTGGCAGCCGTCGCGCAGCCCAAAAGCGAGGTGCGCGCCGTGTGGCTCACCACCAACTCGGCCCTCGACTTCCCATCGTCCTATACCGAAGCCTCCCAGCGACAAGAGCTCAACGACATCCTCGACCGATTACAGGCAGCCAACTTCAACACCATCATCTTCCAGGCCCAAGTGAAAGGCGACGTGGCTTGGGACTCCTCCTACCAGCCCACTATGCGCGTGTTCACCGGTGACGGCTCCAAGAACCAAAGCTACGACATCTCGCAGATGGTGATCGACGCCTGCCACGCTCGCGATATGGAAGTGCACGCGTGGATTGTCCCCTACCGCATCGGTACCGCCTCCGAGGCCGCAAAATACAAGAACAACCCCCGTAGCCACGTCTACTACCAGCATCCCGAATGGCTTTTTGAATATAGCGGCGCTTACTATCTCGACCCCGGATTGCCCGAGGTAAGAGAGTATCTGGTTGACGTTTATCGCGAGCTCGTGGCCAATTACGACTACGACGGATGCAGCTTCGACTACACTCGTTACCCGTCCACCAGCGGTTGGGACGACTCCGACACCTACGCCGAATACAACCCCGACGGCCTTTCACTCGAGGACTGGCGCCGCGAGAACATCAACACCTTCATCGCCGAATTCTATGAAATGGCTAAGGGGCTGAAACCCAACTTCAAGGTGGGCGCGGCTCCCATCGGCACTTACAAAAACCTCCCCGGCTACGGCAACATGACCGCCTATGGCGTGTATCAGGACGCTTGCCAATGGATGCAGAGCGGCAACCACGACCTGCTCGTGCCCCAAATGTACTGGAACGAAACCTACGGTTTCACCCCCAACATGGGCACGTGGGTCGACAACTGTGACGGCCGACAATTGGTCGTTGGCCTGGCCCCCTACAAGATGGTGGACGGGAGCAACAACTGGTCGACGTCGGTTGTCACCGACCAGATTGAGAAAGTGCGCGCCCAAGAAGGAATGTCGGGCGTGTGCTTCTTCCGCACCGAGCACGTGATCGGCTCAGCATCTAAGGTACAAGCACTCTACGATGAGTTGCAGTCCAACTACTTCAAGTACCCGGCTCACATCCCCTCGATGGAGTACAACGGCGTCACTACCCCAGGTGCTCCCCAAAACCTGGAAGTGCAATTAGCGATCCCCGAAGGCTCCGACAGCGACTGCTACTATTACCTTACATGGGACGAAGCCGAGCCCGAGAGCGACGATGCCCCAATCCGCTATTACACAGTATATTACGCCAAGGGAGACGAGCCATTCGACCTCAACGATCCCTCCAAGGTGGTTGCCCACAAGGTACACGACACCCAGCTGGAGGTCAAAATGACCGACTCCGACCTCCGCTTCGGCGTAACCGCCTTCGACCAAGGATATTACGAGAGTGCGCTGGCCTCTACAGGCAGCTCGGGAGTGGGCGATTTGATCTACGACAAATCGTGGGAACTCCTCAACCAAGTGCTCACCGTGCGCTGCTCGGCTGGCATCGACCGTGTCGACATCTACGCCTTGACCGGACTCCCCGTGATGACCGCCCACGCCTGCGGAACGGAGCTGAGCATGGAGCTGGGACGACTCAGCCACGGCGTGTATCTCGCAAGGGTACAGTACGCCAACGGGGCCGTCGATGTTCATAAAATTTTCCGATAACCCTTTGCCGCCTCGGCCGAAAATCTTATATTTGCATCAAGAAAAATCATAAACTAAATATCCAAAATGGAAATCACCGGAAAAATCATCCTCGCTCTCCCCGAGGCCTCAGGAACCTCGAAAGCAGGCAACTTATGGAGAAAGCGCGAGTACGTGCTTGAGACTCAAGAAAATTACCCAAAGAAAGTGTTCTTCGACTTCTTCGGCGACCGCGCCGACCAATACCCCTTGAACGTGGGCGAAACCGTCAAGCTCAGCTTCGACATCGAAAGCCGTGAGTATCAGGGACGTTGGTTCACCAGCATCCGTGGTTGGAAGGCCGAGAAGGTTGATCCCAACGCCGCTGTAGCGGCAAACGCTGCGGCGCAGCCAGCTCCCGCGGCAGCCCCCGCGGCAGCCCCCGCCCAAACTGGATACGCC
>JAJBVP010000227.1 GCA_020859755.1 Bacteroidales bacterium | reverse complement strand
CTTTTGACTTTTGACTTTTGCCTTTTGACTTTTGCCTTGGCGAAGGATATTGAATCACCCCGGGACGGCCTTTGGATAACTTTGGATTTTTGCGTAACTTCGCGAAAGCTATGAGAAAGGTTGCTTCACTTTTCATTATATTATGCGTGGCCTCGGGGATTCTCGCTGGACTCTCGGGGTGTCGACATCGTGACAAAGCGGCACAAGCCGATGAGATCTATCAAACCGCGGTCGGCCATTATCGCCAAGGGGTGCCAATGACTGGCGATTCCTTGCTTGCCGACGCTGCCCAGTGGTATCAATCCCGTGAACCATTGAAGGCCTATCACTGCCAGATGCTCGAGGCAATGCGGCTGCTCGAGTTGGGGAAACTCAAAAAAGCCCTTACGCTCCTGGATTCTCTTGAGGCACAACCTGATTTCCCCCCCATGCTGGTGCCCGAGTTGATCGAGATGCGCCTACGGGTTACTACCCAGAGCAAGGATCCTGAGCGAATGCTCCCCGATGCGAAACGCCTGCTTGCGGTAACCCGGGACATGGATCGCCGGCTCATGTGCTTGCAAGCGTTGCAATCGGCCTTTGAACAGCTCAACCAACCCGACAGCGCGCTTATCGCCAACGATATGATCTTGATCATGGCCGAAGAACTCCCTGGTCGAGAATTGAAACGCCCAGCTCTTGTCGACCGCGCACGCCTGCTCCAACAGAGTGGTCTCGACAAGGATGCCTCAGCCCTCCTCCAAGCCCTCAACGACGGTCTCCCCGCATCGACCTTCCAATCCAAATAATCCAATAATTTAGAGAAAGATGAACGACGTTTGGAGCACATTTTTATTGAACATCCTGCGTATACCAGGCGCGAAAATCAATAGGAATGATTTCTTGAGAGAGTCGTTCGCCAATTGGTATGGGCACGACACCGACGAGCCAGCCAGAATTATCGTTTCACCCTTGGAGATAATTCCCATAGCCGAAATAGAGCGTCAGGCGAGAAAGGTGATCCGTGGGCACACTACCAAAGTCACCACCCTTTCAACCCTCACCGGTCTGCCCGGCGGATTGGCCATGCTGGCCTCTATACCCGCCGATTTGGTCAACTATTACTATCATGTGGTGACCGTGGGACAGAAGTTGGCCTACCTTTACGGTTATCCCGACCTGCTCGACGCTGAGGGAGGGATTACCGACGACGGCATGCTGGTATTGACCGTTTTTATCGGGGCCATGAACAGCGTGGAGGAGGCAAACGCTGTAGTGACGGAGTTGACCGCCGAGGTGATGATGGTGAGCACGCAGTTCGCCGACAAGACAGCCACAAAGGTGGCTCGCAACATCTTGTCGAAACAAGTTATCGGCCAATCGGTTGAGGTGATAGCCAAGCGCCTTGGGCTGGAGATATCGGCTCGCACGGGAGGCAGAGCGTTGGCCAAGGCGGTGCCGCTGTTAAGCGGGGCGATAAGCGGGGCGTTGACCTTCCAGTCGTATTCCAAGCAGACGCGGCGGCTGCATCGGTTGTTACGGTCGCGTGTCCAAAATAACCCGGGATTGTAGAGTTTCGAGAAAAACGCGTATATTTGTGGATGTAAAACATTATTGAAATATCGGTATTCACACATTATAATATAAAAGCTACAAGCCATCACCCTGGCTTGCTTCCATTATAGAGATTATGACCAAAAAATATTTGAAGGATTACAAGATAGTGGCCAACGAGGCGATCCATCGGGCGTATTCGCTGATGGTGCTGGCAACGGCCGACGGCTCGGAGATGCCCCCGATGGAGCCGGGACAATTCGTGGAGGTGGCGGTACCCGACGCACCCCACACGCTGCTGCGACGCCCGATTTCGGTGCATGATGTCACGGCCCACTCCATATCGCTGCTCATACGCCGCGCCGGGGAGGGCACCGACCGATTATGCGACATGCCCGTGGGCTCTTCGCTCAACATTCTGGGGCCGTTGGGACATGGGTTTGACTTGCGTCCGGGGCGTTCCCTGCTTGCCGGTGGAGGCGTGGGCGTGGCCCCCCTACTCTACCTGGGCAAACGCCTGAAGGAGTCGGGGGCCGAGCCTACGTTCTTGCTGGGCGCGCGCTCCAAGGACGATGTGCTGCGTCTGCCCGAATTTGAAGCCATAGGAAAAGTATACGTGTCGACCGAGGACGGCACATTGGGCCATAAAGGCTTGATCACAGCCAATCCCGCATGGCAACAGCAATGGCCAGTGATCTACTGCTGCGGCCCGATGCCGATGATGAAGGCCGTGGCACGACTGGCCGCAAAGGCTGGCACCGAGTGTCAAGTGTCGCTCGAGAACATGATGGCGTGCGGCCTGGGAGCATGCTTGTGCTGCGTCGAGCCTACGATAAAGGGCAATGTGTGCGTGTGCACCGAAGGTCCCGTTTTCAACATTAACCAACTCCTGTGGCAAGAATAACGTTATGGTAAAGCTTGAAGTAAAAATAGGCCAATTGCGCCTGAAGAATCCGGTGATGACCGCCTCGGGAACATTCGGCTACGGCGTAGAGTTTGAGGACCTGATCGACCTCAACCGCCTCGGTGGCTACATCGTAAAAGGCACCACCCTCAACGCTCGTGAGGGGAACCCCTACCCCCGCATGGCCGAGACGCCGTCGGGCATGCTCAACGCCGTGGGATTGCAAAACAAGGGTGTCAACTATTTCATCGAGCATATCTACCCCACGATCAAGGATATCGACTCCAAGATGGTGGTGAACGTGTCGGGGGCTAAGCTATCGGATTACGTGGAAGTGTGTGAGCGACTTGCTCCTCTCGACAAGGTTGCGGCAGTGGAGATCAATATCTCGTGCCCCAACGTGAAGCAGGGAGGCATGGCCTTCGGCACCACTTGCCAGGGAGCCGCCGAGGTGACGCGAGCTTGCCGAGAGGCTTTCCCGCGCACGATGATCATCAAGTTGTCGCCCAACGTCACCGACATCGCCTCGATTGCTCTGGCGGCCGAGGCCGAGGGCGCCGACTCGGTGTCGCTAATCAACACCCTGCTGGGAATGGCCATTGACGCTGAGCGCCAACGCCCTTGCCTATCGACCATTACAGGTGGATTGTCGGGGCCAGCGGTGAAGCCCGTTGCCCTGCGCATGGTGTGGCAAGTGGCCCACGCTGTGAAGATCCCCGTGATCGGCCTGGGAGGCATCACCACCGCCACCGACGCTATCGAGTTTATGCTCGCCGGAGCGCGTGCCGTGCAGATCGGTACAGCCAATTTCATCGACCCCACCGTGACCATGAAAGTGATTGACGGCATCGACGACTATTGCCAGCGTCACGGCGTGAGCGACATCAACGAAATTGTAGGCTTGATCTAACGATGGAGTTAGTAGGAGATAGTAGTTAGTAGTAATTACAAGAAATCTGCTCCCACTGATAAGAAATCAGCCCCTTCGATTAACCCATCCTTGGATTCTCTAAAAATTCTTCTAACTACTAAAAACTTCTAACTACTAAAAACTTACAATGCTTAGGACCGAGCAGATAAGGGTAAAGCCCGAGGAGGCATACAATGATTTGAGGCTCAAGGCCTATCTGTCGACCCATCTGGGTATCGACATTAACCGTATCGCCCACGTGGAGATACGTCGACGCTCCATCGACGCCCGACAGCGTCAGGTGATGGGCAACCTCACGGTCGACGTCCATATCGACCAGCGGGAGGATACCCCCAAGGCCCCCCTACCCGACTACAAGGACGTTCACCAGGCGCCCCAGGTAGTAGTGGTGGGCGCGGGCCCGGCCGGACTCTTCGCGGCTCTGAGGCTTATCGAATTGGGCTTGAAACCGATCGTGCTTGAGCGTGGCAAGGCCGTCGACGAGCGCCGCAAGGATTTGGCGATGATCAATCGCGAAGGTGAGGTTGACCCCGATTCCAACTACTGTTTCGGCGAGGGGGGCGCGGGAGCTTTCTCCGATGGAAAGCTCTACACGCGCTCCAAGAAACGCGGTTCGGTCGAGGAGGTTCTCAACATCCTGCACCAGCACGGGGCTTCGGCCGACATCCTTGTGGATGCCCATCCCCATATCGGTACCGACCGGCTGCCCGGGGTGATCTCCAACATTCGCCAAACCATCCTGAGCCACGGCGGTGAGGTGCATTTTGGCTCGCGAGTCACCGCTCTGATTATGGACGAAAAAGGCCAGGTAAAAGGAGTGGAAACTGCCGACGGATTAGAGTATCAAGGGCCAGTAATACTCGCCACTGGTCACTCGGCACGCGATATGTACCGTCAATTGGACGCCCAGCGCATTCCCCTGGAGGCCAAAGGTCTGGCCGTGGGTGTAAGGTTGGAACATCCCCAGCAACTTGTCGACCGCGTTATATACCACAATCCCAACGGGCGGGGAAAGTATCTACCACCGGCTGAATACTCGATGTTGACGCGCGTTGACGGGCGCGGCGTCTACTCGTTCTGCATGTGTCCAGGCGGCTTCATTATCCCATCGGCCTCAGGTCCCTACCAACAGGCTGTCAACGGCATGTCGCCCTCCAATCGCGGTACCAAATGGGCCAATTCGGGCATGGTAGTGGAGGTGCTGCCCGAGGACGTGCCAGGCGACGACCCGCTGCGCATGCTGCAGATGCAGGAACGCATCGAGCGGGCTTTCTACGACGAATCCGACAAGAGCCAAAACGCTCCCGCACAACGCATGACCGATTTTGTCAACTCGCGGCCTTCCACTTCCCTGCCTTCCACCTCTTATGCTCCAGGGATTCATCCGGCACGCATCGACCAATTGCTGCCCGAGCCTATCGCCAAGCGCCTGCAACAGGGATTCCGCGACTTCGGCAAGAAGTACAAGGGTTTCCTGTCGCCTGAGGCCACATTGATCGGATGCGAGACGCGCACGTCATCACCCGTGCGCATCACCCGCGACCCTGAGACACTGGCCCATCCACAACACCCGGGTCTGTACCCATGCGGCGAGGGTGCTGGCTACGCCGGAGGCATCGTCTCGGCCGCCATCGACGGGCAAAGGGTGGCCCAGGCTGTCGCCCAAGCTCGGTAACGTATGCGCGTCCGGGCGGCCCGGCTCTCGCCAGAACTGGGTTACTCACGTTGATGTGGGGAGCCGAACGTCGGCGCGCCTAGGCATCGGCCGACGCTTCTGGACCGTGGCGCAATCCTTTACACAGCAAAAGAGCCGGCTCGAGGAGCCAGCTCTTTTGGTATTTTGGGGATCGGGAATCTCGGGGGTGTTGTGGTTATTCGCCCTTGATGGCTGCAACGCCAGGGAGCACCTTGCCCTCGATGGCCTCGAGAAGAGCGCCGCCACCGGTGGACACGTAGGATACCTCGTCGGCAAGGCCGAATTTGTTGACGCAAGCCACCGAGTCGCCACCGCCCACGAGGGAGAAGGCGCCGTTGTTGGTAGCCTCAACGATAGCCTCGGCGATAGCGCGGGAACCACCAGTGAAGTTGTCAAACTCAAACACGCCAGCGGGGCCGTTCCAGAGGATGGTCTTGGCTGTGCGGATCACGTCCTGGAATGCCTTGCGGGTCTCGGGGCCTGCGTCCAAGCCTTCCCATCCATCGGGGATGTCCATAGCTGAGCACACCATTGTCTTGGCGTCGTTGGAGAAGGAGTCGGCTGCGATGCAGTCGGTGCCGAGCACGAGGTTCACGCCTTTCTCCTTGGCTTTCTTGATGATGTCGAGGGCGAGGCCGAGCTTGTCGTTCTCGCAGATGGAGTCGCCCACCTTGCCGCCTTGTGCCTTGGCGAAGGTGTAGGTCATGCCACCGCACAGGATCAAGTTGTCAACCTTGTCCATCAGGTTCTCGATGATACCGATCTTGGTGGACACCTTGGAGCCGCCCATGATAGCGGTGAAGGGGCGCTTGATGTCGCTGAGAATGTTGTCGACAGCCTTCACCTCTTTCTCCATGAGGTAGCCGAGCATCTTGTTGTCGGCGTCGAAGTTGTCGGCGATAACAGCGGTGGACGCGTGACGACGGTGAGCGGTGCCGAAGGCGTCGTTGACGTAAACGTCGGCGTAGGAAGCGAGTTTCTTGGCAAACTCTTTCTGGCGCGCCTTCATGTCCTTCTTGGCGGCCTCGTATGCGGGATCGTCTTTCTCGATGCCCACGGGCTTGCCCTCCTCCTCGGGATAGAAGCGGAGGTTCTCGAGCAGGAGCACTTCACCGGGCTTGAGATTGGCAGCGGCCTCAGCGGCGTTGGCGCAATCCTCGGCGAATTTCACGTCGCGGCCCAGGGCTTTGGCCACGTCGTCCTTGATCTGGGCGAGGGAGAACTTGGGGTTAACCTTGCCTTTGGGCTTGCCCATGTGGCTCATGATGATCAGCGAGCCGCCGTCCTCGAGGATTTTCTTGAGGGTGGGGAGAGCGCCGCGGATACGGGTGTCGTCGGTGATTTTGCCGTTCTCATCCAAGGGCACGTTGAAGTCAACGCGCACAATCGCTTTCTTGCCAGCGAAGTTGTAATTGTCGAGTGTCATTTGATATAATTTTGGTTTTTAGTTTTCAGTATTCAGTTTTAAGCCCTTTCATCCTTTATTCCTTTATTCCTTTAAAGGAGGAAAGGAGGAAAGGAGGAAAGAGGGGGGCTAAGCAACCGCGAATTTACAAATTTTCCGCGTCAATCGAAAGAATCGGCACGGAATTTGTTGAATAACTTTCATTATGATTTAATAACATATTTTCAGTTACAAATTTATGTCATATTGCTTTGTGGGTGAATTTTTGCCCTTACCTTTGCAGCGTGATGAAATTTTAAACCCTACAAGCTAATTGCACTATGATCTATCTATCCTGACCAATCATAAAACAACCTTAAAACTAATACAGATCTATCCAAAAACCTAACCTATTGATCCTAAACGAGGAGCCCTGCCAGAAGGAAGAGAGGGGCTCCTCGGTTTTTTTACGCGCGGGCGAGGCTGTGACGGGTTGCGCGGGGGGCAGAGGTGCCCACGCTCCTTGGATGCTATGAGGTGATGTCGAAGCCGCGGCGGGCGAGGGCCTGAAGCATGTCGTAATGCATCGCCTCGCGGTAATAGGAGATGATGTGGTCACACCAATCATTGTCGGTCTTGTCGCCAGCGCGGGTGGCGTTGTAGCGGGTGACCGTGGCGTCGTAATCCTTCAGCTCCTGGGTCATGTCGTCCTGCCGATAAAGATTGTGGTGGATGAGCAACGATAATGGCTGCTTGGGTTTCTTGTCGGGCATCTCGCGTGGGATACCCAAGGCCAGGCCGCACACGGCAAACACTCCCTTAGGCAGCTCCAACATCCTGGCCACCCCCTCGGGCGACGCCGTGCGGGCATAGCCAATGCAACAAGTGCCCAGGCCCAGTGATTCAGCGGCCACCAGAGCGCTCATCATCGCCAGCGTGGCGTCGACCACGCCCACGACCACGCCATCCAACGTGCCTGTGAACCGGGGCATATCCACTCCTTTGGCCTCGGCCAGCCGGGTGATTTTGTTATAGTCGGCGCAGAAGAGCAGGAAGTGGTTGCAAGTCTTTATCTGCTTGGCGCCCACCACCTCGTAGAGTCGTTCCTTTAGCTCCTGGTCGGTGATGTCGATCACTGAGTATTGCTGGCCGTTGTAGCTCGTGGGAGTATTGCGGATGGCGTCGTAAATCAGGTGCATCGCCTCGTCGCTGATTTTCTCGCGCTCATAGCGACGTATGCTGCGGCGATCCAGTAGTGTATCTTCAACCGATTTCATAATAATATCGTTTTTAGAGTCTTTATCCTTAATCTTTTCCTCCTTTAGGCAGCCTGATATCCTGGGCCATCAGCTGAAATGCGGGGCCGGGGGAACTGGAGGGTAGCCCATTGTCATGGCCACAACGAAATGGTGTTGCTGTCCCAGGCCGAGGGTGGCCTTGATGGTATCCTCGTCGGCCGACGCGCGCTCAACGACGTTGATGCCGGCGCAAGTGCAGTAGAGGTAAACGTTTTCGGTGACAGCTCCGGCGTCGAGAGCCGACAGGCTTGCCTCGTGACCTTTCATCAGGGCGTCAAGCTCGTCATCGCCTGTGTGGAAACGGTCGTAATTGCTCATCACGATAAGGTTGCAGGGAGCCGTGGCCACGAAATCCTGAGTGCCGAGTTTGGCCCTCACGTCGCCTTCAACGACAGGGGTAAGTGTTTGGGTCTTAGACTCGTAATGATACACGCCTTGGGCGAGAGCCACGTAGATTTCCAAGGGATAAACGCCGCAAGCCGAGGGGGCTGTGCGCTTGCCGGTTGAGGGTCGGTTGACACCGTAAGCTGCCCACAGCAACTCGCTGAGGTTTTTGATGGAGAGGGGCTCAGAGGAGAATTGTCGCGATGTGTGGCGGCGGCTGAGGGCTTGCTTAACGGTAACGCCTTCATTGATTACGGGAGGAAGCAATTGAGGAGTAGTCATGGCGGTGATAGAAGCTTTGAGTGATAGGAAATTAGTAGATAATAACGGATCTATTAGCTTTTTTGACTCAAACTAATGTATCTGTAATTAACAACACTTGTCACCTAAAAAGGTTCAACCCACCAGCAAAAAAACACCTTCCCCCTCTCTTTCCTCTTTCCTCCTTTCCTCCTTTAAGGATTTAACGATTTAAAGATTTAAATCCTTACCCTTAAACCCTTAAAACACCCTCAACCAACAACTCCCTCACAGATTGGAGTTATAGTAGCGCGGATCGCCGGTTACCTCCTTGGAGATGAACGAGGGGAGGGTGAAGCGGGTGTCGGTGGAGGGAAGCTCTATCTCAGCCACTACCAGCCCCTGGTGACAGCCGTGGAACTCGTCGACCTCCCATATGAAGCCGCCAATGGGGACTATCCAGCGAGTCTTCTCGATGACGTTGCCCATAGCCAGAGGTTTCAGATCTTCAGCCTCATCGTAGGGAACCGACCACTCCCACTCTCCACGCGACGCTCCATGGTTACGGCTTTTGACGGTGAGCCAGGCGCGGCCGTCGGCTTGGCGCACGCGCACGGTGCGGTCGGGATCGCGCGAGAGATACCATTGCGCTATCTCACGCTTACCGTTGGCCAATTGTCTATAACTATTGTCCTTGACAAGAAATTTTCGCTCTATCTCAACTCCCATAATGGCGAATTTGTTGTATATTCGCGAAATTAATTGAAAAATTTGGGTTTCCAATACCCGATGGACGTAAATTAGATAAAGTTTGCAACGCTTACATTATTATATATCCTTTATTGTCGTGACTTTGTTGTGCGCCTTGGGCTTTGAGGCTCAGGGGCAAGGACAGCAGCGAGCGCGAGTGAGGGTGGAGGTTGTCGACAGTATAAGCGGCGAGCCTGTGCCCTACGCGGCCGTGATGCTTGTGGACGGTCAAGGCGGCTTGTTAGCCGACGAGCAAGGACGCGCCTTGGTTTTCGTCAACCCTGCCAAGGACGCTCCCGTGCAGGTGCAAGCCATGGGGTACACCACCAAAACCGTTACCTCTCCTCGCGGCAAAACGTCATTGCGTGTAGAGCTGGCTCCCACGGGTGTAGCCCTCCAAGAGGTCACCGTCAAGCGCAAAAAGGAGAAATATAGCAAGAAAAACAACCCCGCCGTGGCATTTGTGGAGAAAATCCGCTCGGCCGAGGACTTGACCAATCCGCGGCGTCACCCTTACTACAATTACTCGAAATACGAGCGCCTGGTGACGGCCATCAACGACTTCAACGTGGAGCCTGACGATTGGCTGGAAAAGAAATTCCCATTTCTCAAAGAGCATGTCGACACCTCCGAGGTGTCGGGGCGTCCGATCCTGCCGCTGATGGTAAGGGAAAAGCGGTCGGATGTGCATTATCGCCACGAGCCGGAATCGGAGAAGGAGGTGGTGAAGGCGTTGCAGCGCGCGGGCGTGGACGATGTGATGTCCAATCAGGAAAACGTGCAGCAGATGTTTGAGGACGTGTTCCGCGAGATCGACCTGTACCAGAACGATATCACCCTTCTTCAGAACCGATTTGTAAGCCCCCTGGGACGCCTGGCCACCGATTTCTACAAGTTCTACCTCACCGACACCGTCCAATTAGGCTCGGAGCGGTGTATCGTGCTCAGTTTCGCCCCTCACAACCAGGCGATGATGGGATTCATCGGTAGGGTATTTGTACCCGAAAACGACACCACGATGTTCATTCGCCGCGTGGAGATGCGCATGCCCCACGATGTCAACGTCAACTTCCTGGAAGCGTTGCATATCACACAGGATTATGAGCGCGCCGACGACGGCTCACGATTGAAAACCCGTGACGACCTTACCGTCGAGTTCAAGATCCTGCCGGGCACTCCCGGCATCTACGTGCGCCGCTCCACAGCCTACCGCGACCATGATTTCGAGCAGCCTCAGGATGTAACGGTATTCGATTTCCTGGGCAAGGAGTTGGTAGTGCCGGAGGCAAAGCAGCGCGACGAGCAATGGTGGGAAGGGGAGCGCACGATCGCCATGAGCCGTGGTGAGGGGAGCGTCGACTCGTTGATGGCGCAGTTTCGCAAAGTGCCCCTGTACTACTGGACGGAAAAGACCATCAAGCTCCTTGCCTCGGGCTATGTGCATATGCCTAAGGACAAGGTTGAAATAGGCCCGATTGAGGAGTTCATTTCAGGCAACTCGGTGGAGGGCGTGCGCCTGCAATTGGGGGGCTTGACCACGGCACAGTTGAGCAAGCGATGGTTCGCAAGGGGCTACGGCGCTTGGGGCACCAAGGACCACAAGTGGAAGTACAGCGGGGAACTGGAATACTCGTTCCGCGACAAAGAGTACCATGCCCGCGAGTTTCCCGTGCAGTCAATCAAGGCCCGTTATAGCTACGACGTCGATGAAATCGGCCAGAGCCAAAGCTATTACTCCAATTTCGACATGCTCTTCTCGTCGTTCACGCGCATGAAAAACAACCAGATGACTTACCGTCGCCAGGGAGAACTGGAATGGGTATGGGAACTTGAGAACAACCTCTCGTTCACCGCCGGCATGCGCTGGACTCGCCAAGAGGCCACCGAGCAGATGCCGTTCCTCGACGCCTACGGCACGCCACGCTGGAAGTACGACCAGACGACATTCGACCTGCAGATACGCTATGCCCCCGGGGAGAAATTCTATCAGGGCAAAACCGAGCGCCTGCCGTTGAATATGGACGCGCCGGTGTTCACTTTGCGCCACACGTTCGGGCCGCAACGCCTATTCGGGTCGGCGTGGACTATCAACCGCACCGAGGCGTCGGTCTTCAAGCGCATATGGCTGTCGGCATGGGGGTACGTGGATTGCGTGGTCAAGGGTGCCCATGTGTGGAACCAAGCCCCCTACCCCAATCTTATCATCCCGGCTGCCAATATCACCTACCTTATCCAACCTGAGACGTTCCCGTTGTTGAATCCTTTGGAATTCGTGCTCGACAGCTATGCTTCGTGGGACATCACCTACTGGCTCAACGGAGCGTTGTTCAATTACATCCCTTATTTCAAGAAACTGAAACTGAGGGAAGTGCTGGAATTCCGCGGATTTGTTGGGAATCTGAGCATGAAGAACGACCCGCGATTCCACGACAACCTGTATCGCTTCCCCGAGATCTCCCACACTCAGCGCCTGGGAGACACCCCCTATATGGAAGCGGCCGCTGGAATCGACAACATATTGAGGATATTCCGCGTGGACTTCGTGTGGCGTCTCACCTACCGCCACAACCCCGGCATCGACCGATTCGGCGTCAGAGCCTCCCTCCACCTCACCTTCTAAAGGAACAGCCCCTCTTTACTCCTTCACTCCTTTTCTCCTTTAAAGGATAAAAAGATAAAAGGATGAAACAATACTTCGGTAAATTTTTAAAGTTCACGAGGCATAAGCCTCAAAGTTGTT